>NZ_JAIUHI010000015.1:0-174949 GCF_020165035.1 Mesorhizobium sp. CA6 | reverse complement strand
AACCGCTCCCATGGCCTTCAAAAAACGCCTCATTAGCCCAACAAACAGAATTCACTCTCCCGTGCAAAGCCCTCACAAGGGGAGAAGGGGGCGCAGCGCCTCACTTATTGAAGTTGGCGATGAACTGCGTGAACTGCGGCGTCGGCGGCCTGGCGAACATCTCCTTCGGTTCGCCGGCCGAGTCCACCTCGCCCTTGTGCAGGAACATCACCTTGCTCGACACGTCACGGGCAAAACCCATCTCGTGCGTGACGACCAGCATGGTGCGTCCTTCTTCGGCGAGCGAGCGCATAACGCGCAGCACCTCGCCGACCAGTTCCGGATCGAGCGCCGATGTCGGCTCGTCGAACAGCATCACCTTGGGATTCATCGCCAGCGCGCGGGCTATTGCCGCGCGCTGCTGCTGGCCGCCCGACATGTGGGGCGGATAGTAGTTGCGGCGCTCCCATATGCCGACGCGTTTCAGCAATGCCTCGGCCTGCTCCAGGCACTCGGCGCGCGGCCGCTTCAGCACATGCGTCGGCGCGGCGACGAGGTTTTCCAGCACGGTCATGTGCGACCACAGATTGAAGCTCTGGAACACCATGGCGAGGTTGGCGCGGATCCGCTCCACCTGGCGGATGTCGGCGGGCATCTGGTGGCCGTCGCGACCCCGCTTCATCTTGATGAGCTCGCCGTCGACCCGCACTTCGCCGGAATCCGGGGTCTCCAGGAGATTGATACAACGCAGCATCGTGCTCTTGCCGGACCCGGAGGAGCCGAGAATCGAGATGACGTCGCCCTTGTGGGCCTCGAGCGAAATGCCCTTGAGCACCTCATGATCGCCGAAGCACTTGCGCAGATCCTTTACGCTGATGGCGGGCGTCTCGTCGGAGGACGGCGCGGCTTTCGCGGCAGCGGCGACATTTGCCGACATCACAACACCTCCGGTACGGGTTTGACTTGCTGGCTCCGCTCGGGCGGGGGACGCAGATGCGGCGAAAGCCGGTGCTCGACCCAGGCAAACAGCCGGGCGATCGACAGGTTGAGAAGCAGGTAGATCACGCCGGCGCAGGTCAGCACCTCAATCGGCCGGAACGTGTCATGCTGGATCTTCTGCGCCGTTCCCATCATCTCCATGATGGTGACCACGGACGCCAGCGCGGTTGCCTTGGTCATGAGGATGATTTCCGTCGAATAGGCCGGCAACGCAAGCCGCAGCGCGATCGGCAGCGTGACGAGGCGGAAGCGAGTGAAGGCCGACATGCCGAACGCCTTGGCCGCCTCGATCTGGCCGACAGGCACCGCGCGCAGCGCGCCGCGGAAAATCTCGCTCTCATAGGCCGCAGTATTCAAGGCCATGGCGACGATCGTGCAATACATCGGATCGCGCAGGATTGGCCACAGGATCGGGCTGTGGCGCACGAAGTCGAACTGGGAGAGCCCGAAATAGACCAGATAGAGCTGCACCAGCAACGGCGAGCCGCGGAAGACGAAAACATAGGCGCGGGTGAAATACTCGCCCGATTTGTAGCCGGAAGCCCGCAGCCAGGTCAGGCCGGTGGCGATGATGAGCCCGAAGGCGATGCCGAAGAACCAGATCTCGAGCGTCAGCGGCAGCGCCTTCAGCACGCTCCACATGGTTGAAAGGTAGAAGTCGAAATCCACCGCCACCTCTTATTTCGGCCGTGTGAAGCTTCGGGAGGTGTAGCGCTCGGCTTTGTCGAAGATCGGCGTCGAGATCGAGGTCATCACCAGATAGAGGATGCCGGCGAGCGTGTAGAAAAGCAGCGAATGATGCGTCGAGCGCGCCGCCTTGTTGGCCGTCAGCATCAGCTCGGCGACGCCGGTGACCGAGATCAGCGCCGAGTCCTTGATGGTCAATTGCCAGACATTGCCCAGCCCCGGCACCGCGAGACGCAGGACCTGCGGCATGATCACGAGGCGAAAACGCAGCCAGGCCGACATGCCGTAGGCACGCGCCGCTTCCAGCTCGCCGCGATGGATCGCCAGGAACGAGCCGCGAAAAACCTCGGCCTGATAGGCGCCGGAAATGATGCCGACCGCGAGAACGCCGCCAAGGAAACTCGGCATGTTCAAGATATCGGCCGAGCCGATCGATCCGGTCGAGCGCGCCACGCCGGTCAGGACCTGGGTGCCGCCATAGTAGAACAGGTAGATGATCAGGAGTTCCGGTTCGCCGCGGAAGACGGTGGTGTAGCTCTCGCCGATGAACCTCAATCCGCCGCGATGCGAAAGCTTGGCCGCCGCCACCAGCGAGCCGAGCACGGCGCCGATCAGCATCGAGACGACGGTGACGGCGAGCGTCCAGGCGATGCCCCAGAGCAGTTGCACGCCCCAGCCGGCGGCCAACAGCTCATAGGCCGTCGAAACCTGATCCTTGAGATCGTTGAGAAACTCCACTTACGGCTCCTGCGGGCGCCGAGATAGGCATCGACGTATATGCTCAATGCAAAACGGGAGCAGCCTTGGCTGCTCCCGTTGCGACATTACTTGGTAATGTCGATCTTGAACCATTGCATGGAATATTTCGACACCGAGCCGTCATCGAGCGCGGCCTTGAGCGCCTTGTTGTAGATGTCCTGCAGGTCCTTGTCGCTCTTGCGGAAGGCCGCGCCGATGCCCGGCCCGAGGATCGGGCCACCCTTGAATTGCGGGCCGACGAATTCCAGGTCTTTCGCATCGGGCTTGGCCAGCGTGCCTAGGAAATAGGTGGTGTCGGCGAAGGCGACGTCGATGCGGCCCGCCATCAGGTCGAGGTCGTGCTCGTCGGTGGTCTTGTATTCATGGACGTTGGCGACATCCTTGAGATATTTGTCGGCGAAGGTCGCCTCCGTGGTCGAGACCTGCAGGCCGACATTCTTGCCGGTGAGCTCCTTGCGCAGCGTGTCGAGCGCCGCCTTGGATTCGGCGTCGTCCTTTGAGAGATCGATCATCTTGCCGGTGTTGGACATCTGCGCCAGCGGGCCGTTCTTGTCGGCCAGGAAAGCCACCGGCGACGACGCGTAGGGAATCGAGAAGTCGATGGTCTTCATGCGCTCTTCGGTGATCGACATGCCGTCCATGACGATGTCGAACTTGCCTGCCGTTAGCCCGGGAATGACGCCATCCCAATCCTGCGCGACGATGCTGCATTCCAGCTTCGCGCGGGCACAGACGTCGTTCAGGATGTCCACCTCGAAGCCGACGATCTTGCCGCTGGCATCGGTCTGGTTCCACGGGGCATAGGAGCCCTCCATCGCGACCGTCACGGTCTTCCAATCCTTGGCCATAGCCGGGGTCGAGCAGGTCAGCGCCAGCGCGGCGAGCGCGATCCAACGTGATGATGTCACGGTAATTTCTCCCATATTTTGTTCTTGGAACCCTCAGATACCATTTGCTTAGCCCAGCCCCGATTCTGCGACAAGGGCTGTTTTCCGGTTCACGCGTTGTTGCAATTCGTCCGCGAATCGGGACCTGCCCACGGCTTCACCGCGAGCATCGATCCAATCGGAACCCGGTCCGGGTGTGGACGGAAGAGCGAGACTACTCCGCCGGCGCGCCGGCGACGCCCCGGCGAGACGCCTCCAGCATCCGGCGCCGGGCGCGGAAGACGCCCCATTGCTGGTCGACCAGCACGCCGATCAGGATCACGCCGCCCATCACCGCGAAGTTGAGCGAGGAAGGAATGCCGAGCAGGTTGACGAGGTTCTGCAACTCCTGCAGCAGCACGGTGCCGAGGACAGCACCGACCAGCGACCCTTCGCCGCCGCGCAGCGAGAAGCCGCCCAGCACCGCCGCGGCGATGGCATAAAGCTCATAGAACTGGCCGTGGCTCGCGGGCGAGATCGAGCGCGTGTACATGGCGAAATAGATCGCCGACAGCGCCGTCAGCACGCCGCAGATGACATAGGCGGCGATGATCACCCGGCCCGTGCGGATGCCGGAATATTTCGCCGCTTCCTCGTTCTTGCCGATCGCATAGAGATAGCGGCCGAAGACCGAGCGGTGCAGCACCACCCACATAACGATGGCGATGACGATCAGCGCGATGAAGCTGTTCGGCAGGCCGTAGGAGCGGCCCGCGGTCAGGAACTCGAGCGTCGGGAAGTTCTGCCCGAAGGCGAAGCCGGCCGTGCCGTCGGCGGTATAGAAGCGCGCCACGCCGCGATAGATGAGCAGGCCGCACAGCGTCACCACGAAGGGCTGCAGTTTCAGCCGCGTGATCAGCCAGCCATGCACGAAGCCGATGACGGCGCCGAGCACGAGGATCAGCACGAAGGCCAGCGGCCAGCTCACCTCGCGCACCGCGATGAAATCGATGAACAGCGTGCCGAGCAGGGCGATCACCGAGCCGACCGACAATTCGATGCCGCCGGTGATGATGACGAAGGCCTGGCCGATCGACAGGATGCCGAACAGAGCGACCAGGTTGGAAGTGTTGGCGAGATTGATCGCCGACAGGAAGCGCGGGTTGATGGCCGTCACCACCGCGCCGACCACCAGGATCAGGATCAGCAGGCCGAGATCTTTCTTGCTCATTGCGCTCCTCCCGCCGCTTGCAGCAGTTTCGGCTTCTTGCCGACCGCCAGCAAAAGCACGTTCTCCTGGCTGAAATCGTCCTTGTCGAGGATGCCGGAGATCTGCCCCTCATGCATGACCGCGATGCGGTCCGACACGCCGATCACTTCTTCCATGTCGCTGGAGATCATCAGCACGGCGACGCCGGCGTCGGCCAGCGCCCGCATCAGCCCGTAGATCTCGGCCTTGGCGCCGATGTCGATGCCGCGCGTCGGTTCGTCCAGGATCATCACCTTGGGGTTCATCGCCAGCCATTTGGCCAGGACCACCTTCTGCTGGTTGCCGCCCGACAGCGTGCCGGTGCGGGTGAGCACCGACGGCGCCTTTATGCCGAGGTTCTTCTTCTGCTTTTCGGCCGTCGCGAGCTCGGCGCCGACCGAGACCAGCGAGCGCCTGGCATGGGCCGGCAGGTTGGGCAATGAAATGTTCTGCGCGATCGACAGGTCCAGCAGTATGCCGGTGAGCTTGCGGTCCTCCGGCACAAGGAAGATGCCATTCGCCACCGCATCCGCCGCCGATGTCACATTCAGCGGCTTGCCGTCGAGCGTGACGCTGCCGGCCAACCGCTCTTCGATGCCGAACAGCACGCGCGCCAGCTCCGTGCGGCCGGAGCCGACCAGGCCCGCCAGGCCGAGGATCTCGCCGCGTTTCAACTCCAGACTGACCGGCCGGTCCGGATAGGTGCTGGTGCGGATCGCATCCGCCGACAGGGCCACGCTACCCGGCGCGCGGGCGGCCTCGCCGGCCTTCTCGCGCTCCTTCAGCATGCGGCCGATCATCAGCCTGACCATCTCGTCGTGATTGATGTGGCTCTTGGGAAGGGTGCCGGCCAGCGTGCCGTCGCGCAGCACTACGACGCGGTCCGCGACGCGCTCGATCTCATGCAGCCGGTGCGAGATGAAGATGACGCTGATGCCTTGCGCCTTCAGGCCCTTGATGACGTCGAGCAGCTTTTCGGTTTCCGCCATCGGCAGGCTGGAAGTCGGCTCGTCGAGGATGACAAGGCGCGCCTTGATCGACAGCGCCTTGGCGATCTCGACCATCTGCTGCTGCGCGAGCGACAGCGACGCCACCGGCGCGTCGGCCGAGAAATTGGCGCCGACGCGCTTTAGCAGCGGCGCCACCATCTCGCGCAGTTTCGCGCGGTCGACCAGCCTCAGCGGCCCGGCACGCAGCGGCTCGCGGCCGAAGAAGATGTTGGCGGCGACGTCGAGATTCTCGAAGAGGTTCAATTCCTGGTGCACGAAGGCGATGCCGGAGCCGATGCTCTGCTCGACGGTCAGCGCGTCATGCGCCGCGCCGTCGACGGTGATGGTGCCGCTGTCCGGCCGCGTCACGCCGCCGAGGATCTTCATCAGCGTCGATTTGCCGGCGCCGTTTTCGCCGACCAGGCCTATGACCTCGCCGGGCCGGACCTCCATCGAGAATCTGTCCAGCGCCACAACGCCCGGATAGGTCTTGCGCACGGCCTCGAGGCTCAGGAACGGAGCGGTGGTCGGTTGAGTGGAATCGGTAGAGGTCATCACGCCATAGTTTACCGCACGGGGCAACAGCCGGTGGCCACAGACTGACGGGCCTTGGCGGGTCCGTCAATACGAACGCCGGCTCAAGGCGAAACCTTGAGCCGGCGCAACTGTGCTGAGCTTACTTGCCCTGCATCGCCTTGAGATTGGCGGCGTAGGCGTCCACATCATCCTTGCCGATGATCTTGGTCGGGATGATGATCAGGTTGTTGGCCGGGATGCCCGACTTGTCGCCCTTGAGGTAGGAGGCCATCAGCTTCATGCCCTGATAGGCCCATTCGAACGGCTGCTGCACCACGGTCGCGGCGACGGTGCCTTCCTTGACGCCGCCCAGCGTGATCGGATCGTCATCGAAGCCGACGACGGTGATCTGGCCGAGCTTGCCGGCGTCGCGCAGCGCTTCATAGATGCGCGGCGTGTTGTAGGAATAGAAGCCGACCATGCAGGTGATATCGGGGCTGGCGACCAGCGCGTCCTCGACGTTCTTCTTGGCACGCGCCTGGTCGATATCGTCGCCGCGCACGTCGACCAGCTCGATCTTGCTGCCGGCGAGCCCGTCCTTCATGCCCTGGATGCGCTCCTTGGCGTTGTCGGCGCCGAGCAGGCCGACGAAGCCCAGGCACTTGCCGCCGTTGGGCATCGCCTTCTTGGCGATCTCGGCCGCCTGCTTGCCGGCATCGACATTGGACGAGCCGATATAGGCGACGCGCTTGGTCTGCGGGGCATCCGAGTCGGTAGTGAACAGCGCGGTTTCCGACGCGATCTTGTTCAGTCCGTCGGTCGAGGTCTTGGGATCGACGGCCGAGACCATGATGCCCTTGACGCCTGCCGTCACCAGATCGTCCATCAGCCGCTGCTGGATGGCGACCGAAGACTGTTCCGGATATTTGAGCTCGAGATTGTAGTCGGGCAGTTCGCCCTGCGCCTTCTTCACGCCGGCTTCCGCCGCCTTCCAGAAGTCTGACGCACCGTTGACGACGAAGGCCAGCGTCGGCTTGTCGTCGGCGCGCACGCTGGCGCTTGCCGACAGGCCTAATGCCAAGGCCGCCGCGGCGACGGATGCGTTGCGTATCATGGATTTCATAGTTCAACCTCCCTTGTAGAACTCTTCGCTGATGTCTCGGCTGCGGCGCGGATAACCCTCCTCCTCAAGGGTATGGCGCAAAGGTCCGCCGACTTAAGAACGGTTCCGATCCGGCCGCGGTCGAGACACTAGACACTCATGTGGCATTCGTAAATAGTCCGATTTGTCTGACATTTTCGTGAGGATGGACACGAGCCCCAACCGGCGGTCCGCCGGCTTTCGAGCGAGCATCCTTCGCACTTTGCCGGCACCGAGCGGAAGCCCGGACGGTTACGACGAGTTGACAGTAGAACGCTTACAGCTATTAGTAAAGAGTATTAGTTTTGGGCTGAGGCGCGTGCTTTCGAAGCGGAGGAGACGCTGGTCGAAAGATGCGCCGGGAGTGAGGAGAGCACGTGCGCAAAAGCTTTCTACAGCACGGAAACCCGTAGGAATTGTCAGCGCTGCTGACCTTATCGGACTGATTTCGTCGCGACGCGGCGCGGCCGGCGATTTGCATGTCGCGCTTGATAATACTTATTATCAATAGTGCGTTTCAGATGAGCGTGCCGACCATCTTGCCATTGCAATCGGCCTTTGCTTTGGAGCCGGCCGGGTTTGGGAACCGACCATGAGTGAACCGACGGAACTGCGTGATCCTCCCGGGGCTTCCAGGCGCCGCAAGCCGGCCGCCAAGCCCAAAGGACGTGTCACCATGACCGACATCGCGCGCGCGGCCGGCTGCTCGCAGGCGACGGTCTCGTTCGTGCTCAACAATTCGCCGGGCATCAGGCTGTCGCAACAGACACGCGACCGGGTGATCGAGGCGGCCAGAGCGCTGGGCTATTCGCCGCCGGTCTTTTCCGCGCTGCGGCCGCCGGTGACGCCCTTCGAAGGCCTGGATGGCGTCATCGGCTTCGCGGTCGACCAGCTCGCCACCAGCCCCGAGGCGGTGGTCGCCATCGAGGGCGCGCGGCAGGCCTCGTGGAACGCCGGCAACGTGCTTCTGGTGGCGCAGACCATGGGCGACGCGGTGATGGAGCCGCGCGCCATCCAGGCGCTGACGGGGCGCGGCATCACGGCGTTGATCTATATGACCATCTTCACCCGCGAGATCGCCGCGCCGGATTTCCTCTACAGTCTCGAGATGCCGGTCATCCTGCTCAACTGCTACACCGCCGATTATGCCTTCCCGGCCGTGGTTCCCTCCGAGATCGCCGGCGGCCAGAGCGCGACGAGACACCTGATCGGCCATGGCCATCGCCGCATCGCCACCATCACCGGCGAGCCGTGGATGCAGGCCGCTCAGGATCGGCTCAAGGGCTATCGCCGCGCTCTAGCCACCGCCGACATCCCGTTCGACCCGGAACTGGTGGTGGAGGGCGACTGGTCGGCCAGCGCCGGCTATGCCGCGACGGTCAAGCTGCTCGGGCTCAAGGAGCGACCGACCGCCATCTTCTGCCAGAACGACCGCACCGCGATCGGCTGCTACGAGGCGCTGAAGGAAGCGGGCCTGCATATCCCGCAGGACATCTCCGTGGTCGGCTATGACGATGAGGAGATCGCCCGCCATCTGTTCCCGCCGCTGACGACCTCCATCCTGCCGCATCTGGCGATGGGCCAATGGGCGATCGAGCAGCTGGAGACGCCACCGACGCCCGGCCGCGGCCGCTATCCGATCACTAAGCTGGAGTGCCCGCTGGTGGAACGGGAGAGCGTGGCAGGCGTGAAGGGATAGGATGTCCCAGATCGCCACTTCAAGGCTTGGAACGTATTGACATTGTACTTACAATCGCTAGATATCTGACCCTGACAGAGGAGGATTTCGATGGCGCAGCCCAGTCATGCTGGCGGCAATCACAACGCAGTTCGCAAGAATGATGTGATTCAGATCCGCGCTTCGGCCGAGACGAAGGCCATTCTCAACCGCGCCGCGAGCTTGCGCGGGCAAAAACTGTCGGAGTTCATGCTGGACAGTGCGCGCAGGCAGGCTGAGGAGACCATTCTGGACCAGCGTGCCTTCTTTCTCGATGCCGACGCGCATGAGAAATTTCTTGACCTGCTTGATGCTCCGAACCAACCGTCGCAAGAGCTTCGCGCCCGCATGACGCGCAAGCCAGCCTGGGAGCGCTGATGCCCGCTGGGCAATCGCAAGGCCCGCGAGTCCGTGCTCCGGAACGGCTGACCATCATTCATGATGTCGCAGAATTTCGCAACGGCAGGCATCCCACCCTTGATGACTGGCTGCGAAACCGTGCCCTCGCCGGCGAGGGATTGTCTGCCCGAACCTATGTCGTCTGCGACGCGGGCACGAAAAATCGTGTCGTCGGTTACTACGCGATCTCCACGGCGATGGAAGAACGGGTCGCGCTGCCAAGCGCCAAGCTACGCCGGGGCATGCCTGAACAGGTTCCTTTGCTGCTGATAGGCCGTCTGGCGATCGATCAGGCGTTCCAGGGAATGGGCCTCGGGGGCGACCTGCTTTCCGATGCGCTCCGGCGTTGCCTCGCGGTTTCGGACATTGCCGGGGTTCGTGCCGTGGTGGCGCACGCCATCGACGACGACGCCGTTGGTTTCTACCAGCGTCACGGCTTCACTATGTCTCCGCTGGGCGAGCGCGTCATGCTGATGCCGATCGAGACGATACAGGCGCTGTTCTCGAAAACTTGAGGCGAGTTGTGCAGGCCATTGCATGACGAGGAGATCGCCCGCCATCATTTCCCGCCGCTGACGACCTTGCCGCATCTGGCGATGGGCCAATGGGCGATCGAGCAGCTGGAGACGCCGCCGACGCCCGGCCGCGGCCGCTATCCGATCACCAAGCTGGAGTGCCCGCTGGTGGAGCGGGAGAGCGTGGGGAGCGTACCCGAACAATTCCGATGACCCGGCCCCGAGACCGGCTTATGATGAGTGAGCGTGTGTTCCTTCCCAACAGGAAAAACGCTCATGTGGCCGAACCGGCGTTTATGCGATCTCTTGAAGATCGAGCATCCGATCATCCAGGCGCCGATGGCGGGCTCGGCGACGCCGGAGCTCGCCGCCGCGGTGAGCAATGCCGGTGGGCTGGGGTCGCTCGGATGCGCATCGATGCTGCCGGATGGCCTGCGCAACGTTGCGCGCCAGATGCGCGCCTTGACCGTGCGTCCCTTCAACCTCAACTTCTTTGTTTTTCCCAGACCCGACACCGGCGACGCCGTGCTGACCCAGGTCATTGACAGGTTGCGGCCCTACTATGAGGAGCTGTCGCTTGGCGAACCCTCGCGGCGGCTTCCGCCGATCGGACCGGGCTTCGATGAAGAAAAGCTTGAACTGCTGCTCGAGATCCGGCCGCCGGTCGTGAGCTTTCATTTCGGCATTCCGGATGCGGCTGCCGTCGGCAGGCTGAAGCAGGCCGGGATCGCAATCATCGGCACCGCGACGAATGTCGCCGAGGCGCGCAAGCTCGCCGACGGTGGAGCCGACGCGGTCATAGCCCAGGGCTGGGAGGCGGGAGGTCACCGCGGTTCGCACGCTCCCAATGGTCCTGGCGACGGCGTTGGAACGATGGCGCTGGTTCCCCAGGTCGTCGATGCCGTCGAGCTCCCGGTCATTGCCGCGGGAGGCATCGCCGACGGCCGCGGCATAGCGGCCGCTTTCGCGCTTGGCGCCAGCGGCGTGCAGATCGGCACCGGCTTCCTGTCCTGCGACGAAGCCGGCACGGACGCACCGCGCCGCGCCCTGATCCGCACGGCGACCGACATGGACACGATGATCACCGATGCCTTCACCGGCCGCGCGGCGCGCGCGAGACGCACCCGCTACGCCCTGGAAATGGAGGAGAGCAGGGTGCCCCTTCCGGACTTCCCGCAAATGGTCGCGCTCAGCGCTCCGCTCGGCGGCGACAAGGATTTCGCCTTCCATCTCTATGGGCAGGCGGCGGCCCTGAACAGGGAGCTTCCGGCCGGGCAACTGGTGCGAACGCTCGTGGCCGAAACGGGCGAAGTGTTCGACGCCCTCTCGACCGGCAAAACGACGCCTGCGTGAGCGAAGTCTTCGTCGTCGACGTCCGCGATGAGCTTTTAACCCCGAGCGTCGACGCCGGATTGCGAAAAGATCAGCCGGCAAGTAGCGATGCCATACGGTCGCGATCGATGATGTTGGGATTCGGCGGCAAAGGGCGACCGTCCAGTTCGGCCAGTTTCGCCGCGATATGCGGTCTGGCGACGACATCCTGCGGCAGCGAAACGCACATGGCGATCTCGATCACGCCGCGAAACACGTCGGCATCCTCGCTAGCGGCGGCGAAAAGCCGGGCCATGACCGGATTCGGCGGCGGAACAGGAAGGCCGTCGGCCAAGGCGTTCATCTCCGCGATCCGGGCACGGTCGGCGGCGATCTGGTTGCGATAGAACGGGCCGACCTGGCGCTCGGTCTCGACATCGTATTCCCGCGAGAATTCGGCAGGGTCGCCGATGTGCCGGCGAGCGATATTCCTGAGCACCTGCGCGTGCAGAAGGCCGACGCTCAACCCCCGCCCGGCGGACGGATTGGTGCAGGCCCAGGCATCGGCCACAGCCGCAAACCCGGTGACGACAGGCTGGCCGTCGACGACAAACCGCCGGTAGCGGTCGAGAACGCCCGCCATCAGCAGGACGTGCGTGATCGGCTCGCCGTCCAGCCAATGGGCCTGCATCGGACATGCCGTAACGACACGGTGGAACGTGGCGGTGTCGCGCAAAGCGCGCATGGCCTTGTTTCTCGCGGAGGTGAACAGAGTGACCGACCAGGTGTCGTTGTCGCCATCCAGGGTGAGAATCGAGAACAGCCCCATCGGAGTGAGCAGGCGGCCCTTTCGGCGCGGCCGCTGCTTGCCCGTGAAATAGCGAGTGAAATAGACGAAATTGCTGTCCTCGGCTTCCTCGCTCGGACTGCGGCCTCCGGCGGCAACGATCCATTCGCAGGCAGGGCTTCGCCGCCCCATCGCATCGATCACCAGGTCGGCGCGAATCTCTTCGCCGGACGTCGTGCGAACGCCCGCAATATGCGGCACGCCGGGAATGGCTGAGGCTCCCGTGATCAGCTCGCGAACCTTGATCCCCCGCCGGACCGTCACATTGGGCGCAGCTTGCGCCATCTCGGCTACGGCCCACTCGATCACCGGCCGCCGGCCGGTAACGAAGCGCATGGCTTCGTCGCCCGGGCGGGGCGCCCTGTCCGTTATCGTCGGGGGCAACGATCGGGGGTCGAAGAAATCCATCCAGACGCAGCCGGCGCGCAGCAAAATATCCGTCAGCCCCGGCAACTCCTGATCGGCGACCATCCGGAAACGCGAGCTGAGGTTGTGGGGCTGCCTGAACTGCGCAACGCCGGGGCGCTCCCAGTCCCATCCTTGACTGGAACTCGAAGGCCGGTCCGCCGGATCAGCCTCGAGGACCGTCACGTCGTGACCATCGCGGCCAAGCATGGCCGCCGTGCACAACCCGATTACGCCTCCACCGCAAATCAGGATTTTGCTCACCCCGTCCCCCAATATCCGCGAGGGTTAGGCGCCATATTAGCTTCTGCGCACAGTCCCGGCAACGTGCCGGGCCGCCAGGCCCACCGCTTGTGTGCGGTCACGGAACGATCCGCTGCTTTGGCTGCTTGGCATGGCTTCCGTGGAAGTCTAGGTTGACTTCAACGAAGGGAGGGCGAGATGACATCAAGTTTCACCGTTCACGCGGCGTCGGGCTATGAGCAACTGATGGGGCGCTGGAGCCGCAGGCTCGCGCCCAAGTTCATCGATTTCGCCGGTCTGGCCGGCGGCGAAAAAGTCCTCGACGTGGGTTGCGGCACCGGCAGCCTGACCTTCGAGCTGGCGAAGTCAGGCGATCTCACCGATATCCAGGCCATCGACTTCTCGCCGGTCTTCGTCGCGGCGGCGAAGGACAGGAACACCGATCCGCGCGTCACCATCCAGCAGGCGGATGCCACCGCCTTGCCGTTCGCCGATGATGCGTTCGACCGCGCGCTGGCGCTGCTGGTGCTGCACTTCGTGCCGGAAGCCGGCAAGGCGGTGGCCGAGATGCGCCGCGTGACGCGGCCGGGCGGTGTGGTCGCGGCCGTGGTCTGGGACCATTACGGCGGCATGACCGGCATGCGCATGATGATCGACACAGTTGCGGCGCTCAGCGAAAGCGGGCGTCAGCTGCGCAACCGCTATTGCTTCCAGCCAATGATGCAGCCGGGCGAGATGAAGCGGACCTTTGTCGAGCAGGGTCTCGTCGATGTCACCGAGGCCGAGCCGATGATCCGCATGGACTACGCGAATTTCGACGACTTCTGGGTGCCGATCGGCGCCGGCGAAGGCCCGCTCGGCAAATACATGACCACATTGGATGCAGCCGAGCGGGAGCGTGTCGAGGCCGCCGTCCGCGATGCCTATCAAGCCGGCCGGCCGGATGGCCCGCGATCCTTCGCCAATGTCGCCTGGGCCTGCCGCGGCATCGTTCCCTGAGACATAAGGCGGCAACGCGTCAGTTGCCGGCGGCCGCCGGGGCATTGATCTCCCAGCCGTCGACCCACACCTGCCGCAGCCGGTCGCCTTCGCCCTTGAACCATTGGCCGGCCGCCCGGCAATCCTCGATGCGGTCGCTGCGGAAATTGCGGATGGCCTGCCGCAACTCGCACCAGGCGACGATGTTGGCGGTTTCGGCATAGTAGATCAGGGCGACCGGGCGAATGATGCGGCCGGTCGGCCGTCCCGCCTCGTCGCGATAGGAGAGGCTTAGCTTCTCCTCGTCGCGGATGGCGCGGCGGACCAGAGCGAGGTCGACGGCTGAAGCGGAGGGTGCTGCAAAGCCCCAGGCATGGAGGGCGTTGGCGTCGAGCGTCTGCCGCAAAGGCTGCGGCACGGCGCCGGCGATCTTGGCGCCGACGCGTTTGGCGGCCTGCTTGAGCTCCTCGTCGCCGGTGCGCTCGAGCAGCGCCAAGGACAGCACGATCGCTTCCATCTCCTCGATGGAAAACATCAGCGGCGGCAGGTCGAAGCCAGGGCGCAGATGTAGCCGATGCCGCGCCCGCCCTCGATGGGCACGCGCATCGCCTGCAGGGCCGCGATGTCGCGATAGACCGAGCGTACGGTGACTTCCAAATGCCCGGCGATCGTCGCCGCCGTCACCGGCTTCTTGGCCAGACGCAGGATCTGGATGATCTCGAACAGCCGCGAGGCCTTGCGCATTTCCTTGGCCCGATCAGAACGCAACTGACACACCCCCGTCAGTTGGAGTGACCTATAGAGTCGCCTACCCGCTTGAAAAGCAACAGATTCCTTTTCGCGCAAGCAGATAATGCGACAGGCAACTGACATGAGCTATGGCGAAAATCTCTGGCTGTTCTTCGTGCTTCTGTTCGGCATCATCGCCGTTCCGGGCATGGACATGCTGTTCGTGCTGGCCAATGCGCTGACCGGCGGCAGCAACAGGGGCTTGGCCGCCACCGCCGGCATTATGCTCGGAGGCGCCGTGCACACGCTGAACGGCGCGATCGGCGTCGGGCTGCTCATGCATTTCGTGCCGATCCTGTTCACGCCCCTGATGATCGCCGGCGCCGCCTACATGGCCTATATCGGCATTTCGCTGATGCGCAGCTCGATCACCGTCGGCGACAACGGACCAACGGGGAGCCGCTCGGCCTGGAAGGCGTTTCGCCGGGGCCTGGTCACCTGCCTGATCAATCCGAAGGCCTATCTCTTCATCCTCGCCGTCTATCCGCAATTCCTGAAGCCGGCCTACGGTCCGATCTGGATGCAGGCGACGATCATGGGATTGCTAACGGTCGCCACGCAAGCCGCGATCTATGGCGGGCTCGCCGTCACGGCGGGGCGCAGCAGGCAGATGCTTGTGGCCAATCCCCGCGCGACCGTTCTCGCCGGGCGCATGGCAGGGCTGCTGCTGTTTGCCGTTTCGATATTCACGGCCTGGGAAGGGTTGAGGGCGGCGTGATCGCCGCCCTCTCCATTTCGCTCAAGCCGCACCCTGCCGGCTGGCGAGCATTTCGCGCTTCACGGACCGCCGCCATTCGACGGCGCCGGCGAGGCCGTGCAGCACCGTTTCCGTGGTCGCCCAGTCGATGCAGCCGTCGGTGATGCTCTGGCCGTAGACGAGCGGCTTGCCGGGCACGACGTCCTGCCGGCCGGCGACGAGATTGCTCTCGATCATGACGCCGATGATGCGCTCGTCGCCCGCAGCGACCTGGCCCGCCACGTCATGCGCGACCTTCGGCTGGTTCTCCGGCTTCTTGGCGCTGTTGGCGTGGCTGACATCGATCATCAGCCGCGGCGCGACGCCGATGCGGCCAAGCTCGGCGGCAGCGGCGTCGATGCTTGCGGCATCATAGTTCGGCTGAATGCCGCCGCGCAGGATGACATGGCAATCCTCGTTGCCGGTGGTCGCCGCGATGGCGCTGCGGCCGCCCTTGGTCACCGCCATGAAATGATGCGGCTGGGCGGCGGACTTCACCGCCTCGCCGGCGATCCTGAGATTGCCGTCGGTGCCGTTCTTGAAGCCGACCGGGCAGGACAGGCCCGAGGCCAGCTCGCGATGGATCTGGCTTTCGGCGGTGCGCGCGCCGATCGCGCCCCAGGCGACGAGGTCGGCGATGTATTGCGGAATGGTCATGTCGAGGAACTCGGTCGCCGCCGGCAGGCCGAGATTGTTGACGGCCGACAGAACGTTGCGCGCCATGCGCAGCCCTTTTTCGATGTTGAAGCTGCCGTCGAGGTCGGGATCGTTGATCAGGCCCTTCCAGCCGACCGTGGTGCGCGGCTTTTCAAAATAGACGCGCATGACGATCTCGAGCCGGTCGGCCAGGGCCTCGCGCAGCGCCGCCAGACGGCTGGCATAGTCAACGGCCGCGACCGGATCGTGGATTGAACATGGGCCGACGATGACAAGCAGTCGATCGTCGGTCCCCGAGAGGATCGAATGGATGGCGTTGCGCGAGGCAGCGACGGTGCGCGTCGCGGTGAGCGAGCGCGGTATCTCGCGCATCACCTCGTCCGGCGTGCTCAAGGCTCTGATTTCGGTGACCCGGAGGTCGTCTGTGGTGGTCAACACGGCTTTCTGCTCCTGGTTTAGGAGACCTGCCGGCTGAAACAAAAAAGCCGCCAGGTCTGGCGGCTTGTCGGATTTTTTGATCTGGAGTTTTCAGATCGAGCGCAATCCTCCCGCCGCCAGCGAGCTGAAATAAAAGTACCAAAACGAGGCGGTCAGGTGGATCATGCGGCTGATATAATCGATGCGTGGGCGTTTGTCACGTGCCTGTTGAGGCTGGCAATTTCGGGTGGGCCGAACCTTCGCGATTTCGTCATTCCAGGGCGAAGCAGGAGCGAAGCTCCGTCGCGAAGACCCTGGAATCCATGCCGTTACCTTGGCCGAAGAGCGCGGCGATGCATAATTCTGGACCGCAGCAACGCTCCGGAGTCGCGGCATGGATCCTCGGGTCTGCGCCGCGTCGCTTCGCTCCTTGCTCCGCCCGTGGATGACGAAGTGACCTGCGTCGCCGCCAGGCTCCCCTGCGACTACTCCCCGACCACGCCGGCTATGTTCTGATCATAGTCGACCAGCGAGCCGGTCATGACGCCCGCCTGCGGGCTCAGCATGTAGGTGATCAGCCGGGCAAGCTGCGCGGGCTTGACCAGCTGGCCCATGGGCTGCGCGGCCTCGGCCTTCTCCAACCAGTCATCCGACGCTCCGTGCCATTTTTTCTGGACGATCGCCTCGCCCTCGGTGTCCATCCATCCCGGCAGCACCGCATTGCAGCGGATGCGGTTCCGCCGATAAGCGCTCGCGACATTCTTGGTCAGCGTCATCAGCGCGCCCTTGCTGGTCGAATAGGGCGTCAGGAAGGACTGGCCGGCATGCGCCGACATCGACAGAACGTTGACGATCGAGCCCGGCGCTTTGCGCTCCAGGAGATGCGCGACGAGGCCCTGCATCAGGAAGAAGGGGCCGCGGACATTGGTGTCGAAGATCTGGTCGAAGAGTTCTTCCGATGTCTCGACCAGCGAGCCTCGCGCGGAAGTAGCGGCGGCGTTGACCAGCGCGTTCAGCGTTCCGAAATGCTTGATCGCGGTCTCGACGGCGCGCTTGCAGTCCGCAACCTTGGCGACATCGGCGCTGATGAAGATGGCGTCGACGTCGTTCTTCTTCAGCGCCGCGACCGCTCTGTCGCCCTTTTCCTGCGAGCGGCCGATCAGGGCCAGCGCGCGGCAGCCCTCATCGGCAAGCGCTTCCGCAACCGCGAAGCCGATGCCCTGCGCGCCGCCGGTGACGATGGCGCGCGTTTCTGAATTGCGACCGGCCAAACCGTTCATCGCTGTGCTCCTCAATCCGTATTCAAATTTCAATCGACGCGGATGGTCTTGCCCGTCTTGGCCGACTGCAAGGCCGCGTCGGCCAGCTTCAGCGCGATCAGCCCGTCCTTGCCGCTCGGCGCCGCCTTCTTGCCGGCAGTTGCCGCGGCGATGAAGGAGGCGATCTCGTTGGCATAGGCGTCGATGTAGCGGGTCATGAAGAAGTCGTGCAGCGGCGGACGGGTGTAGCCCTTGTCGTTGGCGAGCTCGATCGACACCGGCCGCTGGTTCTCGGCCGCGACCATGCCCTTGGAGCCGTGCACCTCGATGCGCTGGTCATAGCCATAGGTGGCTCGGCGCGAATTGGAAATGACGGCCTGCTTGCCGGAGGCGGTCTCGAGGATGACGCTGACCGAATCGAAATCGCCGGCTTCGCCGATTTTCTTGTCGACCAGCACCGAAGCATGCGCGCTCACCGCAACCGGCTCCTCGCCGAGCAGAAAGCGCGCCATGTCGAAGTCGTGGATGGTCATGTCGCGGAAAATGCCGCCGGAGCGGGCGATATAATCGAGCGGCGGGGCGCCCGGATCGCGCGAGGTGATGGTGACCATCTCGACCGTGCCGATGGCGCCGTCGTCGATCGCCTTGCGCACGGCGGCGAAATGCGGGTCGAAGCGGCGGTTGAAGCCGACCATCAGCGTGGCCTTGGTCTCCTCGACAACGGCCAGGCATTTTTCGACCCGCTCGACGGAGAGATCGATCGGCTTCTCGCAGAAGATCGCCTTGCCGGCCTTGGCGAAGCGCTCAATCAAGTCGGCGTGGGTGTCGGTCGGGGTGCAGATGATGACGGCGTCGATGTCCTTGGCCTGCTCGATGGCATCGATCGTGCGCACTTCGGCGCCGTAGGCGGAGGCGAGATCAGTCGCCGCTTTCTCGAAGGCATCCGCCACGGCAACCAGTTTTGCCTGCGGATTTGAGCCGACGGCGCGGGCATGCACCTTGCCGATACGACCGGCGCCGAGAAGAGCGAAGCGGAGAGTCATGGAATATCCTTCGAGATGATGTTAAAGGCTCGCCCGCGTCTGGTGGCGCGGACAATTGGTTGGTCCCGTCGCGGCGTCCGTCAGGCGGCCTGAAGCTCCGCCTGTCCGGTCTTGGCGCCGGTGATGTAGGCGACGATGTCGTTGCCGTCGGTGTCCTGCTTGCGCAAATTGGCGACGATGCGGCCGCGGCGGAAGACGACGATGCGGTCGACCAGGTCGAACACCTGGCGCATGTTGTGGCTGACCAGGATCAGTGGCTCGCCGTTTTCCTTCAGCGTACGGATGATGTTTTCGACCTGCGCGGTTTCCTGCACGCCGAGCGCCGCCGTCGGCTCGTCCATGATGATCAGCTTGGAGGCGAAGGTCGCGGTCCGGGCGATCGCGACGCATTGGCGCTGGCCGCCGGACATATGGCGGATGGTGCTGGACAGGTTCGGGATCTTCACCGCCGTGCGGACAAGCGCTGCCTCGGTCGCCTTGCGCATCGCCTTGCGGTCGAGAATCGAGAACGGCCCGAGGTTGAACAGCACCTTCTCGCGGCCGAGGAACAGGTTCGACGGCACGTCGAGATCGTCGGCCAGAGCGAGGTTCTGGAACACGGTCTCGATGCCCGCCTCGCGCGCCTCGATCGGGCCGGCGAAGTTCACTTCCTTGCCGTCGAACCAGATCTTGCCGTCGGTGCGCTGCTCGACGCCGGTGATCTGGCGCACGAAGGTCGATTTGCCGGCGCCGTTGTCGCCCATGATGGCGACATGCTCGCCCTTGCGCAGCTCGAAATTCGCCTCCTGCAGCGCGTGCACGCCGCCATAATGCTTGGTGAGGTTTTCGGTCTTCAGAACGATGTCGGACATGGTCAAGCTCCTATCGCGCGGCGGCGCTGGCGCCATTGATCGAGAACGACCGCGCCGACGATGATCACGCCCTTGACCATCTCCTGATAGTAGGCGTCGAGGCGCAGGAAGGTGAAGCCGGAAATGATGACGCCGAAGATCAGCGAGCCGATCACGGTGCCGATGATGGAGCCGCGGCCGCCCGACAACGAAACGCCGCCGATGACCGCCATGGCGATGGCGTCGAGCTCGTACATGACGCCCATGCCGGCCTGGGCGGTGAGGTTCTTGGAGCAGAGCACCACTGCGGCAAGCGAGGCGAGGATACCGGCGATGGCGTAGACCAGCACCTTGTGATTGGCGATCTTGATGCCCGACATGCGCGCGGCATCCTCGTTGGAGCCGATCGCATAGCAATGCTTGCCGTATTTCGTATAGCTCAGGATAAGCTGGAACAGGAGCGCCAGCGAGATGAAGATGACGACAGGCATCAGGCCCTTGCCGATGGCCGCGAAGCTGTCGGTCGGGAACGAGATCGGCTGGCCCTTCGACCACCATTTGGCGATGCCGCGGGCGGTGACCATCATGCCGAGCGTGGCGATGAAAGGCGGAATGCGGGTATAGGCGATCAACAGGCCGTTGATCAGGCCGGCGATCAGTCCGCAGCCGATCGCGACCAGCACCGGCACGACGACCGGCAGGTCGGTCCAGCCATAATCGATGAACATCGCCTTGGGATTGGGATTGCCGTTGACGGTCGCAACCTGCGCGAAGCTCATGGCGATCATGGCGGTGGCGCCGACGATCGAGCCCGAGGACAGGTCAATGCCGCCGCAGATGATGACCTGGGTGACGCCGATGGCTATAATGCCGACGATCGAGACCTGCAGGATGATGATCTGCAGGCGCTGCTCGTTGAAGAGGCCCGACACATTCTCGCGCGTGTTGAACAGGAAGCTGTCGCCGAGGAAGACGCGGCCGATCAGCTCGAAGGCGACGACGAGGATGACCAGCGCCAGGAACACGTTGAACTCGGCCGGCCATGGACGCTTCTTGGCGTCATAGCTCAACCCGCCAATGCCATGCGATGTCTGTGACACGTCTTCTTCCTCCGAATGACCGCGCCCCGTTCTCCCGCCCTGTCGGGCGGGAGAGGAACAGAGCGGCGCCGCTTCGCCAGCAGCCGATTTCAGCCAGTCCGATGCGTCGCGGCATCACCCCGCGGTTTGTCTTCACGCAATTCCGTACCGAAAACCGTTCCTGGAACTGCGCCGGCGCGCCTCAGTTCTTCTTCAAGAACTTGTCGATGTTCGCCGGAGTGACGAGCTGGAACGGGATATAGACTTTGTGTTCCACCTTTTCGCCCTTGGCGAGCTTCAGCGCCGCATCGAGCGCACCGGCGCCCTGGCCGGCAGCGTCCTGGAAGACCGTCACGTCGAGATCGCCTGCCTGCATAGCGGCTAACGCGTCCTGGGTGGCGTCGACGCCGCCGACGACCACCGACTTCATGTCGATATTGGCGGCCTTCATCGCCTGGATGGCGCCGATGGCGCTTTCGTCGTTGTTGGCTATAACGCCGTCGAACGCCTTGCCCGACGACAGCCAGTTGGTCATCAGGTTCTGCGCCTGGTCACGATCCCAGTTCGAGGTCTGCTTGTCGATGATCTTGATGAAGCTGCAGTCCGGCGTGGCGATGACTTCCTCGATGTCCTTGGTGCGCTGCACCGCGGCCTGGTTCGAGAGCTCGCCCATGATCACGTAGACATTGGCTTCCTTCTTGCCGGCTTCCTTGAACAGGCGGCAGGCTTCCTTGGTCTCGAGCGTGCCGGATTCCGCCTCGTTCGACGCGACGAAAGCCTGGTTGTCCGGCAGCTGGTCGACATTGACCGGCTGACGATTGACATAGACCAGCGGGACCTTGGCCGCGGCGGCCGCGTCCGACATTGCCTGGGTGGCCGAGGTGTCGACCGGATTGACGATGATGGCGTCGACGCCCGAGGCGGCGAAGTTCTTGATCTGGTCGAGCTGCTTGGCCACGTCGTTCTGCGCATCCTCGACCTGCAATTCGACACCGCTCATGCCCTTGGCCTGCGCGATCATGCCGTTGCGCAGCACGGTCAGGAAGTTGTCGTCGAACTTGGCCATCGAAACGCCGATCTTGGCGGCGAAGGCGGATGAGCACATCAGCGCCGAAAGCGCGACGCCCAAAAGCAGTTTCTTCATTTTATTCTCCTCCACTTGGTGTCCGGCTGCACCCATTTGAACCGGAATCCCCGGTTTGCCCGGGGAATCTCTCCCTGCGGCCATGCGGCGTCCCAACTCGACTGGAACGCCTCTTCCTCCATTCGCACTGGCGCTTCGGAACGAAAGAACCAAAAAGCCTAGTTAGTGAAATATTTATTCCATTTCGTTTTGGAAACGTCAAGGGCGATTCCGACGAGATTGGCCGGTTTTTCGGTCCCGATCGTCGAAACCCGAGCCCGAATCGAAGCAAATCGCCATGAAAGAATCCATCAGCCTGATGGATTCTTTCACATCGACCCATCGCAAACGCCGGGAATTGGCTGAAGCTGCCCCAACCTCGTCATTCTATGCGAACTATGGCGAAGCAAGGAGCGAATCGACGCGATGGGCGCTTCGGCCAATCTCCAACGCGTGCCGCCTGCCAACGCAAACGGGCGACCGATCAAAATTCCTGCGCTGGAGCTTCTAGATGTTTTCTGGCAGATAGATATCGAAGGGCAGGAAGGTCTGCCCCGGCGCATTGGCGGCGCCGCTTTCGATGGCATGGGCCATCAGTCCCAGGAGTTCCCGGCAGAGCGCGGCGAGCGGCGTCGAGATCACCATGGTGAGGATGTTGTCGGCAAGTGCTGCGCGCGAGACGGCGTTGATCTCGTTGCAGATGACGACCGGCATATCGGCCGGGTTTGCCGTTCTCAGCGCCGAGACGGCGCCTTCCATGCCGCCGCCGGCGACATAGCAACCGGCAAGATCGGGATGGCGCGCCAGGAGATCGAGCATGGCGTCATGCGTCACGTCATTCGCCTCGAGGTTGACCAGCGTCTCCATCACGGTGAAATCCGGCGCGTGCTCGCGGAAATAGGAGCGAAAGCCGATCTCGCGCAGCTCGTGGCCATGGAAGCGGTGGCTGCCGACGAAGAGAGCCACCTTGCCCGGCTTCCTGGCGGCCTTGGCGATCATCCATGCGGCGCTGCGTCCGACCTTGCGGTTGTCGAGACCGACATAGCCCTCGCGGATGCCGGCGGCAAAATCGGACAGCAGGGAGAACACCGGCTGCCCCCTCGCCTTCAGCGCCTCCACCACCGCCGTCAGCGTCGGGTGATCCGGGCCGACAACGGCGATGGCTCTCGACTTGGCCGCCAGCCTGCGCATCTGGCCCGCAATCTCATCGGGTGCCAGCGACGTGGCGAAGTCGATCGCGGCAGTGCCGCGGAAACGTTGCGACTGCGAAACCGCCAGCTCGAGCTCCCTGGCAAAATCGCCATAGAAGACGTCATTGCCCCTCAGCAGCAGGAAGCCGAGCCGGTATTCCGGCAATTCCTGGCGCATGCGCTGCTTGATCAGCCCCGCCGCGTGGTAGCCGATCTCGGTGGCGGCCTCATACACCCGGCGCGCCGTCTCCTCGCGCACCGGCAGGCGGCTGTTCAGCACCCTGTCGACGGTGGCGACGCTGACGCCCGAGACGCGCGCGAGATCGCTAATGGTCGGCCGCTTTGCCATGAATGCTCCATTGCCTGTCCGACTCAGCATATCTCATTCTGATAGGAAATGATAGAAACTATCTTCCTGATGTTGAGACTATCATGGGCCGGCGGTATGGTGAAGTGGAAGCCGGCCATGAACGACCCGAGACCTGCTAAAACCGTTCGCCAGGCGTTGTTGGAGGAAGCTCAATGACTGCCATGACGTCTTCGTCGGCGTCGCCACGCGACTACAGCCTGACCGGCCGCGACGCCAAGCTCGCGGTCGAGAACGGGCTGGCGGCGGCCGAGTGGTACCATACCGAGATCCCGCGCAAGCAGATGAAGGAGCTGATGCAGCGCTCCGACCAGCCGGCGATCCGCGACACCATCATCTGGCTCGGCGCGCTTATCCTCAGCGGCGCGGGCGGCGCCTGGTTCTGGGGCAGCTGGTGGTGCGTGCCGTTCTTCTTCGTCTATGGCACGCTCTATGGCTCCTCGACCGATTCCCGCTGGCACGAATGCGGCCATGGCACGGCCTTCCGCACCCAGTGGATGAACGACGCCGTCTACCAGCTCGCCTGCTTCATGATCATGCGCAATCCGGTGACATGGCGCTGGAGCCATACACGCCACCACACCGACACCATCATCGTCGGCCGCGACCCGGAGATCGCCGTCATGCGGCCGCCGGATCTGCTGCGCGTCGTCTTGAACTTCTTCGGCATTCTCGACGCATGGCATGCCATGACCGACATGCTGCGCAACGCCGCCGGCGTCATCAGCGCGGCGGAAAAGACCTACATCCCCGAACAGGAACAGCCGAAGGCCATCCGCGTCGCCCGCCTATGGCTCGCCATCTATATCGCGACCATCGCCCTGGCCCTCTACCTGCATTCCTGGCTGCCGCTGCTGCTGATCGGCCTGCCCCGCCTCTACGGCGCCTGGCATCACGTCATGACCGGACTGCTGCAGCATGGCGGGCTCGCCGACAATGTCATCGACCATCGGCTCAACAGCCGCACCGTCTACATGAACCCGGTCAGCCGCTTCATCTACTGGAACATGAACTACCATGTGGAGCACCACATGTTCCCGATGGTGCCCTACCACGCGCTGCCGAGGCTGCACGAGATGATCAAGCACGATCTGCCGGCGCCGACACCGTCGATCCTGGCCGGCTATCGCGAGATGATCCCGGCCTTCCTGCGCCAGCTGCGTAACGAGGATTATTTCCTTAAGCGCGCGCTGCCGCCGACGGCGAAGCCCTACCGGGAAGAGCTGCACAACGACAATCCGGTGGCGGCAGCGGCCGAATAGCGTAACCAACCGAATTTTCGCGGAGGACGAGATGAGCGACTGGGTCGAGGCCTGCGCGGCCGGGGACATCGATGAGGAGGACGTGATGCGGTTCGACCATGCCGGCCGCACCTTCGCCATCTACCGCAGCCCGGACGACGAATATTTCGCGACCGACGGGCTGTGCACGCATGAAAAGGTGCATCTGGCCGACGGGCTGGTCATGGACGACATCATCGAATGCCCGAAGCACAATGGCCGCTTCAATTACAAGACCGGCGATGCGCGCGGCGCGCCGGTCTGCGTCAACCTGAGGACCTATCCGGTCAAGGTCGACGCCGGCAAAGTTCTTGTTCAGGTCGGGTGACGCTGATGACGGGAGGAATGGTGGTCATCGGAGCCGGCGAATGCGGCGGGCGCGCCGCGCTCGCTTTGCGCGATCTCGGCTTCGAGGGGCCGGTGACGCTGGTCGGCGACGAGCCGCATCTGCCCTATGAGCGGCCGCCGCTGTCGAAGGAAGCGATGACCGGCGAGGCGCCTTCGATCAAGGCGATCGCCACCGACGCGCTTTTCGCCGAGCGCGCGATCCGCCACATCCATTCCGTCCGGGCCGTCGCGATCGATCGTGCCGCGCATGTCGTGCAACTGTCGGACGGATCCTCCCTGCCATACGAAAAACTTTTGCTGGCAACCGGATCCGTGCCGCGCACGCTGCCGATGCCGGGTCTCGGGGGGCGTTGCGTCTATCTCAGGACCTTCAACGATGCTTTGGCCATTCGCGCTCATCTCAGCGCCGGCAACCGCGTCGCCATTATCGGCGGCGGCTTCATTGGCCTCGAGCTTGCCGCCGCGGCGCGCAAGCTAGGCGCCGCCGTCACCGTCATCGAGGCGCAGCCGCGCATCCTGATGCGCGGCGTGCCGGCCGAGATCGCCGAGATCATCCACAAGGCGCATGAGGCCGAGGGCGTTGCGATCAGCACCGGCCAGGGGATAGCGGCGATTGCCGATGACGGCGCGGAGGTCAGCATCACGCTGGCCGACGGGCAGGCCATCGTCGCCGATCTCGCGGTGATCGGCATCGGCGCCGTGCCGGTGACCGCGCTTGCCGCTGAGGCGGGGCTGGCCATCGACAACGGCATCGCAGTCGACGAGCAGTTGCGCACCGCCGACCCGGATATCTTCGCCGCGGGCGACTGCTGCTCGTTCCCGCTTGCCGTCTATGGCGGCCGGCGCGTGCGCCTCGAAGCCTGGCGCAACGCCCAGGAACAGGGCGCCTTGGCCGCGAAGAACATGCTGGGCGCCGAAGAGGCGCATGCCGCCGTGCCGTGGTCCTGGTCGGATCAGTATGGGCTGACCCTGCAGATCGCCGGGCTGTCGGACGAAGGCAAGAGTATCGTGCGGCGCGACCTCGACGACGGCGCCTTCATCCTGTTCCATCTGGCCGAGGATGGCAGGCTGGTGGCCGCCAGCGGCATCGGCCCCGGCAATGCGGTGGCGCGCGACATCCGGCTGGCGGAAATGCTGATTGCCAAGCGGGCGACCCCAGCCCCGGAAGCGCTCGGCTCGCAAGCGGTCAAGCTGAAGTCGCTGCTGGCGGCGTGAACTGCCTTGGTAATTGTTGAGCTCGGCGCTGGCCCTCATCTGCCTGCCGGCACCTTCTACCCGTAAAACGGGCTACGCTATGCACACGTACTCTGTGACTGGCGTGACTGATCGACCTGAGGCTTGATTGCCACGTGGTTCCCCCAATCCGTCGCTGCTTCGCAGCGCCACCTTTCCCCCCTCCGGAGGGAAAGGAAGGGAGCCTTGCTAGACGAGCGTCGACGGCAAAAAGCTTGGCGCCTTTCCTCTCCCCCGTCGATCGGGGGAGAGGTGGCTCGGCGAAGCCGAGACGGAGTGGGGGTCGACCAGCGCTACGTTGGACAATGCATGCGCCAAGCTGGCATGCACCCTACGGCTCCGCTCTCAAAGCCTGACGCGCCTAAAACAGCGCCTTCAGCTCATCCAGCTTGTCGTTGACCAGCCAGCCGTAATAGTTTTCTTCGGGCAGCTTTTCCGGTTCGCCGGCGGCGCGGCGCTTGTCGTTCTCGGCCTTCAGAGCATAAGCCCGCTCTTCGGGGTTGCCGACATTATAGAGCGTGGCGGTGAGGCCCGGATTTTTCGAGATGTCGAAGCCGGCGATGCCGCGGTAGGCGTCGATGGACTTCCTGATGGTCGCGGCGACGTAAGGCAGCGTCAGGTCCGGGTCCATGATGGTCTTGTAGACGGCGTTGGGATCGCCGACGTCGAGCCTGGGCAGGCCCGAGACCTTGTGCACGAGGTCGCTCATCTGCAGCGCGGTCAGCGGGTTCAACTGGCCGAGGCCGAAGGTCTGGCCGGCATAATAAGGCTGGAAGAAGGTGGCGCCGAAGCGATCGTTGGGGAAATCCTCGCCGCCGACGCTCTTGCCGCGGAAGGCGCGGTTCCACACCTGCTCGCGGCATTCCCAAAGGTCGTAGCTGTCGTCCATGCCTGCGCATTTCTCGAATTCCGGCCGCTGGATGAAATCCGAAACGTCCTCGCCGTGATAGGCGAAAGAGAGCTTGCTCGACAAATAGGAGATCGCCTTCACGTAATAGGTCTGCAGACGGTCGTAGGCGTCGACATTGTAGGTATGCTCGCCGACGATGGCGCCGACGATATGCATGGGATCGATACCGTAGGCTGCTGCCGCCTTCCTGATCTTGCCGCGCAGTTCGGCATCGTTCTGCAACAGCGCGTAGACCTTGCGGTACTTGGCCTGGAAGGTGGTGTTGGTGGCCTGGGTGCGCCGGCTGGAGGCGCCTGGAATATCCGGCTGCACGCTGTTGCGGTTGCCCGGGGGCACGATGGTCGCGGCATCGGCGGTTGCCACCGCCGCCGCCAGGGCCATGCCGAGAAAAAGCAGGATAAGTTTCTTCATACGCCGCCGCCTTCGAATGCGCGGCAAACTAGGTAAAGCGCATGGCAGAGTCGAGAGAAGGCTTCGAGCTGCCAGCGAAAATGGTGGCCAGATGCTTCCATTTGGCCACACTTCGCATTGGAAGGCGTTTCAGGCCGGCCGGAAGCCAGCCCGAAATCGGGGCATTGGGCGGGCGTTTCAGGCCGGCTCGAAGGCCAGCCCGAAACCCAGATAGAGCTTAAAGAATAAACCGCGACAGGTCGGTGTTGCGCGACAGGTCGCCGACATGCTTCTCGACATAGGCGGCGTCGATGGTGACGGCCGTGCCGTGGCGGTCGGGCGCGTCGTAGGAAATCTCGTCCAGCACACGCTCCATCACCGTCTGCAGGCGCCGGGCGCCGATGTTCTCGACGCTGGCGTTGAGATCGACGGCGATGCCGGCAAGCGAATCGATAGCGTCGTCGGTGAAGGTCAGCTCGACGCCTTCGGTCTTCATCAACGCGATATACTGCTTGATGAGGCTCGCCTCAGTCTCGGTGAGGATGCGGATGAAATCCGCCTTCTCCAGCGCGCGCAGCTCGACACGGATCGGCAGGCGGCCCTGCAGCTCGGGCAGCAGGTCGGACGGCTTGGAGACGTGGAAGGCGCCCGAAGCGATGAACAATATATGGTCGGTCTTGATCGGCCCATATTTGGTCGCGACCGTGGTGCCTTCGACCAGCGGCAGCAGGTCGCGCTGCACGCCTTCGCGCGACGGGCCGCCCGAAATGTCGCTTCTTGCGGCGATCTTGTCGATCTCGTCGAGGAAGACGATGCCGTCATTCTCGGCCGATTCCAGCGCCCTGCGCACCACCTCGTCCTGGTCGAGCAGCTTGTCGGACTCGTCGTTGACCAACAGCGCATAGGAATCGCGCACCGTGGTCTTGCGGGTCTTGGTCCTGCGGCCGCCCATGGCCTTCGAAAGCATGTCGTTGATGTTGAGCACGCCGACATTGGCGCCCGGCATGCCGGGAATCTCGAAACCGGGCATGCCGCCGGTGCCGGTGTCGGCCACCTCGATCTCGATCTCCTTGTCGTCGAGCTCGCCGTCGCGCAGCTTCTTGCGGAAGGAGTCGCGGGTCGCCGGGCTCGCCGTCTTGCCGACCAGCGCTTCCAGCACGCGCTCCTCGGCGTTGATCTGGGCGCGCGCGGCGACGTCCTCGCGCATCTTCTCGCGCGTCAGGCCGATGGCGACCTCGACGAGATCGCGCACGATCTGCTCGACATCACGGCCGACATAACCGACCTCGGTGAATTTCGTGGCCTCGACCTTGACGAAGGGCGCGCCGGCGAGCCGCGCCAGACGCCGCGAGATCTCGGTCTTGCCGACCCCAGTCGGGCCGATCATCAGGATGTTCTTCGGCATCACCTCTTCGCGCATCTGGCCTTCCAGCTGCTGGCGGCGCCAGCGGTTGCGCAAGGCAATGGCCACGGCGCGCTTGGCGTCCTTCTGGCCGATGATGAAGCGATCGAGTTCCGAAACGATTTCGCGGGGAGAAAATGTGCTCATATTACTCAAATTCCACTTTGCCACTGCCTGATAAACTCGAACGGATGCAGCAGCATGATCACGTTGAGCGTCAGATTGTCCCGGATGATGTAACCCGTGCCGAACTCGAAGATGAGCGCCAGGGCCACGACCACCCATATAGGTAGCTTTCGCGCCATCACAAATCCCAGCGCCATGAACAGCGTGTCGGACACCGAGTTGATGATCGAGTCGCCGTAATAGTTGAGCGAGATGGTGCCGGCGCGGTAGCGGTCAATGATGAAGGGGCTGTTTTCCAGGATCTCCCAGCCGCCTTCGATGAGTACGGCGAAGGCGAGCCTTAAGCCCACCGGCGAGCGCGGGAACAGGGCCCAGGCCAGCGCATAGAACAGGAAGCCGTGGATGATGTGCGAGAATGTGTACCAGTCGGCGATGTGCTGGGAGTTCTCCGAACTGTTGACCACGCCATGCCAGAGCTTGACGTAGCCGCAGGTGCAGATCGGCGGATGGCCCATGCCGTACAAGGCGCCTGCCTGGAATATGATAAAGGCGAGCACGAGCAGCAGGCCCATGCGCCAGCTGTCTTCATAGGCCGAAAGCGTCTTGTCCCCTCCGGATGCAGTCATTCAATCAGTCCCCCAGATGTTCATCGTCGTTGGCCGCATCGACGGCCATCAGCACGACGTCCCCATATTGCGAATGCCTGCGCCCGATCGGCCTGAAGCCGGCCTTCTCATAGGCGCGGATGGCGCGGCCATTGTCGGGATGCGGATCGATGATGACGCGCGGCGCGCCTTCCTCCAAAAGCTCCTCGACGAACTGGCGCAGGATGGCCGAGCCATGGCCGACCCCGACCAGTTCCGGCGGACCGATCGTGAGGTCGATGCCCAGCGTGCCGAAGGGCTGGTCGGCATAGGGATGGTCGTCCTCCATATGCGGATCATAGCTCTGCAGATAGGCGATCGGCCTGCCGTCGAGCTCGACGATCAGCGGCTCCACCGAAACCGAATCGATATGCTCGCGGATCTCGGCGATTTCCTTTTCCGGATCGTCCCACCATGCGGCGACATGCGGCTCGCGCAGCCAGCCGGCGATCATCGGCAGGTCTTTTTCCGTGACCGGCCGAAAATCATAGCTATCTTCCTGTTCGACCATGATCTTGTCCGAAAACCGGCGGCCACCGTTCGCTTTCGCGGTCCTTCGGTTCGGGGTCATGTTCAAGCGGCATCGAGCGTTTCGACGACAAAATTGTTGTTGGTGTAGACGCAGATGTCGGACGCGATCTGCATGGCCTTGCGGGCGATCTCCTCGGCATCCTTGTCGGTGTCGATCAGCGCGCGTGCCGCGGCCAGCGCGTAATTGCCGCCGGAGCCGATGGCCATGACGCCATGCTCGGGCTCCAGAACGTCGCCATTGCCAGTCAGCGCCAGAGAGACCGATTTGTCGGCGACCAGCATCATGGCCTCCAGCCGGCGCAGATAGCGATCGGTGCGCCAATCCTTGGCGAGCTCGACGCAGGCGCGCGTCAGCTGGTCCGGATATTGCTCCAGCTTGGCTTCGAGCCGCTCGAGCAGGGTGAAGGCGTCGGCGGTAGCGCCGGCGAAGCCGGCAATGACGCTGCCGTCCTTGCCGATGCGGCGGACCTTGCGGGCGTTGCCCTTCATGACCGTCTGGCCGAGGCTGACCTGGCCGTCGCCGGCGATCACGACCTTGTTGCCCTTGCGCACGCTGATGATGGTCGTGGCGTGCATGGTGAGTTCATTCGACATTTGAGCTCCGATGCGCGCTATCCCTCGAAAAGGCGATTGGCGCGGTACGAGTGAGTTTGATCGGCCATATGTATGCATAGGGCCAACGATTGCAAACCGCCTCAGGCCGAGCCGATAGCGGCCGGAATGGCAACTGGCAATCGCCGGATCATGCTGATAGAAGGCTCTCGTTTTCAAGCCCTGCGCCTCCAAGCAGGGCAACAAGGACAAAGCGATGACGCGTTCGGCCGAAGTCAGCCGCAAGACCAAGGAAACCGAGATTTCGGTCTCCGTCGATGTCGACGGCAAGGGAAAATCCGACATTTCGACCGGCGTCGGCTTCTTCGACCATATGCTCGACCAGCTGTCGCGGCATTCGCTGATCGACATGACGGTCAAGGCCAAGGGCGACCTGCATATTGACGACCACCACACGGTCGAGGACACCGGCATCGCGATCGGCCAGGCGCTGAGCAAGGCGCTGGGCGAACGGCGCGGCATCATGCGCTATGCCTCGATCGACCTTGCCATGGACGAGACGCTCACCAGGGCCGCGATCGACGTGTCGGGCCGGCCGTTCCTGGTCTGGAATGTGGGCTTCTCGTCGCCGAAGATCGGCACGTTCGACACTGAGCTGGTGCGCGAGTTTTTCCAGGCGCTGGCGCAGAATGCCGGCATCACGCTGCATGTGGCCAACCATTACGGCGCCAACAACCATCATATCGCCGAAACCTGCTTCAAGGCGGTGGCGCGGGCGTTGCGCGCAGCGCTGGAGCCCGATCCGCGCCAGCCCGACGCGGTTCCCTCCACCAAGGGATCCCTGAAAGGATAGCCCTATGGCGATCTATGTCGTGATGGCGCCGCTGGCCGGCAACAGAGCCGAGGACGCAATTTTCGTGCGCGACAGCTTCACCTGGCTGGGTTTCCTGGTCGCGCCGCTCTGGCTCGCCTGGCACCGGATGTGGATCGAGGCGGCTCTGACCTTCATAGTCATGGCGATCCTGTCGGTTGCCGGCGAGAGGCTCGGGCTCGAAGGGGCCGGATCGCTGCTGTCGCTGCTGGTCTCGCTCTATGTCGGCTTCGAAGGCCAGGGCCTGCGGATCGCCTCGCTGCGGCGGCGCGGCTGGCGCGAATGGGGCGTGATCGAGGCCGGCAATCTCGGCGATGCCGAGACGCGCCATGCGCTGGAAACCGACGTGGAGAGCGAGGAGCAGCCCGCCCTGCCGCGCATCGTGCCGGATGCATCGCAGGCACGTCCGCCGCAGACAGGCATGGCGCTCGGCCTGACCCATACGCCTGGAAGGCCCTGACATGCGGGTGGCAATCATCGACTACGGCTCGGGCAATCTGCGCTCGGCCACCAAGGCCTTCGAGCGCGCCGCGCATGAGGCAGGCCTTGCCGCGACGATCGAGCTGACGTCCGACGCCGAGCGCGTGCGTTCCGCCGACCGCATCGTGCTGCCGGGCGTCGGCGCCTATGCCGACTGCGCCGCCGGCCTGCATGCGGTGGCAGGCATGTGGGAGGCGGTGGAAGAGGCCGCGCTTCGCAAAGGGCGGCCTTTCCTCGGTATCTGCGTCGGCATGCAGCTGATGTCGCAACGCGGCCTCGAAAAGACCATCACCCCAGGTCTTGGCTGGATCGCCGGCGACGTTAAGGAGATCACGCCGTCCGATCCGGCGCTGAAGATCCCGCAGATCGGCTGGAACACGATCGAACTCCAACGCAAGCACCCACTGTTTTCCGGCATCGAGACCGGCCCGAAGGGGCTGCACGCCTATTTCGTCCATTCCTATCATCTGGACGCGAAGAATTCGGGCGAAGTGCTGGCGACGACCGACTATGGCGGCGCGGTGACGGCGGCCGTCGCCCGCGACAACCTTGCCGGCACGCAGTTCCACCCCGAGAAGAGCCAAGCGCTCGGCCTGGCCCTGATCACCAATTTCCTGAAGTGGAGGCCCTGACAATGAGCAAGAAGGGCTATTGGATGGCGATGATCAATGTCCGCGATCTGGACGTCTACAAGCAGTATATCGACGCGAATGCCGTCGCCTTCGCGAAATACGGCGCAAAGTTCCCGGTCCGCGCGGGACGCTACGAGAGTCCAGAAGGGCCGACCGGCAACCGTCACGTGCTGGTGGAGTTCGAGTCCTACGACAAGGCGATCGAATGCTATCATTCGCCTGAATATCAGCATGCCTCGAAGTTCCGGCTCGCCGCTTCGACCGGCCATTTCGTCATTGTCGAGGGCGCCTGACCGATGATCCTGTTTCCCGCCATCGACCTCAAGGACGGAAAGTGCGTGCGCCTGAAGCATGGCGACATGGCCACCGCCACCATCTACAACGACGATCCCGCCGCGCAGGCCAGCGCCTTCGAGGAGCAGGGCTTCGAGTGGCTGCATGTCGTCGACCTCAACGGCGCCTTCAAGGGCCAGAGCGTCAATTCGGCGGCGGTCGGTGCCATCCTGAAGGCGACGAAGAACCCGGTGCAGCTCGGCGGCGGCATCCGCACCTTGCCGCAGATCGAGGATTGGCTGGATCGCGGCCTGACGCGCGTTATCCTCGGCACCGTGGCGGTGCGCGAACCCGAACTGGTCAAGGAGGCCTGCAAGGCCTTTCCCGGGAAAATAGCCGTCGGCATCGACGCCAAGGGCGGCAAGGTCGCGGTCGAAGGCTGGGCCGAGGCCTCCGAGCTCGGCGTCATCGAGCTGGCCAAGAAATTCGAGGGCGCCGGCGTCGCCGCCATCATCTACACCGACATCGACCGCGACGGCGTGCTGACCGGCATCAACTGGGATTCGACCATCGACCTCGCCGAGGCCGTGTCGATTCCGGTGATCGCCTCCGGCGGCCTCGCCTCGATCGCCGACATCGTGCGCATGACCATGCCCGACGCGCAAAAACTCGAAGGCGCGATCTCCGGCCGCGCCCTGTATGACGGACGTATCGACCCAGCCGAGGCGCTGGCGATCCTGCGCGGCGAGCGGGCGGAGGCAAGAGCGTGAATATTTCGATCATCCTGGCCTCCTATGACAGCGGCCATTTCCACGGCGGCTGCGGCCAGGGCCCGGACGCGCTGATTTCGGGCGGGCTGGCCGAGGCGCTGAAGCTCGCCGGGCACGATGTCGAGGTGAGCGACATCGGCAAGGTGGTCGAGGACGAAGCCGAGCGCGAGATCGGCACCGGATTTGCCGTCTGCAACGCCGTTTCAGGCGAAGTCCGCATGGCGCTGGACAGGAAGCGGTTTCCGATCGTGCTGGCCGGCAACTGCCTGACCGCCGCCGGCGCCGTGGCCGGTGCCGGTGCCGACGCCATCGTCTGGGCCGACCAGCACGGCGACCTCAACACGCCGGAAACCACCACAACGGGCTTTCTCGACGGCATGGCGCTGGCCACCGTGCTGGGCCTGTGCTGGCGATCGATAGCGGCGCAGATCCCGGGCTTCAAGCCGGTCGATCCGTCGCGCTGCGTTCTGGTCAACGCGCGCGACCTCGACAGCGCGGAACAGGAACTGCTGGAAAAGCTGCCGATCATCCGGACCGAATGCCCGGACTGGAAGAGCGCCGCGCAAAGGCTGAAGGCCGACGGCGCACGCCAGGTTCACATGCATGTCGATCTTGACGTGCACGACCCCGAGAAGCTGCAGGCCAACCGCTACACCACGCCGGGCGGTCCGGCTCCCGAGCAGCTGCGCACCGCCATGTGCGGCCTCGCCGGGCCGCTCGCCATCGCCGGGCTTACCATCTCCGCCTACGATCCAGCCTTCGATCCCAAGGGCGACGTGCCGCCGCTGGTCGGCGCGCTGGTGGTCGACCTGCTCTCGACGCTGGAGCGCAAGTGATGCTCAAGGCCCGCGTCATCCCCTGCCTCGACGTCAAGAACGGCCGCGTGGTCAAGGGCGTCAATTTCGTCGACCTCGTCGATGCCGGCGACCCGGTCGAGGCCGCCAAGGCTTATGATGCCGCAGGCGCCGACGAGCTCTGCTTCCTCGACATCACCGCCTCGTCCGACAATCGCGAGACGATCTTCGACGTGGTTGCCCGAACGGCCGAGCAGTGCTTCATGCCGCTCACCGTCGGCGGCGGCGTGCGCCAGGTGGCCGACATCCGCAAGCTGCTCCTGGCCGGCGCCGACAAGGTGTCGATCAACACGGCGGCGGTGAAGAACCCGGATTTCGTCGCGGAAGCTGCCGATAAATTCGGCAACCAGTGCATAGTCGTGGCGATCGACGCCAAGAAGGTATCAGCGCAAGGCGAGACCGACCGCTGGGAGATCTTTACCCATGGCGGACGCGAGAAGACCGGCATCGAAGCGGTCGAATTCGCGCAGCGCATGGTCGAGCGCGGCGCCGGCGAGATCCTTTTGACCTCGATGGACCGCGACGGCACCAAGGCCGGTTACGACATCGCGCTCACCCGCGCGATTGCCGACGCGGTGCGCGTCCCGGTGATCGCTTCTGGCGGCGTCGGAACGCTCGATCACCTGGTCGAGGGCATCCGCGACGGCCATGCGGCTGCGGTGCTTGCCGCCTCGATCTTCCATTTCGGCACCTACACCATTGCCGAAGCCAAGACGCATATGGCCAGGGCCGGCCTGCCGATGCGGCTGGACTCGGCCGCCCATCGGACTTAAACCGCTGCTATGGCTCAATTTTCGCTCGCCGAGCTGGAAACGATCATCCATCAGCGCGCCCATTCCGGCGACGCCGACTCATGGACGGCGAAGCTGTTCGCCAAAGGCATCGATAAGGCGGCGCAGAAGCTCGGCGAGGAAGCCGTCGAGACGGTGATTGCCGCCGTCAAGGGGGACAAGAAAGCCGTCGTTTCGGAAAGCGCCGATCTTATATATCATTGGCTGGTCGTCCTTGGCATCGCGGGCATTCCGCTTGACGAGGTGCTGAAGGAGCTTGAGGGCCGAACCAGCCGCTCGGGTACCGCCGAAAAGGCGTCCCGGCCCCAGGGCTGATCGAAAGAGAGAGCACGATGTCGCCCGAAAACGGCTTCGCACTTTTCGGCGGCACGCTCTAGGAGGGCAGGAAACCCGATGGACCAGCTGGCTCCGACCGAGAAGTACTCCCCCTATCGATTCTTCTCCGCCGAGCAATGGTCGCAGTTTCGCGCCGACACGCCGCTGACGCTGACCGGGGACGAGATCGACCGGCTGCGCTCGCTCAACGACCCGGTCGATCTCGAAGAGGTCAAGCGCATCTACCTCTCGCTGTCTCGGCTGCTTTCGGCCCATGTCGAGGCAAGCCAGCTGCTGTTCCGGCAGCGCCAGGCCTTTTTCAACGCGCAGGACGTCGTCAAGACACCCTTCATCATCGGCATTGCCGGCTCGGTCGCGGTCGGCAAGTCGACCACGGCGCGCGTGCTGAAGGAGCTTCTGGCGCGCTGGCCGTCGAGCCCGAAAGTCGACCTCATCACCACCGACGGCTTCCTGTTGCCCAACGAGATCCTGCGCCGCGAGAACCTCATGGAGCGCAAGGGATTCCCCGAGAGCTACGACGTCGGCGCGCTGCTGAGATTCCTGTCCGGCATCAAGTCGGCGCAAAGCAGCGTCCGGGCGCCGGTCTATTCGCACCTGACCTACGACGTGATCCCCGGCGAGTTCGTCACCATTGACCGGCCGGACATACTGATCTTCGAAGGCATCAACGTGCTGCAGCCGGGCAAGCTGCCGAAGGATGGCAAGATCGTGCCATTCCTGTCCGACTTCTTCGATTTCGCCATCTATATCGATGCCGACGAGAAGCTGATCCATCAATGGTACATCCAGCGTTTCATGCGGCTGCGCGAAACCGCCTTCCGCAATCCGGATTCCTTCTTCCACCGCTATTCGCAGCTCTCCGAGGATGCCGCGCGGGCCATCGCCGAGGGGCTGTGGGCCAACATCAACCTGAAGAACCTGCGCGAGAACATCCTGCCGACCAGGGCGCGGGCCGACCTCATCCTGCGCAAGGGCACCAACCACCTGATCGAGGAAGTCGCGTTAAGGAAATTGTGACCCCTTAACGACGCCTTAGGCAATCCCGACTAGCGTTGCCAGCCAAACTCCAGCGGGTGTCGGGAGGCAACCGGTGATCAATGCGGGCAATGCCGCGGGACGCGAGCCCCGGTCTATTCACTGGTCATTTCGGGCTTCAATGCAGAGGCGGCGCTGCCGCTATTTGTCCGGCGGGATGAGCCTAACTCGACAAGCTCGACGCCAGCGCCGGAGCAGCGTTTTCCTATTGCGGGCATCGCTGCGTGACGTTCATGCCTGACGGTGCGCTTGGCGTCGAAATCTTCCGCTTCGCCTGTGCAACCGGGGCCGGATTCCTCCTCTCCGTTGGGCTGGCCGCAATTCTCACCGATCTCGCCGGATACCTGTCGTCGGCGCCGGTGGCGCTGGCTTCCATTCTAGTGCCGGTTCTGAACTTCGCAGTCTTACGCAAGTTTGTCTTCGGCGCTCCCATGGGCGCCAACGGCCCCCTCTGCCCCGAAGGAGAGAGCCGATGACCGCCGTGCTCGACAGACCGACAGCAGACGCGCCTATCGGCGAAGCGCGCAGCATGTGGGCATGGACCGTGATCCTTTGCCTGCTGGTCCTGGCGGCCGCCATTCCCTGGCAGATGCGATGGGGCGTCATACCAGACACAAGTTGGGTGATCACGCTGTGCGAGAAGATGCTTGCCGGATCACGGCTCTATGTCGATATTTTCGAAGTCAATCCGCCTTTCACGCCTTGGATGTTCATGCCGGTCGTGGCACTGGCGCACAAGGTCGGCATGTCGCCGGAGGTGGCGGTTCATGCCTACAGCTATGCGATTTGCTTGGCAGGATTGGCGTTTGCCGGGCTGATCGCCAAGCAGGCCGGTCTTGCCGAGAACCGCGCGCTGTTTCCAATGTTGCCGCTGTTCCTGGCCCTGCTTGTCATCTTCCCGGGCAATGCTTTCACCGAACGGGAGCAACTGGGGATCGCGTTGTTTTTGCCGATGCTGGTGCTGACGGCGTGGCGCGCGGCACCTATCGAAGGACGCGCGCCGAGTATCCTGACGGCGGTTCTTGCCGGGCTTAGCGGCAGCGTGCTGGTTCTGGTGAAGCCCTATTATGCACTGGTCGTGCTCGTTCCGGCGCTCTACGCGGCCTGGAGCCGCCGGTCGATCCGGATGCTTTTCGCCGTCGAGAACTGGGCGATCGGCCTGGTTTGCGTCGCCTATGTCGTTGCCGTCCAGTATTTCCATCCGGAATTCCTGAGCGTCGTCTATCCGATGCTGGCCGACACCTATATGCGGATGCAGAAGATGCAGGCGCTGCTGGAGATCTATGTGCCGATCTATGTGGTCGCTCTTGCCGCGCTATATCTTCTTAGACCGGGATTGCCTTTGTCGCCACTGGTCACCGTGTTCACGCTTGCTTCGCTGGCTGCGACCGTGCCGCTGATCTACCAGGCAAAAGGCTGGCCCTATCACGCATTTCCGGCCTTCAGTCTGATTCTGGCGGCCCTCCTGCTGAGGATGGCGCAAGCTGCCCCGGCGACATACAAGTCGCCGGGCACGGCAATGGAACTGGTGCGCAAGGTGCTGCTGGCTGTCATCATTGCGGCCGCCGCCATCCCGTTCATGCAGACACAGAAGCTCAGTGCAGAGTTTGTCGCCAAGCTTAAGGCCGCTGCTCCTCAGCCGACCGTCGCGCTAGTCGGCGCCGACATCTCGGGGGGCCATCCACTTACCCGCATGCTCGGCGGGACATGGATTTCACGCCATTGCAACGACTGGCTGGGTGAATCAGCGCGTTATCTTTCGGGCATCGCAAGCCGGGACGGCGACCAGGAGGCCGCGTCCCACTACCGGCAGATCGCCGATCGCTACATCGAGAGCAAGATCGCCGAACTCGAGACCCAGAAGCCTGCCATGATAATCGTCGAGAAAAAGGACAGGGACTGGAATGCGGAGCTTGCCCAGTGGCAAGACTACACCAACTTCCTGCGACGCTATCAGCAGATTGCCGAGGATGACGAAGTGCAGGTGTTGCTGCGCAATGCAGGAACTGCCCAGGCAGAGTGATCCGCAGCCGTCCTTTCGGGAGAGGTCGCGAGGAAATTTTGAACGGTGGCTGCCGGTTAAAGCGCGCTTAACTGCCGGTCCGTTAGAAACTAAGCCACAAACGCTGTACTGCTATTGAGGCTACCGGCATGGATGCGCCATTGGTTGCTTCAGGCGAGCAGGCCGATCTGCGGCCCCGTCAGGCCGGAACTGCATTTCGCCTTGGCCTGCCGGCTGCCGCAACATTGTTGATCGCCCTCTATGCGATCGTCGTCTCGCGCCTCTTGCCAGGCAATGTCGACGTATCGTGGCTGCTGACCGTCGGCGACCGCGTGCTGAGCGGCGAACGCCTCTATGTCGACATCGCTGAGGCCAATCCGCCCTTTTCGACCTGGCTCTACCTGCCATTCCTGATTCTTGAGCGGTTGACCGGGCTTTCGGCGGAGCTCTGGGTGGGGCTCGGCATGGTAATGCTGGCAATCGGTTCGGTCTGGCTTTCAGCTCGAATCCTTGTACGTGCCGACCAAATGCTGACGCGATTCCTCTGGGCAGTTCCGGTCCTGGTGTTTCTTCTGCTTGCGCTGTCGCCGGCGGATTTCGGCCAGCGCGAACAAATCGCAGTCATCTGCCTTTTGCCTTGGCTGGCGCTGCTTGCGGCACGCGACCGGACAGCGGATTTCCGCGCCGGCAGCACGGCCGAGCGGCTTGCCGCCGGGATTGGCGCCGCGATTTTCGTCATGATCAAACCGCCCTTCAGCGTGCTGGCGCTGGCTGCGCCGGTGCTGGTCCTTGCCGCGCAGCGACGCTCGGCGCGGCCTCTGCTGACGACCGAGAATGTGTTCGGCGCTGTTTTGACCGTCGCCTATCTGGTCGTGCTTGTGGTTTTCATGCAGCCCTTCTTCACCGATGTCCTGCCTTTGCTGCGCGAGGTCTATTTGCCGATGCGCTTGCCGGCCGTCGACATGTTGATGCTCTTGCCGGTGAAGATTTTCGTGGCCATGGCCGCGGCAACGTTGGCCATGGCCTACCCTGACTGGCTCGATCGCGATGCGAAGATTCTGCTGCTGGCAGGTGTTGGCTATATCCCTGGGTTTGTCGTCTTGGGCAAAGGCTGGACCTATCAGGCGATGCCGTTCCTGACGCTCGGCATGTTGGCCTTTGTGCTCCAGTTTATCCGGTTGCGGCCACAGCGCGACCTGCCTGTGCTGGCAAGGGCGGGTGTCGGGTTCGGTCTGCTTTTGCTCGTAGCGACCCTCGCGCCACGGCAAGGCCTGGCATTCGTCGAACCGCGTGGCGATCTCGACGCGGCGACGGCCGCCATCAACCGGATCGCCGATCACCCGACCTTTATATCGATCGGCTCGGCGCTGCAGATCGGCAATCCGCTCGTCCGGATGACCGGCGCTCGCATGGTTGGGCGCCACCCGTCCGGCTGGATGGTCAATGATGCCCAGGTCCTGATCGAGTCTGGGCCGGATATCGCGACCCGCCTCAGGCTCGAAGCCTTGCGCGCGGATTACACGCAGGCGATCGCCAGTGAGTTGGCCACGAAACGGCCGGATATCGTTGCCGATGACGGAACCGCAGGACCGGACGTACCGATAAAGCTCCGTCTGACGCAGCCGCACGCAACGGCGCCGTTGCGTGACAGCCCTTTGATCGCAAAGGCTTTGCAGGACTATCGTCTGCTCTATCAGAACGCCTCCGTAACCCTGTTCATCCGCAGCGATATCGCCGAACGCAATTAGGACGGCACTGGCTGATCGAAATCAATTGGCGCTTAAAGGATATCTCCTTTCTGGCTGCCCTGGCGGGACTGATGCTGGCCGGCGCGGGGGTGCGCCGCCCGTTTCAGGGAAGGACCGGCGCTTCTCGCGCTTGCCCCCGCCGCCTATGCGATGCCGGTGCTGTTTCCCGGCAATGTCTCAGCGAGCGTGAGCATATCGGCGTCGCGCTTTTCCTGCCGCTGATGGCGTGGTGCGCGCGGGGCGAGGTACGGGTGCTACAGCGCAACGCCGGAATTAGCCAGGCACGAGGACCCGCGACCGCCTCAAATTGACATGGCCGTCATTCTTCATACTTCCTGCGGCGAACGGAAGGCTGCGGCAAAGCCGCCGAGCCTATCGCTGCGCACGTATCTTGGAATTGTTTCAGGCTAGGGACGGTTCTCCCGAGAGTTCAGCCTTCGGGCCTCTCGTCCATATCGAATGCAGCATCCACGCGGCAAGAAACAGCGGGATCAGGACAGCGACGCAATATCCGCCCCAGGTGAAAAAATTCACGACGAAAGGCGCGAGCCAGCAAATCGCCAGGATCAGCCGAGGCGGCCTGGAAACCATCGCGGCGAGCATCGCCACCGCTACGGCCACACCGATCGTGTCGTAGGTGTAGCCATAGGGCGTGGCCAGGATCGCAAGGACAGCGGTAAGCACCACGCGTTCCTGATGCGAGACCACGCGGCCCGGCCGCCAGAGCCAGATCGCCGCGGCGATGGAAGCGATGGTCGCGACCGCCTGCACGCCATAGGCGGAGGTCACCCCGGCGCCGAAAGCTCTCGCCGTGAAGAACACCGTTATTGCGTTGTACTGATAGGGCTGCGGATAAGGCGCCTCCATGATCGCCGTCATCAAGGGGCGGGTTTCGGTCAGGAACAGCCGCCAGACATCGAAGCCAAAGAACAGGCCGGTGGCGAGGGCGATCACGACGCTGGTGCCGATGGCCGCGAGAACGGCGCGCCAGTTGCCGCTGGCGAGCAGGCAGAAGGGCACGAGAATGCCGAGATGCGGTTTGATCGTCAGCAGGCCGAACAGGATTCCGGCCAGCAGCGGGCGCCTTGGCGCCACGGCGAGGCCTCCGATCAACAGCGCGGCGGTCAGCGCGCCGTTCTGGCCGAACAAGGAGTTCCAGATAACCGCCGGGCTCAAGACGATCGCCAGTTCCACGGCCGCTCCGAGCTTCAGCGGCCGGACAGCCAGCCACAGGCACAGCACGGTCCCGAACGTCCAGATCAGATAGGCGGAGAGGATCGGCAAGGTGGCAAGCGGAACGCCGAGCAGGAGGATGTTCGGCGGATAGCTCCATTCCTGATTTGGAAGGTCGGGTGAGAACATCGCGCGCAGCGCCGCGCGGTAGGCCTCCACGTCGAAGAGAACGGCAACGTGGCCCTCGATGGCCATGCGCGAACCTGCCCAGAGGTTGGTGAAATCCCAGTAGGGGAGCCTGTGCGACAGCGCGGAAAAGCCTCGGCTGTCCAAGGTCCACAGAAAGCTCAGATAGAACCAAGTCATCCATGCGGCGATGATCGACACGACCGTGACAATGGCCACGTCCAAAAGGCTTCTGGTCCTAATCCAATCAGGTTGCATGGCGATCTCAGTGATAGCGACCGCGATTGTAGCCCAGGTGTCCTTAAGATCGTCTTGCCCCAATATGCTCAGCCAGGCACCGTCACCCGCCGCAGCGTCAGATTGATGCGGCCGCCGTTCTTCAGCAGCGCCGATGTCGCCGGATAGATGCGGTCGACACCGTGGAAGGCGAGGCGGCCTTCGCCGCCAAGCACGACGACGTCGCCGCTCTTCAGCCTGAACGACTTGGTGCCGCCATCGCGCCTGTCCTGGCCGACCCGGAACAGGCAGTCGTCGCCCAGTGAGACCGACACCACGGGCGCGGCGAAATCCTGTTCGTCGCGGTCCTGATGCAGGCCCATTTTGGCATCCGCCGAATAGAAGTTGACCAGGCATGCCTCGGGCGGATGCTGATAGGCCGAGACCTCGCGCCATAATTCCAACAGGGCTTCCGGGATCGGCGGCCAGGGCTCGCCGGTCACCGGATGCGTCGGCTGATAGCGATAGCCGCGCTCCTTGTCGGTCACCCAGCCAAGCGCGCCGCAATTGGTCATGCGCACGCTCATCTCCTTGCCGGTGCGCGGCATGGCCGGCACGTAGAGGGGTGCGGCCTGCACGACGCGCCTGATCTCCTCGACCAGCGCTTCCTGGGCCGGGCGCGGGAGGTAGCCCGGCATATGGCGGACGCCTTTGGGCAGAACGAGCATGGATCGATCCGTTGCTCCCTAGCGCCGGATGGTTTCGGGTCTGTTCGACATGAAATCTGAATCCGTCTCTAAATCAGAGAGATAGGGCATGATGTCCCGAAAACCGCTTCACACTGTTCGGCATCATGCTCCAAGCCATGCCATCCTTCAAAGAAGGCGGCGACCCGAAACCAGCGGCTTTGGCCGGATCAGTCGCTTTCCACCCGACCGCGCAGCTTCTTCACCGTCGACCGGCCTGCCTTGCTCTTCAGGCGGCGCTCCACGGCGCCTTTGGACGGCCTGGTCTTCTTGCGCGGCGGAGGCGGCGGCTCGGCCGCCTTGGCGATCAATGCAGTCAGCCGCGCCCGCGCGTCGGCGCGGTTCTGCTCCTGGGTGCGAAAGCGGCCTGCCTCGATGACGATGACGCCGTCCTTGGTGGCGCGCTGGCCGGCCAGCTTGATGGCGCGCTCGCGCACGCGCTCGGACAGGCCGGACGCGTTCGCCGCGTCGAAGCGCAGCTGTACGGCGGTGGCCACCTTGTTGACGTTCTGGCCGCCCGGACCGGACGAGCGGATGAAGTCCTCATGCAGGTCGCCAGGACGGATGACCGCTTCGCCGGAGATGATGATATCGTCGTCGCTTGCCATGCACGCACTCATGACGCGACGGCGGCAAAAAGAAAAGGCCCGGCGCGAGCCAGGCCCTGGAGGAAGAAGTTAGCAGTGACTGCTATTCAGCCGCTTCCTGCATCCGCGGCGCCGCGCCGAGGATGGTCGCGTCGACATGGCGTTCGAACTTCTCGAAATTGACGGCGAACATGTTGACCAGCTTCGCGGCCTGGCGGTCGTAACCGGCCTTGTCCGTCCAGGTCGAGCGGGGGTCGAGAATGGCGCCGTCGACACCCGGGACCGCCACCGGCACCTCGAAGCCGAAATTGGCGTCGGTCCGGAACTCGGCCGACTTCAGCGAACCGTCGAGCGCGGCGCCCAGCAAGGCGCGCGTTACCTTGATCGGCATGCGGCGGCCGGTGCCGTAGGCGCCGCCGGTCCAGCCGGTGTTGACCAGCCAGCAGTCGACGCAATGGCCGGCGATCAGCTCGCGCAGCAGATTGCCGTATTCGGATGGATGGCGCGGCATGAACGGGGCGCCGAAGCAGGTCGAGAACGTCGCCTCCGGCTCGGTGACGCCCTTTTCCGTGCCGGCAACCTTGGCGGTATAGCCCGACAGGAAATGGTACATCGCCTGCGCCGGCGTCAGCCTGGCGATCGGCGGCATGACGCCGAAGGCGTCTGCGGTCAGCACGATGATGTTCTTCGGATGCCCGGCACGGCCGGTCTTCGAGGCGTTGGGGATGAAATCCAGCGGATAGGCGCAGCGCGTGTTCTCGGTCAGGCTGCCATCGTTGAAATCCGGAACGCGGCCGGCGTCGAGCACCACGTTCTCCAGCACCGTGCCGAAGCGCTGCGTGGTGGCGAAGATCTCCGGTTCGGCCTCCGCCGACAGCCTGATCGTCTTGGCGTAGCAGCCGCCTTCGAAATTGAAGATGCCCTGCGGGCCCCAGCCATGCTCGTCGTCGCCGATCAGCGTGCGCGACGGGTCGGCCGACAGCGTCGTCTTGCCGGTGCCGGACAGGCCGAAGAAGACGGCTGCGTCGCCGTCCGCACCTTCATTGGCGGAACAGTGCATCGGCATCACGCCCCTTGCCGGCAGCAGATAGTTCAGCATGGTGAAAACCGACTTCTTCATCTCGCCGGCATAGGAGGTGCCGCCGATCAGAACGATCTTGCGGGTGAGGTCGACCGCGATCACCGTTTCGGTGCGGGTGCCGTGACGCGCCGGATCGGCGCGGAAGGAGGGCAGGTCGATGATCGTAAGCTGCGGCACGAAACGCTCGATTTCCGCGGCTTCGGGACGGATCAAAAGATTGCGGATGAACAGCGAATGCCAGGCGAATTCGGTGATGACCCGGGTCGGCAGCTTCAGATTGGCGTCGGCGCCGCCGACGAGGTCCTGCACGTAGAGGTCCTTGCCGGCTGCATGTGCCTTGAAATCCGCCAGCAGCGCTTCGAACTCACCCGGCGAGATCGCCTTGTTGTTGTCCCACCAGACCTGGCCGCCGGTCGCCTCGTCGCGCACGACGAATTTATCCTTCGGCGAACGCCCGGTGTGCTGGCCGGTCTCGGCGACCAGCGCGCCTTGCGCGGTCAACCTCGCCTCGCCGCGCCGGATCGCTTCCTCGTAGAGTTCGGCCGCGCCAAAATTATAGCGTACCATGCCCATTGTCTTCAGGCCGATCGCGTCGATGGCGCAGTCGGGGTTGCGTTTGCCGGCTTCCGACATCAAATTTCCTCTCTGGATTTGGCCGCATCTGACGGGTTACTTCCCGGAGCCCGCGCTGGGGCCGTCAGGTTCAGAACCAGAAAAGCCGAATGATATCAAATCATTAATCGATTTAAAAAATTTGAAAGTTGTTTAAATCGTTTATATGTGCAAAAAACCGTAGAGGTTGCCCAAAGGATTGGCAGGCTCGGCTCGTCCAATCCCACTATAGGTGCGATGGCGTGTGACGGCAGGCCGCCCGTGACTTCGGACAAGGCCCGTGCCACATTTTGTACCCAATTTGTCCTGCAAAAGCCCCTTCTCGACGACAGAAGGGACAGCTCATGAGGGAGCCGCTTGAAATGGCAACAATCGCGCTTGTCGACGACGACCGCAACATTCTGACCTCGGTGTCGATCGCGCTCGAATCCGAGGGCTATCGGGTCGAAACCTACACCGATGGCGCGTCGGCGCTGGAAGGCCTGGCGGCACGGCCGCCGAACCTCGCCATCCTCGACATCAAGATGCCGCGCATGGACGGCATGGAGCTGTTGCGCCGCATGCGCCAGAAGTCGGATCTCCCGGTCATCTTCCTGACGTCGAAGGACGACGAGATCGACGAGTTGTTCGGTCTCAAGATGGGCGCCGACGACTTCATCCGCAAACCGTTCTCGCAGCGCCTGCTTGTCGAGCGCGTGCGCGCAGTGCTGCGCCGCACCAGCGCCCGCGAGGCGGCGGCCAAGGCGCCCAGCCAGCAGGCCCGCTCGCTCGAACGCGGCCAGCTGGTGATGGACCAGGAGCGGCACACCTGCACCTGGAAGGGCGAGCCGGTGACGCTGACGGTGACCGAATTCCTCATCCTGCATTCGCTGGCGCAGCGCCCCGGTGTGGTAAAAAGCCGTGATGCGCTGATGGATTCAGCCTATGATGAACAGGTCTATGTCGACGACCGCACCATCGACAGCCACATCAAGCGGCTGCGCAAGAAGTTCAAGGCCGTCGACGACGACTTTGAGATGATCGAAACCCTTTACGGAGTCGGGTACCGGTTCCGCGAAGCTTGAGATAGGCAGTAGGGAATAGTCAGTAGTCAGTTTTGAATGATGCGGGCGGCCACCCATAGCCGAAGTCAGCCAACCACTTCCCTACTGCCTACTCACTACTCACTAACTAAACAGGGCCTGCTATTCGATGGCAGTGGAAGTGGAGCGAGGCAGACGGGCGGGCGCGGCAAGGCGTCCGCCGCGGATCGTGCCCGCCTTCGTTTCGAAAATCACGGTGCCGATGCGCCGGTTTCTCGGCCATCACATCTTCTCCAGCCTGACGCGGCGCATCCTGTTCCTCAACCTGGCCGGCCTCGCAGTGCTGGTCACCGGCATCCTTTACCTGAACACCTTTCGCGACGGGCTGATCGATGCGCGCGTCGAAAGCCTGATGACGCAGGGCGAGATCATCGCCGGCGCCATCGCGGCTTCGGCGACCGTCGAAACCGATTCGATCAGCATCGATCCAGAAAAGCTGCTGGAGCTGCAGGCGGGCGAAAGCCTGGGGCCGGGGTCGGACCAGCTCGACAACCTCGATTTCCCGATCAATCCCGAGCGTGTCGCGCCGGTGCTACGACGCTTGATCTCGCCGACGCGCACCCGCGCCCGCATCTATGACCGCGACGCCAACCTGCTGCTCGATTCGCGGCATCTTTATTCACGCGGCCAGATCCTGCGCTACGACCTGCCGCCCGTCGACGAGGAGCAGCCGGGCGTCGTGGAGCGAGTGGAGAAGTTCATCTTCGACTTCTTCCGCAACAAGGACCTGCCGGTCTACCACGAGCAGCCCGGCGGCAACGGCGCGGCCTTTCCCGAAGTGGTCAAGGCGCTGACCGGCAGCCCTTCGACAATCGTGCGGGTGAGCGAGCAGGGCGAACAGATCGTCTCCGTCGCGGTGCCGATCCAGCGCTTCCGCGCCGTGCTCGGCGTCTTGATGCTGTCCACCGAAGGCGGCGACATCGACAAGATCGTCGCGGCCGAGCGCAAGGCGATCCTGCGCGTGTTCGGGGTGGCGGCGCTCGTCACCGCGATCCTGTCGATGCTGCTCGCCTCCACCATCGCCAATCCGCTGCGCCGGCTTTCAGCCGCCGCCGTCAGGGTGCGGCGCGGCGTCAAGAGCCGCGAGGAAATCCCCGACTTTTCCGATCGTCAGGACGAGATCGGCAATTTGTCCATTGCCGTGCGCGATATGACGAATGCGCTGTATGCGAGAATCGAGGCGATCGAAAGTTTCGCCGCCGACGTGTCGCATGAGTTGAAGAACCCGCTGACGTCGCTGCGCAGCGCCGTGGAAACGCTACCTTTGGCGAAAAACGATGCTTCTCGCGCGCGCCTGATGGAGATCATCCAGCACGATGTGAGGCGGCTCGACCGCTTGATCACCGATATCTCGGATGCGTCCCGCCTCGATGCCGAGCTGGCGCGCGACGATGCGGCGACCGTCGACCTGAAGAAGTTCATCACCGACCTCATCGCCGTCTCGCGCGAGACGACGCGCAACAAGAAGGCCGTCGAGATCGACCTCAAGGTCGCCAAGCTGCCGGCCGGCGCCAAAGGCTATTTCGTCGTCGGCCATGACCTCAGGATCGGCCAGGTCATCACCAATCTGATCGAGAACGCGCGTTCCTTCGTGCCCGACGAGCATGGCCACATCGCGATCTCGCTGGCGCGCGCGGGCAAGTTCAACATCATCACCGTCGACGACAACGGCCCGGGTATCCGGGCCGAGAAGATCGACCGCATCTTCGAGCGCTTCTATACCGACCGGCCGGCCGGCGAGGCGTTCGGCCAGAACTCCGGCCTCGGGCTGTCGATCAGCCGCCAGATCGTCGAGGCACATGGCGGCACGCTGACGGCCGAGAACATCCCCGGCACCAAGCCCGGCGAGATCAAGGGCGCGCGTTTCGTGGTGACGCTGCCGGCGGAAGGCTGATCGCCGAACCGACATGCCAGGCGCCGCCGCAAAGCCCCGCAACATTCATGGGACGGCCATACTGGTCGGCGAGCGCGGCGTGCTGATCACCGGGCCGTCCGGCGCCGGCAAGACGACGCTGGCGCTGGCGCTTGTCGATCATTGCCGCGCGCAGGGCCTTTTTGCCCGGCTGGTCGGCGACGACCAGTTGCTTGCGGCCGCGCATGGCGGCCGGCTGGTTTGCCGCGCGCCGGCGAGCATCGCCGGCCTCGCTGAGGTGCACGGCATCGGGCCGCGGCCGCTGGCTTTCGAACCGGCCGCCGTGATCGATCTTGTGGTGCGGCTTGTCGAACCGGCGGACATGGCGCGTCTGCAGGACGAGACCACGGAGACGATCGGCGGATGCCGGCTGCCCCGCGTCGACATCGCCCGGCAAAATGTTACCGCCGCGTTGCCCATGCTGATGGCGCGGCTGTCGATCCAGCCTTTTTCATGATCCGGCCCGGATTTTTTGCTGCGATGCGTCAAAATGGCCCGGGCCGCCGCAATTTTGGGCTTGTCAACCGGCCGTGCGTCGACAAGATAGCGCTCCCGCCGCCTGGAATGGCTGGCGAACATAAGATACGCCTGTGAAGCGGCGATGACGGGAGCCACCAGAGAATGATCGGACTCGTGCTCGTGACGCACGGTCAACTCGCTACCGAGTTCCGACATGCCGTAGAGCATGTCGTCGGGCCGCAAGACAATTTCGAAACCGTGGCGATCGGCGCCGACGACGACATGGAGCAGCGCCGGGCCGACATCGTCGACGCAGTCGCGCGCGTCGACACCGGCGCAGGCGTCATCGTGCTCACCGACATGTTCGGCGGCACGCCTTCCAACCTCGCCATCTCGGTGATGGAATCCGGCCGCACGGAGGTCATCGCCGGCATGAACCTGCCGATGCTGATCAAGCTCTCCTCGATCCGCAAGGGCGACAACATGGCCGCCGCGCTCGACGAAGCGCAGGCGGCCGGCCGTAAATACATCAACGTCGCCAGCCAGCTCCTGAGCAGCAAATGAACGCATCGGCGCCGCGGACGGATGAGGTGGTGCGGGAGTTCCCGATCATCAATCAGCGCGGCCTGCACGCGCGCGCTTCGGCCAAGTTCGTCCAGGTCGCCAGCGGCTTCGACGCCATCATCCATGTCGAGAAGGACGGCGTGAAGGTCGGCGGCACCTCGATCATGGGCCTGATGATGCTGGCGGCGAGCCCAGGCTATTCGATCCGCGTCATCGCCAGCGGCCCGGAAGCCGTGCCGGCCATGGACGCGTTGGAGCAGCTGATCGCCTCGCGTTTCGGCGAGGAAATCTAGTTCCTCAGCACAGGGTTTTTTCCGGTCGGCTCTGTTTGCGTTGGCAGGCGGCATGCCTTGGAGATTGGCCGAAACGCCCATCGCGTCGTTGCGGCGGCTTCAACCAATCCCCGGCGTTTGCGCCGATTTCACGGAACATCTCGCTTTTCCGAAGACATGCGCGCATAAAGATTTCTTTATGTCCCATTGTCGTGCGGCGACCGATCTGGTAGTCAAGCCGGCAACCGCGCCCTCCCATGCGCCTTCCGGCGTCGGCGCGCCTTAAGAAAAATCACACCGGAGCACTGCCATGACGGGTAGCAAGGACTATGTGGTAGCCGATATCTCGCTTGCCGGCTGGGGCCGCAAGGAGATCGAGATCGCCGAAACCGAAATGCCGGGCCTGATGGCCTGTCGCGAGGAGTTCGGCGCCAAGAAGCCGCTGAAAGGCGCGCGCATCACCGGCTCGCTGCACATGACCATCCAGACGGCGGTGCTGATCGAGACGCTGAAGGCGCTGGGCGCCGACATCCGCTGGGCCTCCTGCAACATCTTCTCGACCCAGGACCACGCGGCCGCGGCCATAGCCGAGGCCGGCATTCCGGTCTTCGCCATCAAGGGCGAGTCGCTGGAAGACTATTGGGACTACACCGACCGGATCTTCCAGTGGACCGATGGCGGTACCTCCAACATGATCCTGGACGATGGCGGCGACGCCACCATGTACATCCTGCTCGGCGCGCGCGCCGAGGCCGGCGAGGACGTGCTGTCCAATCCCGGCAGCGAGGAGGAAGAGATCCTGTTCGCCCAGATCAAGAAGCGCCTGAAGGCTTCGCCAGGCTTCTTCACCAAGCAGCGGGAAGCGATCCGCGGCGTCACCGAGGAGACCACCACCGGTGTCAACCGCCTCTACCAGCTGCAGAAGAAGGGCCTGCTGCCCTTCCCGGCGATCAACGTCAACGATTCCGTCACCAAGTCGAAATTCGACAACAAATACGGCTGCAAGGAATCGCTGGTCGACGGCATCCGCCGCGGCACCGATACCATGATGGCCGGCAAGGTCGCGGTGGTCTGCGGCTATGGCGATGTCGGCAAGGGCTCGTCGGCCTCGCTGCGCGGCGCCGGCGCGCGTGTGAAAGTCACCGAGGTCGACCCGATCTGCGCGCTGCAGGCGGCGATGGACGGCTATGAGGTGGTGACGCTGGAAGACGCCGCGCCCACCGCCGACATCGTCATCACCACCACCGGCAACAAGGACGTCGTCACGCTCGACCATATGCGGTCGATGAAGGACATGGTGATCGTCGGCAATATTGGCCACTTCGACAACGAGATCCAGGTGGCGGCGCTGCGCAACCTGAAATGGACCAACATCAAGCCGCAGGTGGATTTGATCACCTTCCCGGACGGCAAGCGTATGATCCTTCTGTCCGAGGGCCGCCTGCTCAACCTCGGCAACGCCACCGGTCATCCGAGCTTTGTCATGTCGGCCTCGTTCACGAACCAGGTGCTGGCGCAGATCGAGCTTTTCAGCAAGCACGGCCAGTACGAGAACCAGGTCTATGTGCTGCCCAAGCACCTCGACGAGAAGGTCGCGCGGCTGCATCTCGACAAGCTCGGCGCCAAGCTGACGGAGCTGTCCGGCGAACAGGCCGCCTATATCGGCGTGACGCCGCAGGGTCCGTACAAGCCTGAACACTACCGCTATTAACCAAAGCGAAATTATCTACCATATATTGAAGCCGGGTGGTTGACTTTCCATCCGGCTTTATTTTTTGCGCCAATGATTCTTCACGCCGATTCCAGCAAGCGTTATTGTTGTGATTCGCGGTCCGGGGACATGTTGGGCCGGGGACGCATCAGGGCGGTCTTGCATTCAAGCGGCGAAGAGGACCAAGACATGCCGGGGGATTACCCGCCACGCGCGGGAAAGGCCGTTTCCGGCGGCCATGAGGATTCGAATGATGCCGGCCCCGGCGTGAGCCGCGGCGGTTTTCGTGCCGGCTCGCGGCTGGCCTTGCTGCTTGCGACCTCGACGCTTGCCGGCCCGCTCCTCGCCTTTGCGGCCCACGCCGAGACGGGCATTCCGGCAAAGGCCGCGGCGCCGGTCAGCACGCTCGAGGTCATGCAGCTCGCCATGTTCGTGGGCGTGATGGGCGCGGCGCTGGTTTCGGCCATATTCCTTATCCGCGAGCGCGCACGCACCGCCTCGCAGAACCTGCAGCTCAGGGCCCGCATCGCGGACGTCAACGCTGCGCTGCAGCGTTCCGAGGCGCTGCTCAATCTGCGCGACCAGCGCCTGATCGTATGGACAACGGACAACAAGAAACCCGAACTCATCGGCAGCCTGCCGCTGGAAAGCGGCGCGCCTGACGACAGGTCCGCCTTCCTCGCTTTCGGCCGTTGGCTGATGCCGCGCTCGGCGGCGGCGTTGGAGCACGCGGTTGCCGCGTTGCGCGAACAGGCGAAGACCTTCGATCTGGTCATCGAAACGCAGGCTGGCGTGCCGCTGGAGGTGCATGGGCGCAAGAGCGCGGCGCATGTGCTGGTGCGTTTCGTCTCGCTGTCGGAGACGTTGCGCAACCAGGCCAGGCTGAAGATCGAGAACCAGCGGCTCAGCGCCGACTACGACACCTTGATCGGCCTGCTCGACGCGTTGAAGATGCCGGCGTGGCTGCGCGGCGCGGACGGGCGATTGCAATGGGTCAACCGCGCCTATGCGGAGGCCGTGGAAGCAGGAAGCGCCGCCGCGGCCGTGCGCGACGCGACGGAATTCCTTGGCGGCCAGGCGCGCGATCAAATCGCCGAGCAGCATAAGTCGCACCCGGTCTTCGAACAGACGCTATCCACCGTGATCGAAGGCGATCGCCGCATGTTCGCGGTCACCGACTTCGCCGGCGCCGACGGTTCGGCGGGGCTCGCCTGCGACACCAGCGCGGCCGAGACGATCCGCGCCGAATACGAGCGGACCGTGCGCAGCCATGCCGATACGCTCGACCAGTTGAACACCGCCGTGGCGATCTTCGACACCGAGGAAAAGCTGCGCTTCTTCAACCAGGCCTTCCAGAAGCTGTGGGGTCTCGACTCGGGCTTCCTGCTCAGCGCTCCCTCCAACACGCTGCTGCTCGACAGGCTGCGCAGCGAAGGCAGGATCGCCGAGCAGCCGGAATGGCGGCGCTGGAAGGAAAACCTGCTCAGCGCCTATCGCGCCGTCGAATCGCAGGAACACTGGTGGCACCTGCCGGACGGCAAGACGATCCGCGTCGTGGCGAACCCGCAGCCGAAGGGCGGCGTCACCTGGGTGTTCGAGAACCTGACCGAAAAGATGGACCTCGAAAGCCGCTACCAGACCGCCGTGCGGGTGCAGGGCGAGACGCTGGACAATCTCGCCGAAGGCGTGGTCGTATTCGGTCCGGACGGGCGGCTGCGCCTGTCCAATCCGGCCTTCGTCGCGCTGTGGGGGCTGACCGTGGAAGCGGTCAAGCCGAACGTCCATGTTTCGGCGATCCGCGACCTGTGCGACCAGCGTGCGGCGAACAGCCCGTGGGGCGGCTTCGTCGCCGCAGTCACCGGCTTCGACGACGAGCGCCGCGACCGCCGCGGCCAGATCGAGCTCGTCGACGGGACGGTGCTGAGCTACGCGGTGATCCACCTGCCCAACGGCCAGGTGATGATCACCTTCGTCGACGTCACCGACACCGTCAATGTCGAGCGGGCGCTGAAGGACAGGAACGAGGCGCTGGAGAAATCCGACCAGCTGAAGAACGAATTCGTGCAGCACGTTTCCTATGAGCTGCGCTCGCCGCTGACCAACATTATCGGCTTCACCGAGCTTCTGTCGCTGCCCGCGACCGGGCCGCTGACGCCGAAGCAGCGCGAATATGTCGAGCATGTCGGCTCGTCGTCCTCGGTGCTGCTCACCATCGTCAACGATATCCTCGACCTGGCCACCGTCGATGCCGGCATCATGCAGCTCGACATCTCCGAGATGAACATCGACCGGACGATCGCCGCGGCCGCCGAGCTGGTCGCCGATCGGCTGGACGAGCATCAAATCAAGCTCGAGATCGATGCGGCGGAGGCGCCGGCGAGCTTCCATGGCGACGAGACCCGCATCCGCCAGATCCTCTACAACCTGCTCAGCAACGCGGCGAATTATGCGCCGGAGGCAAGCACGATCCGGCTTACCTGCCGCCGGCTGGCCGACGGCGTCGAGTTCTCCGTGCATGATGATGGCCCTGGCATGCCGCCGGATGTGCTGGAATCGGTCTTCCGCCGCTTCGAGCCGCGCGCCAACGGCGGGCGGCGGCGCGGCGCCGGGCTTGGGCTTTCGATCGTCAAGAGCTTCGTCGAACTGCATGGCGGAACCGTGCGCATCGAGACCGGCCAGGACAGGGGCACCACGGTGATCTGCACCTTCCCGGACAAGCCTTCCGGAATCCCCGATACTCCGGCGGGCATCCGCGACGCGGCCGAGTAGCGCGGACTATATGGCTGAACCAGTGTTGGAACGTTTTCTCGCCGACGAGGCGGCCACGGCAAGGCTTGGCGAGGACCTCGCCATGGCGTTGCGCGCGGGCGACGCGATCGCGCTGAAAGGCGATCTCGGCGCCGGCAAGTCGACGTTGGCCCGCGCGCTGATCCGGGCGCTCGCCGACGACGCCAATCTCGAAGTGCCGAGCCCGACCTTCACCCTGGTGCAGAGCTACGAGACGCGCGTTCCGGTGCATCATTTCGACCTCTATCGGCTGTCCGCTCCGGACGAGCTCGACGAGCTCGGCCTCGATGACGCGCTAAGCCAAGGCGCGGCGCTCATCGAATGGCCGGAACGGGCCGCTGACCGCTTGCCGGAAACGGCGCTGTGGGTCGATCTTGCCGAGCAGGGCGAAGGCCGCGTGGCGCGGCTTTCCGGGCAGGGACCGGCTTTCGAGCGCGTGGCGCGATCGCTCGCGATGCGCGATTTTCTGGCCTCCGCCGGATGGGGCGAAGCCAGCCGCCGCTACTTCGTCGGCGATGCTTCCGCCCGCTCCTACGAAATCGTCTCGCTGCCCGGCAAGGCGCCGCGCGTGCTGATGAACTCGCCGCGCCTCGTGCTCGGGCCGCCGGTTCGCGACGGCAAGCCCTATGCGGTGATCGCCCACACGGCGCAATCCGTCGCCGCCTTCGTCGCCATCGACCGGGCGCTGCTTGGGGCCGGCGTCAGCGTGCCGGCGATCCATGCCCAGGATCTCGACCAGGGCTTTCTGCTCATCGAGCATCTCGGCTCGGAAGGTTTCCTCGGTCGCGACGGCCAGCCCATCGCCAAACGCTACGAGGCGGCGGCCGAATTGCTGGCCATGATGCATGGCAAGGCCTGGCCTACGCGCTTGGAAGCGGCGCCCGGCGTATTTCACGACGTGCCGCCTTTCGACCGGGAAGCCATGCTGATCGAAGCCGACCTTCTAGTCGACTGGTATGTGCCATGGATCACCGGCGAACCGGCAAACGACGCGTTGCGGGCAGGCTACCACGAGGTATGGAACGCGCTCCTCGATCGCCTGGCAGGCAGCGAATACACGCTGATGCTGCGCGACTTCCATTCGCCCAACATCATCTGGCGGACCGAGCGCGCCGGCCTCGACCGGCTGGGCATCGTCGATGTGCAGGACGCGCTGATCGGGCCTGCCGCCTATGACGTCGCTTCTCTGGCCATGGATGCGCGCGTCACCGTCTCGCCCGAGATCGAGCGGCGCACCGTCGCGGCTTATGTCGCGGCGCGGCGCGCCGCCGGCGCTTTCGACGAGGCCGGCTTCGCCGAGGCCTATGCGATCATGGCCGCGCAGCGCAATTCGAAGATCCTCGGCATCTTCGTGCGGCTCGAAAAACGCGACGGCAAGCCTTACTATCTGAAACACCTGCCGCGCATCCGCGATTATCTGAGGCGGGCGCTGGCGCATCCGGCGCTGGGCGGCCTGAAGGATTTCTACATGGCCCACGGCCTGCTCGAGGAACGGGTCCCATGAAGCCGACGACTGCGATGGTGCTGGCGGCCGGGCTCGGCAAGCGCATGCGGCCGATCACCGACACGATGCCCAAGCCGCTGGTGAAGGTCGCCGGCAAGACCTTGCTCGATTGGGGGCTGGACAGCCTGGAAGCCGCCGGCGTCGCCAAGGCCGTCGTCAACGTGCACTATCTGCCCGAGCAGATCGTCGCGCATGTTGCCCATAGGCGCGCACCGAAGATCGTCATCTCCGACGAGCGCGAGGCGCTGCTGGAATCGGCTGGCGGCATCGTCAAGGCGCTGCCGCTTCTGGGTGGCGAGCCCTTCTACATCATCAATGCCGACACCTTCTGGATCGACAGCGGCCAGCCCAGCCTAGAGCGTCTTGCCCTTGCATGGGACGCCGCGAGAATGGATATTCTGCTGATGCTTACCGATCTCAACTCAGCGACCGGGCACTGCGTCGGCACCGATTTCCTTGTTGCCCCTGATGGAGCTCTACGGCGCTCAAAGGGCGATCCGGCGGGCCTGATCTATGCCGGCGCCGCCATCATCCATCCGCGCATCTTCAAGGACGCGCCCATGGGCTCGCATTCGCTCAATGTCTATTTCGACAAGGCGATCGCCGCAGGGCGCCTGTTCGGCATGAAGATGAACGGACGCTGGATCACCGTCGGCACTCCGGACGCCATTTCGGCGGCCGAGGCAGCCGTGGCCGGCGCCCTAGCGAAGGCGGTATGAGCGGCACGCGCCGCGTCTTTTCCATTCCGCCCGGAGCGCCGTTCCTGCCGACGCTGGCGGGGGCGTTGCTCGACGGACGCCTGATCCCCGGCTTCCGCTTCGACGGCGACCCGCTGGCGCTCGCCGACGCCACCATCTATGTGCCGACGCGCCGCGCGGCGCGGGCGCTGCGCGGCGCCTTCGTCGATGTTTTAGGGAAACACTCCGCCATCCTGCCGACGGTGCGGCCGCTCGGCGAGTTCGACGAGGACGAGGCGGCCTTCGACGCCGAAGCCGCGCCGGCGATAGATCTGGCGCCGCCGATCGCGGCGCAGGAGCGATTGCTTTTGCTGGCACCGCTGGTGCGCGCCTGGAAGGAAAGCCTGCCGGCGCATGTCAGGGCTCGGTTCAACGAGGAATTCGTCGTGCCGACCTCGGCCGCCGACGCCATCTGGCTGGCGCGCGACCTTGCCAGGCTGATGGACGAGATCGAGACCGAAGGCGCGGATTGGGCAAAGCTCGCGGCGCTGGTTACCGGCAACCTCGCCGGCTGGTGGCAGGTGACGCTGGATTTCCTCGGCATCGTCACTGACAACTGGCCCGAACTGCTCAAGGAGCGCGACCGCTCCAATCCGGCCGCGCATCGCAGCGCGCTGATCCGGCTCGAAGCAGCGCGGCTGAAGCGCAATCCGCCGGCCGGGCCGGTGATTGCCGCCGGTTCGACCGGCTCCATCCCCGCCACGGCGGAACTGCTTGGCGTGATCGCCGGCCTGCCCAACGGCGCCGTCGTGCTGCCCGGGCTCGACCGCGAGCTCGACGACGCATCCTTCGCGGCGATCACGGCGCCTGGCGCGCGCCCGGCAACGCTCGGCCACCCGCAATACGGCCTCGCCAAGCTGATCGGCGGCATCGGCATTCCGCGCCGCGACGTCGAGGACCTTGTTGCGGCGCCATCGCCGCTCGCGTTGCGCGCGGCCCTGGTCGGCGAGGCGCTGCGGCCAGCCGAAACCACCGAATACTGGACCGAGACGCGGCCGCGCTTCACGGCAGTCGACATCGAACAGGCGCTGGCCGGCGTGACGCTGGTTGAAGCGGCGAACGAACGCGACGAGGCGGCGGCAATCGCCATCGCGCTGAAGCGCGCCGTGGAGGCCCCAGGCAAGCGCGCGGCGCTCGTCACCGGTGACCGCGCGCTGGCGCGGCGGGTTTCGGCCGAGCTTTTGCGTTTCGGCGTCGTCGCCGACGATTCCGGCGGCGCGCCTTTAATCAATACACCGGCCGCCAGCCTGCTCAGGCTCGCGCTGAGCGCCGCCTTCCGGCCCGGCGATCCGGTCGGCCTGCTTGCCTTGCTCAAGCATCCGCTGCTCGCGCTCGGTCTCGAACGCCAGGCCATGCGCAAGGCTGCCGAGCTCGTCGAGCTGGTGGCGCTGCGCGGCGGCACGGGCCGGCCCGATGTCGCGTCGCTCGGCGCACTGTTCGAGACACGGCTGGCGGAACTGAGCGGCGACACAAGGCAGCCTTTCTGGTTCTCGCGCTTGACCGTGCGCGGCATCGAGCAGGCCCAAGATATGCTTAGCCGCCTTACCAAATCGCTGTTGCCGCTCACCGCGATGCGCGACGAGAAAGGCGCCGATATTGCGACACTGACGCGCGCGAGCGTGGTCGCGCTGGAAAGTCTCGGTCGCGCCGTCGACGGCGACCTGGCGGAGCTCTATGCCGGCGATGCGGGCGAGAAACTCGCCGACCTGCTGCGCGGGCTGGTGGCGGCGTCGTCGCCCTTCACCTTCGCCGCTTTGGAGTGGCCCGACGTGATGGAGGCGCTGATCGCGCCGGAGACGGTCAAGCCGGCGCAAGGCAGCGATCGCAACATCGCCATCTGGGGCGCGCTGGAGGCTCGGCTGCAGCATGTCGACATGCTGGTCATCGGCGGGCTCAATGAAGGGGTTTGGCCGCGCAAGCCCGAGAGCGACCGCTTCATGTCGCGGCTGATGAAGACCGGCATCGACCTCGAGCCGCCGGAGCGGCGCATCGGCCTTGCCGCGCATGACTTCCAGATGGCGATGGGCTCCGGCGAAGTGGTGCTGACGCGCTCGGCCCGCTCCGGCGACGCGCCGGCGGTGCCGTCGCGCTGGCTGCAGCGCATCCTGACCTTCCTCGGCAAGGAGCCGGCGGCGGCACTTCGCGGCCGCGGCGACGCACTGCTTGCCTGGGCGCGCGCGCTCGATGCCGGCGAGAAGAAGGATTTTGCCTCCCGCCCGCAGCCGAAGCCGCCGATCAGCCTGCGCCCGCAGCATTTCTCGGTCACCGAGATCGAGACGCTGCGCCGCGACCCCTACGCGGTCTATGCGCGGCGCATCCTCGGCCTGGTGCCGCTGGAGCCGTTGATCCGCGATCCGGGCGCGGCCGAACGCGGCACTTTGTTCCACGAGATCCTGCATCTGTTCTCGCGGCGGGTCGAGGATCCAATGGCGTCGAGCGCGCTGGCCAGCCTCATTGAAGCGGGCCGTACCTGCTTTGCCGACGCAAAGCTTCCGCCGGATATCGAGGCTATCTGGTGGCCGCGTTTCGAAAAGCTCGCCGAAAACATCATCGAATGGGAGCATGGCCGCGCCGATGCGGTCGCAAGGCGCTATGCCGAGGAGCGCGCCGAGAAGACGGTGGTCGGCCGCACCGGGGTGACGCTCTCCGGCTATGCCGATCGCATCGACCTGCTTGCCGGCGGCATGGCCGACATTCTCGACTACAAGACAGGGTCCTCGCCCTCGAAAGCGCAGGCGCACACGCTGCTGTCGCCGCAGCTCGCGCTGGAGGGCGCGTTGCTCAGGCGCGGCGCCTTCAAGGAACTCGGCATCCGCGAACCCTCGCAGCTCGCCTTCGTGCGGCTGAAGCCGAATGGCGAGGTATTCGAGGAATCGATCCTCGACTACAATCGCAAGTTCCGCACCGCCAACGACCTTTCCGAGGAGGCCTGGGCGCGGCTGGAACGGCTGCTCTTCCATTATGCCGACCCGACCACCGGCTATCTGTCGCGCGCGCTGCCCTTCCGCGAGGGCGAGGCCGACGGCGACTACGATCATCTGGCGCGGGTGCTCGAATGGTCGGCCGGCGGCGCCAGCGAGGACGAGGCGGAGGGATGAAATATCCGATCCCCTCCGATACCGCCGCCAGCCAGGCGCGCGCCTCTGATCCCGCCTACTCCGCCTGGGTGTCGGCCAATGCCGGTTCGGGCAAGACGCATGTCTTGGCGCAGCGCGTCATCAGGCTCCTGCTCAACGGCACCGACCCGTCGAAGATCCTGTGCCTCACCTACACGCGGGCTGCCGCCGCCAACATGTCGAACCGCGTGTTCTCGACCCTGTCGGAATGGACAGCGCTGCCCGATGCGGAACTGGCGATCAGGATCGCGGCGCTGGACGGCCGCGGCGCCGACCGCGACATGATGCGGCGCGCGCGCCGGCTGTTCGCCGAGGCGCTCGAGACGCCGGGCGGGCTGAAGATCCAGACCATCCACGCTTTCTGCGAATCCGTGCTGCACCAGTTCCCGCTCGAAGCCAATATCCCGGCGCATTTCGAGATGCTCGATCCGCAGATGGAGGCCTCGCTGTTCGCCGATGCCCGCCGCGACATGATCTCCGGCGCAGGCGCCGGCGTCGAAGGGCTGGCGGAAGCCTTTGCCACCGTGCTGGAACGCGGCGGCGAGTTCGGGCTCGATACGCTGCTTGCCGAGATCGTCGGCAAGCGCGATGAACTGCGCGGTTTCATCGCCAAGTTCGACGAGGATCGGGACTTCCGGCCGCTGTTCGCCGAATTCGGCTTCAGGCCTGGACAGACGGCCGAGGACATCGCTGCTTCGCTGTGGCCGCTGCCTGGCTTTTCGCCTGGCCAGCTCGCTGAATTTGCCCGTGCCGCCGAGGCAGCCGACGCCAAGCAAGTGTTGAACAATGTGCTGCCCTATGCGCAGAGCGCCTTTGCCGAGGCCGATCCGATCCGGCGGCTGCGCCTGCTCGCCAAGGCATTCCTGCGTGCGGACGGCGACCCCTACGATCCGCCCAAAATCTTCAGGAAGGCGCTGATCGACCGCCTGCCCGACCTGCCGGACCGCTATTTCGTGGTGGCGAAGGCAATCCTCGACGTAACCGACCGGCTGGCGCTGTTCCGCATGCTGGAAGGGACAGCGGCAGCACTGACCGTCGCCGGCTGGCTGATCGCGCGCTACGAGCAGTTGAAGCGCGGGCGGGGTTTCCTCGACTTCAACGATCTCATCACCCGCACGGTCAGTCTCTTGTCGCGACCGGATGCCGGACCATGGGTGCAGTTCAAGCTCGACCAGGGCATCGACCACATCCTGCTCGACGAGGCGCAGGACACCAGCCCGGACCAGTGGGAAGTGGTGAAGAAGCTGACGGAAGAGTTCTTTGCCGGGCTTGGCCAGCGCGAAGCGGTGCGCCGAACTGTCTTTGCCGTCGGCGACGAGAAGCAGTCGATCTACTCCTTCCAGGGCGCGGCGCCGGATTCCTTTGCCGAAAGCCGGCTATTGTTTGCCGGTCGCGTGCGCGACGCGGAGGCCGACTTCGCCAATCTCAAGCTCACCTGGTCGTTCCGGTCGAGCGACGACGTGCTGGCTGCGGTTGACCGCGTCTTCGCCGAACCGGGCGTCAGGCGCGGCATCAGCCACGATCCAGACCCTCTGAGTCATAAGGCGATCCGCAATGACGCGCCGGGCTATGTCGAGGTGTGGCCCTCGGTCGGCGCCGAAATGGTCGAGGAGCCCGACGACTGGACCTTGCCGGTCAACCATGCCAGCGCGCCCGCGGTGCGCGTCGCCGAGCACGTGGCAACGACCATCCAGACCTGGCTGCGCAGCGGCGAGGTCATCGAAGGCAAGGGCAGGAAGCTGACCGCCGGCGACATCCTGGTCCTGGTGCGCAAGCGCGATCGTTTCGTCCATGCGCTGTCGCGTAGCCTCAAGAACCGGCAGATCCCGGTCGCCGGCGCCGATCGCCTCAGCCTACCAGGCCATATCGCGGTGCAGGACCTGATCGCGCTTGGGCATTTCCTGATCCAGCCGGAGGACGACCTATCCTTGGCCGCGGTGCTGCGCAGCCCGATCTTCGAGGTCTCCGAGGAGACGTTGCTGACGCTTGCCGGCCAAAGGCCGAAGGGCCAGCCGCTGGTCGCCTCGCTCAGGCAACATGCGGCCGAGGATGTTTCCCTCGCCGCTGTCGTTAGCCGGCTCGACGGCTGGGCAACCGAAGTGGCCTTCAAGCCGGTGTTCGAATTCTACGCCGCGGCACTGGCGCGCGACGGACTGCGCCGCAAGATGACGGCGCGGCTAGGACCCGAAGCCGGCGACATCCTCGACGAATTCCTGAGCTTTTGCCTGGCCGAGGAACGGACCGGCCTGCCGGGGCTGGAATCCTTCCTCTCGACGCTCGAAAATGCCGGCCCCGAGATCAAGCGCGAGATGGACCAGACGCGTGACGAGGTCCGCGTCATGACCGTGCATGCCGCCAAGGGTCTCGAAGCGCCGGTGGTCTTCCTGGTCGATGGCGGCTCGGCGCCGTTCAGCGACCAACATCTGCCGCGGCTGATGCCGTTCGAGAGCTCGGGGACGCAATGGAAAGGCAAGGGCTATCTGTGGCGCTCGGCCAGCGACGTCTCCAACGGCGTGTCGAAGGCGGCATCGGTGCGAGCGCGCGAACTGGCGGACGACGAGTACCGGCGGCTGCTCTATGTCGGCATGACGCGTGCCGAGGACCGGCTGGTCGTCTGCGGCTATCACGGCAAGCGGCAGCCGAGCCCCGGCACGTGGCATTCGATCGTCAGCCGCGCGTTGCTCGGCGCGCCCGAGAGCTCCGAGCGCCGGCATCCGGCGACGGCCGAGGTGGCGGTACATCGCTTTCATATGACCGGGCTGCCGCCGGTGGCATTGACCGGCATCGACGAGGCAGGGCCGTTCGAGCATATCGCTCCGCTGCCTGAAGACCTGTTCCGGCCGCTGCCGCGTTATGAGGAGCTGCCGCGGCCGCTTTCGCCTTCCGGCGCCTCGGCGCTGATCGACGAGGCGAAAGAAGCCGTCCCCGACACTCGCTCGCCGGTGCTCGACGCCGCCGCCGAACCCGGCTTTGCGATCATGCGCGGCCTTGCCCTGCACAAATTGCTGCAGATGCTGCCCGGCATCGCGGAGGAGGAAAGGCGGGGCGCCGCCGAGCGTTATCTGGCGCGCGCCGGCGCCGGCTGGCCGGACGGCGAGCGCGACAAGGCGCTGGACGCGGTGCTCGCCATCCTGTCCGACGGCCGCTTCGGCGCGCTTTTCTCGCCATCCTCCCGAGCGGAGGTCGCCGTCATGGGCAGCCTCGAGGTGAAGGGCAGGCTGCGCTCGATCTCCGGCAAGATCGACCGGCTGGCGGTCACGCCCGAAAAGGTGTCGATCATCGACTACAAGACCAACCGACCGGCGCCTGGGAACCTGGCGGAGGTGCCGTCTGCCTATGTGCTGCAGCTTGCGCTCTACCGCGCGCTGCTTCTGCCGCTCTATCCGGGGCGCGAGGTGACGGCGGCGTTGCTCTTCACCGAGGCGCCGCGCCTGATCGAGCTGCCCGCCCACGCCATGGATGACGCCCTTGCCCGACTCACGGCAGCGTGACACAAGAACTGCTTGAACATCGCCGCCACAACCACCACATTTGGTGCAACCCGAGTTTTCGAAAGGATTTCAGCATGGCCACCGTCAAGGTCGACAAGGGCAATTTCCAGGCCGATGTGCTCAACGCCAAGGAGCCGGTCGTGGTGGATTTCTGGGCGGAATGGTGCGGCCCGTGCAAGATGATCGCTCCGGCGCTGGAAGACATCGCCAACGAGCTTGGCGCGAAGATCAAGGTCGCAAAGCTCAACATCGACGAGAACCCGGAGCTTGCCGCGCAATACGGCGTGCGCTCGATCCCGACGCTGATGATCTTCAAGGGCGGCGAAGTCGCCGACATGAAAGTGGGCGCCGCGCCGAAGACCGCGCTGTCGCACTGGATCAACGGCAGTCTCGCCTGAGCCAATCTGAAGTCTTCAAGATCCAAGCCCGGCCATCGCGCCGGGCTTTTCTTTGGCGTCATGGCTCGTCGCGCTCTGGCTCTCGCCTGCGGGCACTCCGTGTCCTCTGTTCGCAGGAAAGGGAGAGCTCCATGACCGGAACCGCCAAGGCCACAGTTCACGTCGACAATGAGCGCGTCATCGTCACCGAATACCGCTTCGCGCCGGGCGCCAATACCGGCTGGCACCGCCATGGCCACGACTATGTCGTCGTGCCGCTGATGGACGGCAAGGTGAAGCTGGTGACCAAGGACGGCGAATCCTTCGCCGAGATGAAGCAAGGCGCGCCCTATTTCCGCCGGGAGGGCGTCGAGCACGACGTCATCAATGCCAATGACGGCGAATACGCCTTCATCGAAATCGAGCTGAAGTAGGCCGGCCGTGATTGCCGGCTTGCACGTTTCCTTTCCGGCCTCGTGCGGGATGTCGTGGGTCTAACGCCTGTCCTCGCCTTTGCCGGTTTTGCGGCGGTGGCCGCTTATGTCCAGACCCTGACGGGCTTCGCCTTCGGCCTGGTGATGATGGGCGCGATTGCCCTTGTCGGCTTGCTGCCCCTGCCCGACGCAGCTGCGATGGTCGGCATGCTGACCCTGGTCAATGCCACGCAGATGCTGATCCAGGGCGGCTGGCGCGAGATTGCGCGCCGGGAGCTGCGGCTTATCCTGGTCGCAAGCCTGCCTTCGCTGCTCTTGGGGTATGCCCTGTTGGAATGGCTGGCGGACACGCGGGCCGACCTGCTGAAAATCGGACTCGGTCTGGTCATCATGATGTCCAGCCTGCAACTGGCCATCAGGCCTGCCGGCTTGGCAAAACGATCGTCGGACGCGAGTTTCGTCGGCTTCGGTGTCGTTTCGGGCCTGATGAGTGGGCTGTTTGCGACCGGCGGCCCGCCGCTCGTCTATCATCTCTTTCGCCAGCCAATGCCGCATGTACGAATCCGCGAAACGCTGGTCACCGCTTTCGGCGCCGCGCAGGTGGTGCGGCTTATCCTGGTGACGGCAAGCGGCAACCTGCCGACCATGTCGCCTGTCGCGCTCGTCGTCGCCATACCGGCCGTAATGCTGATGACCTATGCGGCACGCCGCTGGCCACCGTCATTGTCGCAAGGGACAATGCGAAAGATCGTCTTTGTTCTGCTTTTCCTGTCAGGGCTCTCGCTGGCACTGCCTGCCGCGATGCACCTTGCCGTCTAACTTCAACTGCTCATGTGGGCGACGTGTCGCTCCAATTTACCAGTCGGCGACACGGTCGCCGCCGGTGAATTGCGCGCTTTTGGCGGTGTATTCGAACAGCTCGATCTTCACGCCGTTGGGGTCGGCGATCCAGGCCTGGTATGTGTCGTCGCAGGCGAGCTTCTTTGGCGTGACCGCGACGCCTTTCGACCGGATATGAAGGATCGCCGCATCGATGTCTTCCACCTCGAGGCAGAAGTGGTTGATCTGGTTTGCCTCGCTGTAGCTGGCTTCACTTTTCTCGAACACCTCGACATGGCTGCGGCCGCCGCAGTCGAGATAGAAACCGAAAATCCTGCCGTCGCGCAGGAAATTGAACCGCGTGTCCATGCCGAGCACATCGCGGTAGAAGCGGCGCGTCGCCTCCAGGTCATGCGCGAAGATGCAGACATGAGCGAGCTGCTTCACCTTGATCATGCCGGTTCCTTTCGGCCCCCGCCGAATCCGCAACGCTGTCCCGATTTCGCCTCAGGTCGGCGGCGTGCCGTTTTCGGCCAGCACGGCGCCGGCGAAATAGAGGGAGCCGCCGATCAGGATGCGCGGCGCCGGGCCATCCCAAGAGTCGCGCAACAGCATCAGCGCGTTGGCGACGGAGCTGACCGGCTCGGCCGACAGGCCGGCCTCTTCGGCACGCAAGGCCAGCTCGTCGTTGGGAACGCCGGCGTCGCTGCTGGTTACCGGCACGGTATAGACGTGGCGGGCAAGCCCCTTGAAGGCGCTGAAATAGCCAGTCTGGTCCTTGGTGTTGATCATCCCGGAGATCAGGACCAGCGGCCGCGGGTTCTTTTCCTCCTGCTCGGCCAGCGCCTCGGCGATGACAATGCCGGCGCCGGGGTTGTGGCCGCCGTCCAGCCAGATCTCGGCGCCCTTCGGCGCCAGGTCGACCAGCTTGCCTTGGGTCAGCTTCTGCATGCGTGCCGGCCAGGCGACATGGGTCATCGCCCGCTCGGCGGCGCGGTGGCCGATCTCGAAACCAGCCGCCTTGACGGCGGCGATCGCCGCCGCGGCATTGGCGTATTGATGGCGCCCCGGCAGGCGCGGCGAAGGCAGGTCCATCAGCCCGTCCCCGTCCTGATAGACCATGCGGCCGTTTTCCTCGAAGGCGAGGAAATCCTGGCCATAGACCACGGTCGGGCAATCCAGCCGCTCGGCCGACTCGATCAGCACCTGAAGCGCGGTGTCGCTTTCCTGGGCGCCGATCACCACCGGGCAGCCGCGCTTCATGATGCCGGCCTTCTCGGCGGCGATCAGCTCGACCCGGTCGCCGAGATAGGCTTCATGGTCCATCGATATCGGCATGATCACCGAAACCGCCGGCTGCTTGATCACATTGGTGGCGTCGAAGCGGCCGCCGAGGCCGACCTCGATAATCGCCGCCTCCGCCGGGTGCTCCGAGAACAGGATGAAGGTGACGGCGGTGAGGATCTCGAAGACGGTGATCTTCTGGCCGCCATTGGCCTCGGCGACACGCGAGATGGCCTCGGCGAAAATATCGTCCTCGACGAGCTTGCCGCCGCCTTCGGCCGCCAGCCGGTAGCGCTCATGCCAGTTCACCAGATGCGGCGAGGTGTGGACGTGGACAAGGTGGCCGGCGGCCTCCAGCAGCGCGCGCGCGAAGGCGGCGCAGGAGCCCTTGCCGTTGGTGCCGGCAATGTGGATAACCGGCGGCAGCCGATCCTGCGGATTGCCGAGGCGCTCGAGAAGCCCCGTGACGCGGTCCAGCGAAAGGTCGAAGCCTTTCGGATGCAGCGTCATCAGATGTTCGATTTCGCGTTCGGCGGAAAGCGTTGTCATGATGGAATCCTAGAGCGGTTCATCATCTCATGGAATGCAGAACCGCTCTCTCTTTTTTGTTGGCGCAATTCCAAACGGAAAACCGTTCCACACTTTTCCTGGAATTGCTTTGGCGGGCGGTTCCCGAAACCGGGAATCGGTTCGAACGAGCCGTGCGCAAATCAGAGGCTACAGCACGCAACAGGCGGCGCAACTCGCGGTTCGCGGCGAGCGATGTCGCGTCAAGCCGATATATCGCTTCAGGCCGACATCGCGTCAGGCTTGCGCGCGCGCCTCGGCATTGACCACCGCCGGCGGCAGGATCTCCGGCTCCAGCGGCTTCTCGGCCTCCGGCATCTTGAGCAGCATCTTCAAGAGACGGGAAATGGTCCGGCGCATCTCGAGGCGCGACACGACCATGTCGACCATGCCGTGTTCCATCAGATACTCCGCGCGCTGGAAACCATCGGGCAGTTTTTCGCGGATGGTCTGCTCGATGACGCGTGGGCCGGCAAAGCCGATCAGCGCCCCGGGCTCGGCGATGTGGACGTCGCCCAGCATGGCGTAGGAGGCGGTGACGCCGCCGGTGGTCGGGTTGGTCAGCACCACGATATAGGGCAGGCCGGCTTCCTTCAGCCGGTCGACGCCGATCGTGGTGCGCGGCAATTGCATCAGCGACAGGATGCCTTCCTGCATGCGGGCGCCGCCGGAAGCGGCGAACAGGATCAGCGGCCGCTTGCGCTGCAGCGCGACCTCGAAAGCATGCACGATGGCTTCGCCGGCGGCCATGCCGAGCGAGCCGCCCATGAAGGCGAAGTCCTGCACGGTGACAATGACCGGCAGCCCGTCGATGGTGCCGGCGCCGTTGAGGATCGCATCCTCGAGGTTGGTCTTGGCCTTGGCCTCCTTCAGGCGGTCGGTGTAGCGCTTCTCGTCGCGGAACTTCAGCGGGTCCTGGACGACCTTGGGGTTTTCCAGCACCTCGTATTTGCCGTCATCGAAGAAATGTTTCAGCCGCTCCTTGGCCGAGATCTTCATGTGGTGGCCGGAAGCCGGGATGACGAACTGGTTGGATTCGAGATCCTTATGGAAGACCATCTCGCCGGTCTCGGGATCCTTGATCCAGAGGTTTTCCGGCATGTCGGTGCGCCGGCCGAGCATCGAATTGATCTTCGGGCGGACGTAATTGGTGATCCAGTTCATGGCTTCGGCTCCTGTCCTGGAAAGGACTTCAAGCAATTCCAGGGAAAGTCTGTGGGGTTTTCCGGCCGGAATTGCTCAAGAACAAATAGTCGGGCTATTCGGCCGCAGCAAGGCGGGCCGAGCGGACGCCCTGGGCAAGACCGCTGACCAAAGTGGCGACGGCTTCGGCCGGATCGGCTGTTTTCTCGCCCTTGGGGCCGAGCACATTGGCGACCGCATTGACAATCGCGGTGCCGACGACGACGCCGTCGGCATTAGCGCCGATCACACGCGCCTGCTCGGCGGTCTTGACGCCGAAGCCGACGCAGACCGGCAGGTCGGTGTGGCCCTTGATGCGGTTGACAGCCGCGGCCACCTTGCCCGTGTCGGCCAACGCCGAGCCGGTAATGCCGGTCATCGAGACGTAGTAGACGAAGCCGGAGGTGTTTTCCAAAACCTTGGGCAGGCGCTTGTCGTCGGTGGTCGGCGTCGCCAGGCGGATGAAGTTGACGCCGGCCTTCAGCGCCGGAATGCACAGCTCCTCGTCCATCTCCGGCGGCAGGTCGACGACGATCAGTCCGTCGATGCCGCTCGCCTTGGCGTCGGTGAGGAAGCGGTCGACGCCATAGATGAAGATCGGATTGTAGTAGCCCATCAGCACGATCGGCGTCTCGTCGTCGCCGGCGCGGAAGTCGGCCGCCAGCTTCAGCGTCTTGACCAGTGTCTGGCCGCCCTTCAGCGCACGCAGGCCGGCGGCCTGGATCGCCGGGCCATCGGCCATCGGGTCGGAGAAGGGCATTCCCATCTCGATAATGTCGGCGCCGGCGATCGGCAGCGCCTTCATGATCGACAGCGAGGTGTCGTAATCGGGGTCGCCGCCCATGAAATAGGTGACCAAAGCCGGGCGGCCTTCGGCCTTGAGCTTCACCATACGGCGGTCGATGCGGGTGGTCATTGTCAGATCTCCATGCCCAGCATGTTGGCCACCGTGTGCACGTCCTTGTCGCCGCGGCCGGACAGATTGACGATGACGAGCTGATCCTTGTCCATCTTCGGCACGATCTTCATCGCATGGGCGATGGCATGCGCCGATTCCAGCGCCGGGATGATACCTTCGACCCGGGTGGTGAGCTGGAAGGCTTCCAGCGCCTCGTCGTCGAGGATTGGTTCGTATTGGACGCGGCCGGAATCGCGCAGCCAGGAGTGCTCGGGACCGACGCCGGGATAATCGAGGCCGGCCGAGATCGAATGACCATCGAGGATCTGGCCGTCCGAGTTCTGCAACAGATAGGTGCGGTTGCCGTGCAGCACGCCGGGCTTGCCGGCACTCATCGAGGCGCAATGCTCGATGCCGTCAAGGCCGCGGCCGCCGGCTTCGATGCCGATGATGCGGACGTCCTTGTCGTCGAGGAAGGGATGGAACAGGCCGATGGCGTTGGAGCCGCCGCCGACGGCGGCAATGATGACGTCCGGCAGCCGGCCCTCCTGCTCCAGCATCTGGGCGCGGGCTTCCGTGCCGATCACCGACTGGAAGTCGCGCACCAGCTCCGGATAGGGGTGCGGGCCGGCGGCGGTACCGATCAGGTAGTAGGTGTCCTCGACATTGGTGACCCAGTCGCGCAGGGCCTCGTTCATGGCGTCCTTGAGCGTGCCGTGGCCGGCGGTAACCGGCCGCACCTCGGCGCCGAGCAGCTTCATGCGGAAGACATTCGGGCTCTGGCGGGCGACGTCGGTGGCGCCCATATAGACGACGCAAGGATAGCCGAAGCGCGCCGCGACGGTGGCCGAGGCGACGCCATGCTGGCCGGCGCCGGTCTCGGCGATGATGCGCTTCTTGCCCATGCGCTTGGCGAGCAGGATCTGGCCGAGGCAGTTGTTGATCTTGTGCGAGCCGGTGTGGTTCAGGTCCTCGCGCTTGAAATAGACCTTTGCGCCGCCGAGATGTTTCGTGAGGCCCTCGGCGAAATACAGCTTCGACGGCCGCCCGGCATAATGGGTCGACAGGTTCTGCAGCTCGGCCTTGAACTCGGGATCGGTCTTGGCCTTGTTCCACTGCTCTTCCAGATCGAGGATCAGCGGCATCAGCGTCTCGGCGACGAAGCGGCCGCCGAAAATGCCGAACATGCCCTGCTCGTCGGGCCCGGTGCGGAAAGAATTGGGCATTGCCGGCTTGTTCATCGCCGATCTCCTGATGTGAATTGTATTCAGGCGGCGCGGTCGTCGCGCGCGGCCCTGACGGCCCGGAAAAACTGCTCGATCAGCGCCGGATCCTTGACGCCCGGAGCGCTTTCCACACCGGACGAAACGTCTATTCCGGGCGGGTCGGCCTGTCTCAGGGCATCGCCGATATTGGCGGCGTTGAGCCCACCGGAAAGCATGTATTCGAGCCCGGCGTCAAGGCCGGCAAGGATGCGCCAGTCGAAGGCGACGCCGTTGCCGCCCGGCAGTTGCGACCCCTTCGGCGGCTTGGAATCCAGAAGGAAGCGATCGGCGATGCCGATGAAGGGTTTTATGCGGTCGAGATCCGCCGCCTCGCTGATGGGCAGCGCCTTCATCACCGGCAGGCCGTAACGCCCCTTGATCTCGGCCACGCGCTCGGGCGTTTCCGAACCATGCAATTGCAGCATGTCGGGCTGCATTTTCGCGACGATCTCGTCGAGAAAGCCATCATCGGCGTCGACGCTGACGGCTGCCGCCAGGGCCTTGCCGCGCGCCGCCTGACGCAGACGGCCGGCCTCGGCGGGCTCGACATAACGCGGGCTCTTGGCGAAGAAAATAAAGCCGACATGGCTGGCGCCGCCGGCAAGCGCGGCGGCCATCGCAGCGTCGGTCTTCAATCCGCAGATCTTTATGTCGAGCGTCATGGCGCGGGCTTGGCACGAAACGGGAAAAGAGTCGAGAAAAAGCATGCTGTTGCCGGTCCGGCGGAAAACACTACCTTCATATAGGAACCACAGGCGGGAGCAGAATAATCATGGCCGACCGGACCGTCGCCGAACTGAAGCAGAAGATCGCGCAGGCGCGCGAGGTGATCGCGCATCTCATGGACAAGGCCGCCTTCAACGGCGCCGAGGCGCACCGCGCGCTGGAATATTTCGGCAGCGATACGTTCGACCGGGATTTTTTGCCGTGGCCGCACTCCGAGGAAGGACTGCGGCCGGAAGAGCTTAACGCGGCGAACGATGATTGAGGGGCGCTAGTAGGGCGCCACCTCTCCTTCGTCATCCTAGGGCGGAGCGACGCGAAGCGGCGCGCAGACCCTAGGATCCATGCCGTTACATCGGCCCAAGAGTGCAGCGATAGAGAATAAAACGCCTTTCCGGGACGCCTCCCGCCAAAGGCAAAGCAATTTCTGAACCGCTACGGCGTTCGCACGTCACGGCATGGATCCTAGGGTCTGCGCGCGTCGCTTCGCTCCTTGCTTCGCCCTAGGATGACGAAGCTGAGATGGCTCGGCTAATCTCCAGCGTTTGCACTAGCAGTGACGGCGTTCTCTGCATTGTCATCCGCTGGAGTTACTCAAACACAATTGCCTGCAGGGCCCCGCCGTTGCGCTTCAGCCAGTCCTTGCAGCGGTCGGTATCCGGGCAGAGTTTTTCGCACAGCTTCCAGAATTTCGGGCCGTGGTTCATCTCCTTGAGATGCGCCACCTCATGCGCCACCAGGTAGTTTATCACCGCCGGCGGCGCCATCATGATGCGCCACGAGAAGGAGAGATTGCCCTCCGAGGTGCATGATCCCCAGCGGCTGGAGGTATCCTTATACCTTATCGCCTTGGCGCGCTTGCCGATCGCCTCGGTGTGCTTGACCACCAGCCTCTCGATCTCCTTCTTGGCCTCACGCTTGAGATAGTCGGCGATGCGGCGCGGCAAATGGATGCGCTCGCCATGGATGATCAGGAGCGGGCCGCGATCGTCGCGCGCGACGGTGACGGTGCCGCGCTTCGAAGGCTCATGCACGATGCGGTGCGGCACGCCGCGGATCGGGATCCGGATGCCCGGGCGCACCTGCGGCCTCGTCGGCACCTTGGCCAGCCGCTGCTCCAGCCAGTCCTGGTGGCGGTCGAGGAATTTCTCCACCTCGCCGCGGCGCAGGCCGGGCGGCACGGTGACGCGCAGGCCTTGGCCGCCGGAATCGATGCGCAACGTAAGCCGCCGGGCCCTGGCGCTCTCAACGATCTTGAGCGGCAGCGTGCGGCCGGCGACGCAATGCTCGCGCTCGACGACAGGCGTGGGCTTTGGCTTGGTCAGGTTGCGAAGGAAGCCGAGGGTCATGGCTGGACGATACGCGATTCGAAAAAAACGGCCAGTGGAGGGAAGCTACATAGAGAACAAAAAAGAAACGGCGCCGCTAAACGCGACGCCGCTTATCATACCGAGACGTGTCGCCGGATCTCAGTCGTCGAGCAGGTTGGTGCCTTTGCCGCCCTCCGGACCCGCCTTGTCGCTCGAGCCGGTCGAGCTCGGCGCGGTCGACTTGTTGCGGTTGGCCATGAAGCGGTCGAACTCTTCCTGGTCCTTGGCGCGGCGCAGTTCGCGGGCGTACTCGTCGAACTCGGAGAGCATCTCGTCGAGCTTGCGGCGCTCCTCGGCGAGGCGCTCGAGCTCCTTCTCGCGCCAATCGTCGAAGGCGACGTTGCCGGTGCGGGCCGAGCCGTGGCCCCAGCGGGCCGCCTTCTCGGAGCGACGACGGCAACCGGCGAAGATGCCGTCCGTGGCGCGGTTGACGTCGCGCTTGAAGCCTTCCAACCGATCGCCCCAGATGATGTAGGCGAGCATGGCGAAGCCGAGCGGCCAGAACACCATGAAGCCGATGACCATCAGCGCGATGGTGGCCGGCGTCCAGGCCGGACGGATCAATGCACTTGTGTTCATTTTCTCCCAATCCTTCCATTGGAGACAGCCAAACCGGCTGCGTGGAATCGAAATGGGAAGGCGAAATAGGCGATTCAAGACAAACCCCGCCAAAACCGGCGAAGCACCTGAAATGATTATCGCTTTTTGAGCTTCTCGAGGAAAAGCACCGCCATTCCGGCGACCAGCCCCCAAAATGCCGCGCCGACGCCGAAGAGCGTGAGCCCCGAAGCCGTCGCGGCGAAGGTGACGGTGGCCGGCATGCGTTCGGCCTCGTCCTTCAGCGCGATCGACAGCGCGTTGGCCAAGGGCGCTGTCAAGGCGAGCCCTGCGACCAGCACGATCAGGCTTTGCGGCAGGACGGCGAAGATCGCCACCAGCGAGGCGCCGAAGATCGCGAAGATGAGATAAGCGAGCGCGTAGAACGGGCCGGTCTTCCAACGTTCGGCCGGGTCGGGATGGACATCGGGACCGGTGCAGATAGCGGCCGAGATCGCCGCGAGATTGGTGGTCGCGGCGCCAAACGGCGCCGAGAGCAGCGAAAACAGACCGGTGACGCCGATCAGCGGACCGGGCTCCGGATGGTAGCCCGCTGCGCGCAGCACCGCGAGACCGGAAAGGTTCTGCGAGGCCATGGTGACCAGATAGAGCGGCAGGGCAAGGCCGATGATCGCCGATGCGGTGAATTGCGGCGCAATCAATGTCAATGTCGACAGTTCCGGCGCCGGCAGGCTGCCGACGCGGCCGGTGAGGAAAGCGGCGAGGCCGCCGCCGATCAGCACCACCAGCACCGATAAAGCCGGATTGAACAAGCGGATGACGAAGAAGGCGGCGATCAGCGGCAGGATCAACCAAGGGTCGGCCGGAATGGCCTTCACCGCATTGACGGCGAAGCTGACCAGGATGCCGGCCAGCATGCCGGACGCGACCGAGGCCGGGATTTTCGCGATCAGCCTGGTCAACGGCTTGAACAGGCCGGTGGCGACCAGAAGGACGCCGGTGACCATGAAGGCGCCGACGGCCTGCGGCATCGTAAATCCGCTGGAGGCCGCGATCAGCGCCAAGCCGGGCGTCGACCAGGCGGTGATGACCGGCATCTTGGTGCGCCAGGACAACCACAGACACTCAACGACCATGGCCAGGCAGATCGCCGTCACGCCGCTCGCGGTCTCGATCTGCGTGGCGCCGACCGCCTTGGCGGCGGCAATGACCAGGGCCAGCGTGCCGCCGAAGCCGACGATCGCCGCGACGAAGGCGGATATCGGGATGGAGATGCGCATTATCCGGCCGCCCGCTTGACCATGTCGCCGACGGCCCGCTTGAGCATGTCGAGATCCTCGGGACGGGACAGGCGATGATCGCCGTCCGGGATCAGCGACAGCGTCACATCGTCGGCGGGCAGCATGGATGCGAGCTTCAAGGCATGGCCGGACGGCACGTCCGGATCGGCCAGGCCCTGCAGGATGTGCACCGGGCAATGGGTGTCGATCGGCCCGGTCATCACCCGATTGGCGCGGCCGTCCTCGATCAGCGCGCGCGTGTAGATATAAGGCTCGTCCGAATAGTCGGACGGCTCGGCGAAGAAGCCTTTTTCCCTCAGATCCTGCCGCTGCGCGTCGGTCAGCACCGGCTCGATCAGCTCGACGGTGAAATCAGGCGCCGGGGCGAGCAGCACCAGGCCGGCAACCCTCGTGTCGCCCGCCTTGCGCAGTTCCTGCGCCATGCGCAAGGCGATCCACGCCCCCATCGAGGAGCCGACCAATACCTGCTTGCCCTTGCTGAACCGGCGAAAGACGGCGAGGCTCTCGGCCAACCACTTCGAGATCGTGCCGTTGGCGAATTCGCCGCCCGACTCGCCATGGCCGGAATAGTCGTGGCGCAGACAGGCGTGGCCTTCGCTCGCAGCCCAGGCGGCAAGCGTCTGCGCCTTCGTGCCCTGCATGTCGGACTTGTATCCGCCGAGCCAGACCACGCCGGGCGCCGCGCCCGGCATCTGCCTGACGGCGATGCCCGACCCGTCCACATCGATGAAAACCGGAGCGCTGGCGGCCATGAGCTTGTCCTTCCCGCCGGTCTTTTGGCACAGGCGGTGGTTCAACGAAAAGTGCTCGCGGGGTTTCTTTGCTTGGTGCAGACAATTACCAGGCAGCAGGTGATTTTGCGGCGCGGCTATGCTATTGACTCACGCCCCGCGCTTCCCACATAGGCGCGTCCACCTACTTTTGTCTAAAGAACCCAGAACGAAACGGCCGAGGAGACCACGACCATTCGCAGACCTTTCAAAGCAGCGGCACCCACCAAGGACGGGCCGCGCTCCAACCGAGACATCCGGGTGCCCCGGGTCCAGCTTATCGACGCCGACGGCCAGAACCGAGGCGATGTTTCCATCAACGACGCGTTGCTGCTGGCCGAAGAGGCCGGGCTCGATCTCGTCGAGATTTCGCCCAATGCGGTGCCGCCCGTCGTCAAGATCCTCGATCTCGGCAAGCTGAAATACGCCAATCAGAAGAAGGCGGCCGAAGCGCGCAAGAACCAGAAGGTCATCGAGATCAAGGAGATCAAGATGCGCCCGAACATCGACAGCCATGACTACGAGACCAAGATGAAGGCCGTGCGGCGCTTCTTCGAGGAAGGCGACAAGGTCAAGCTGACGCTGCGCTTCCGCGGCCGCGAGATGGCGCATATGGAACTTGGCATGCAGCTTCTGAACAAGGTGCGCGAGGAAGTTGCGACGATCGCCAAGGTCGAGGCGGAGCCGAAGCTCGAAGGCCGCCAGATGATGATGGTTCTGGCGCCGCGCTGACCAGGGATGGCGTGGCCGCCAAAGCGTCGCGTCCATCACGGTTTCGAGAGTTGCCGGGCTCTTTGTATCCCGCTCTAAAATCCGCCCGAATTGCCGGGCACGGCGTCCCGACGATCGGCGGGGCGCCTGTTTTCAACCCGATCGCCAGCCACCTCGACGATCCCTTCGCGATCGCGAGCAATCGACGATCGGCATTTGCCGATCGCGAACCAATCGACGATCGGATGGGTCATGGTCGATGAAGTGAAGGTCTCAGCCGACAACCAGACTGAGGGGTTGGGCGGCTACCAGCACACGCGCCGGATCGTGCTGGCGGTGCTGATCGTGGTGCTGTTCTGCGCGCTTCTGTTCGGCCAGTCTTCCTTTCCCCCGGACACGTCCGTGCACGAGTCGATCGAGATGTTCGGCGTGCTTTTGATCTTTCTCGGCATTGTCGGGCGGCTGTGGTCGACGCTTTATATCGGCGGGCGCAAATCGGCCGAGGTGGTCACCGGCGGTCCCTATTCGATCACCCGCAACCCGCTCTATCTGTTTTCGACCCTGGCTGCCGCCGGGGTCGGGGCGCAGATCGGCTCGTTCAGCGGCATCATCCTGTTCTCGCTGCTCTGCGCCGGCGCCTTCCACATCGTCATCCTGCGCGAGGAGCGTTACCTGAAGGAACTGCTCGGCGCGCCCTACCAGGCCTATCTGGCCAAAGTGCCGCGGTTCTTCCCGAACCTTGCGCTCTACCAGGAAGGCGATACCGGCAGCTTCAGGCCGCGCCTGCTCTTGAACACGCTGCTCGACGGCCTGGTGTTTCTGGTGGCGCTGCCCGCCTTTGAGCTGATCGACGGCATGCAGCAGTCGGGGATGCTGCCGGTGTGGTTCACGCTGCCTTAGGGTGGCTGATATTCAGGTGAGGCCGGCCTGCGAATGGCGGCTTCCTGCGCTTCCGGTGCTCACGTACTTTAAGTACGCTCCGCTCCGGTTCTCGGAAACCACCATTCTCGACTCGGCCTGACCTGAATCTCAACCACCCTACCCAGCGGGACAGCGCGTCGCACGGCGAGGTGTTGCACGCCGGCCATCTTTGATCTATAGGACCGCCGTTCCAAGAAAACCGCCCGGCAGGGCATGCCGTGGCGGTTTCATTTGCTTTTCGGGCTTTGGTCGGCCCGAAGCGAGACAAGAAGCGCGATGGTGCGCCACCAATACGGAGTAGCAAAATGCCCAAGATGAAGACCAAATCGGCCGCCAAGAAGCGGTTCAAGATTACTGCCACCGGCAAGGTGCTGTCGGCTGCCGCCGGCAAGCGCCACGGCATGATCAAGCGTTCCAACAAGTTCATTCGCGATGCCCGCGGCACGATGGTTCTGGCTGAACCGGACGGCAAGAAGGTCATCAAGAATTTTCTGCCGAACGGCCTCTAATCCCTCGGCTTGGAACCACTTTTGTTTTTACGCAATTCCGAACGGAAAACCGCTGAACACTTTTCCTGGAATTGCTTTTAAGGAGATCATGACATGGCACGCGTAAAGAGAGGCGTTACCGCCCACGCCAAGCACAAGAAGGTTTTGAAGGCCGCCAAGGGTTTCTACGGCCGCCGCAAGAACACCATCCGCATCGCCAAGCAGGCGGTGGAGAAGTCGCTGCAATACGCCTACCGCGACCGCAAGAACCGCAAGCGCTCGTTCCGCGCGCTGTGGATCCAGCGCATCAACGCCGCGACCCACGAGCATGGCCTGACCTATGGCCGTTTCATCGACGGCCTCAACAAGGCCGGCATCGAAATCGATCGCAAGGTCCTTTCGGACATGGCCATCCACGAGCCGCAGGCTTTCGCTGCGCTGGTTGCCAAGGCCAAGGTCGCGCTCGAATATCTGAAGAACACCACGCCGAATGCTTTTGAGAGCGCTGTCGCCTAAGCCAGCGCTTCCCAAGCATACGCAATTCTGATTTGGGGAACCCGCGCTGGCACGGCTGGCGCGGGTTCTTTTTTGCCCGAACATCACGTTCAACGTGACTTTCACGTTAGCGTGGATTTCCAACGTAGCGAGTTTGACCGTGAACGACGCAACCATCGGCCTGGATACACTTGAAAATTCCCTTCTAGCCGAAATCGCCGCGGCTTCGGACGAGGCCGCGATCGAGGCGGTGCGCGTCTCGGCGCTGGGCAAGAAGGGTTCCGTCTCCGAAATGCTGAAGACGCTGGGCGCAATGAGCGCCGAGGAACGCCAGGTGAAGGGGCCGGCGATCAACGGCCTGAAGAACCGCGTCACCGAAGCGCTCACCCAGCGCAAGGCGGAACTGAAGGATGTGGCGATCGCGGCCCGGCTCGCGGCTGAGAAGGTCGACGTCACGCTCCCCGTTCGCCAATCGCCGGCCGAGCGCGGCCGCATCCATCCGATCAGCCAGGTGATCGACGAGATCGCGGCGATCTTCGGCGATCTCGGCTTCGCCATCGCCGAAGGCCCCGATATCGAGACCGACTATTACAATTTCACCGCGCTGAATTTTCCCGAGGGACATCCGGCGCGCGAGATGCACGACACCTTCTTCTTCCAGCCGGACGAGAAGGGTGAGCGCAAGCTGTTGCGCACCCACACCTCGCCCGTGCAGATCCGCACCATGGAGAAGCAGAAGCCGCCGATCCGCATCGTCATCCCCGGCAAGACCTACCGGCAGGATTCGGACGCCACGCACTCGCCGATGTTCCATCAGGTCGAGGGGTTGGTGGTCGACAAATCAGCCAATGTCGCCAACATGAAGTGGGTGCTGGAGGAGTTCTGCAAGGCCTTCTTCGAGGTGCCGTCGGTCAAGATGCGCTTCCGTCCGTCCTTCTTCCCGTTCACCGAGCCCAGTCTCGAGGTCGACATCCAGTGCGACCGCTCGCGTCCCGGTGAAGTGCGCTTCGGCGAAGGCTCCGACTGGATGGAGATACTGGGCTGCGGCATGGTGCATCCCAACGTGCTGCGCGCCGGCGGGCTCGATCCCGACGAATATCAGGGCTTTGCCTGGGGCATGGGCATCGACCGCATCGCCATGCTGAAATACGGCATGCCGGACCTGCGCGCCTTCTTCGACGCCGACGTGCGCTGGCTGTCGCATTACGGCTTCCGGCCGCTCGACCTGCCGACGCTGTTCGGGGGGCTGTCGACATGACCGCACCCCACACCGGGGGCTGTCGCTGCGGCGCGGTGCGGTTCGAGGCCTCGACCGAGCCGCACCACATCAGCTATTGCCATTGCGGCGATTGCCGGCGCGCCAGCGGCGCGCCGGTGTCGGCCTTTGTCGGCTTCATGGCCGATCAGGTCGCGCTCAACGGCAAATCGCTGAAGAGCTATCGCAACGGCCCGGTGGAGCGCACGTTCTGCGGCATCTGCGGCTCGCCGATCGCCTATCTCGATCAGCGGCTCGACAACCAGATCTATTTCATGCTCGGCGCCATGGACATGCCGGCCTATTTCAGGCCGACAGTGCATGCGCATGTGCGCGAGCAACTGCCCTTCCTGCACATGCCCGACGCGCTGCCGCGCGAGCTGAAGACCAGCGTGCCCAGACCTGATGGGCAAGGACCGAACGGAACAGAAGCATGAAATTCACCCTCTCCTGGCTCAAGGACCATCTCGAGACCGACGCCTCGCTTGCCGAGATCGTCGAGCGGCTGACCGCGATCGGCCTCGAGGTCGAACACGTCGACGACAAGGCCGGCCTGAAACCCTTCGTCATCGCCAAAGTGCTGACGGCGGTGCAGCATCCGGACGCCGACCGGCTGCGCGTGCTGACAGTCGACACCGGCGATGGCAAGCCACCGGTGCAGGTGGTGTGCGGGGCGCCCAATGCCCGCGCGGGCATGATCGGCGCTTTCGCCGCGCCCGGCACCTATGTTCCCGGCATCGACGTGACGCTCTCGGTGGGCAAGATCCGCGGCGTCGAAAGCCATGGCATGATGTGCTCGGAACGCGAGCTGGAAATCTCCGACGAGCATAACGGTATCATCGATTTGCCTGAGGATGCGCCGGTCGGCACCAGCTTCGCCGCTTACGCGCATCTCGACGATCCGGTCATCGAAATCAATCTGACACCGAACCGGCCGGATGCGACCAGCGTCTACGGCATCGCGCGCGACCTCGCGGCGAGCGGGCTTGGCCGACTCACCGGCGGCGGGATCATGCCGCATGCCGGCGAAGGCCTGTGCCCGGTCAAGGTGAAGATCGAGGCGCCGGAACTCTGCCCCGGCTTCGCGCTGGCGCTGGTGAAGGGCGTCAAGAACGGCCCGTCGCCGAAATGGCTGCAGCAGCGGCTGATCGCCATCGGCTTGCGCCCGATCAGCGCGCTTGTCGACATCACCAACTATGTCACCTTTGACCGCGGGCGGCCTCTGCATGTCTTCGATGCCGCCAAGGTCGCCGGCAATCTCGTGGTGCGGCGCGCCAAGGACGGCGAGAAGGTGCTGGCGCTTGACGGGCGCGAATACACGCTGACGCCGGAGATGTGCGTGATCGCCGACGACAATGGCGCGGAATCGATCGCCGGCATCATGGGCGGCGAGCATTCGAGCTGCGACGAGAACACCACCGACGTGCTGATCGAATCGGCGCTCTGGGATCCGATCGCCACGGCCCGCACCGGCCGCGCGCTCGGCATCATCACCGACGCGCGCTACCGCTTCGAGCGCGGCGTGGACCCGGAATTCATGGTGCCGGGCGTCGAGCTGGCGATCAAGCTGGTGCTCGATTTCTGCGGCGGCACGCCTTCTGAAATCGAGGTTGCCGGCTATGCCGGCCACAAGCCGAAAATCGTCTCCTTCCCGCTGTCGGAAGTGAAGCGGCTGACCGGCATAGAGGTGCCTAGGGAGGAAGCCCTTGGCATCCTGACCCGGCTCGGCTTCGAGCCGAAAGGACTGAGCGACGTCGTCAAGGTGCAGGTGCCGTCCTGGCGGCCGGATGTCGACGGCAAGGCCGACCTGGTCGAGGAGGTGATGCGCATCCATGGCGTCGACAACATCTTGGCCCAGCCGCTTACCTCGCATGATGCGGTCAACGGCAGGATCCTGACCACGCTGCAGGTGCGCACCCGCGCCGCCAAGCGCGCGCTCGCCGTGCGCGGCATGATGGAGGCCGTCACATGGTCGTTCATCCCCGCCAGGCATGCAGAGCTGTTCGGCGGCGGCCAGACGGCGCTCAAGCTCGCCAACCCGATCGCCGCAGATATGTCCGACATGCGGCCGTCGCTGCTGCCGGGGCTGATCGCGGCCGCGCAGCGCAATGTCGACAAGGGCATCGGCGATGTGGCGCTGTTCGAAGTCTCGGGCACCTATGAGGGCGATGGCGCCGACCAGCAGCGGCGCGTCGCCGCCGGCGTGCGGCGCGGCACCGCCAAGCTCGACGGCTCGGGCCGCAGCTGGTCCGGCAATGCCGGGCCGGTGGGCGTGTTCGACGCCAAGGCGGACGCGATCGCGGCGCTCGAGGCCTGCGGCGCGCCGGTCGACCGGCTGCAGATCGAGCCCGGCGGCCCGGCCTGGTATCATCCGGGACGCTCCGGCACGATCAAGCTCGGGCCAAAGACGGTGCTCGGCACATTCGGCGAGTTCCATCCGAAGACGCTCGAAACGCTGGACGTGTCGGGTCCGATCTGCGGCTTCGAGGTTTTCGTCGACGCCGTGCCGGAGCCGAAGGCCAAGCCGACGCGCACCAAGCCGAAGCTGGAGCTGTCGCCGTTCCAGGCGGTGAAGCGCGACTTCGCCTTCGTCGTCGACAAGACGGTCGAGGCCGGCACGCTGGTGCGGGCAGCTTTGGCGGCCGACAAGAAGCTGGTCACCGGCGTTTCGGTGTTCGACGTCTTCGAAGGCGCCTCGCTGGGGGCGGCCAAGAAGTCGATCGCCATCGAGGTGTCGATCCAGCCTGTTGAAAAGACGTTGACCGACGAGGATTTCGAGGCGCTCGCAAGACGCATCGTCGACAACGTCAACAAGCAGACGGGCGGCGTGCTGAGGGCGTAAGGCATTGCGCAGAGATGGCGAATCGCTCTCCAAAGGGCGATGCACCATCTCCGCTATTCCGGCCTCCCCTTCGAGGAACAGCGCGCTGCCTTCCTGGCCATCATCGCGGCCGATCCGCTGCTGGATGAAACGCTGGCGCGTGTGCGCGAGCTTGCGCTTCCCGACTGGCTGGTGGTCTCCGGCGCGCTCTACAACAGCGTCTGGAACCATCTGACCGGCAAGCCGCCGGGCTACGGCATCAAGGATGTTGATCTCTTCTATTTCGACGACGCCGACTTGTCCTACGAGGCCGAGGATGCGGTGATCCGCCGGGCGGCAGAGCATTTCGCGGGGATGGCGCTGCCGGTCGAGGTGCGCAACCAGGCGCGGGTGCATCTATGGTATCCGGTGAAGTTCGGGCAGGAGTGCCCGCGTTATGCGAGCGCGAGCGAGTCGGTGAGCTATTTCGCCTCGAAGACGCATGCGGTCGGGGTGCGGTACGGCGCCGACGGAGCTTTGGAATTGGTGGCACCGTTCGGGCTCGACGATCTTTTTTCGTTTCGCATCACGCCGAACCGAGTGCTGGACAATCAGCGGACACACGAGGCGAAGGGGAGAAGGGCGCAGGAGTATTGGCCGGAGATCGAGGTGGTGCCGTGGTAGGGGGGCGCCGAAGCGCCCCTTCCATTGTTGCTCACCCGTTCACCAGCGCCAGCAGTTCCTCCGTATAGCGCTTGCCGACTACCTTGTCGGGCGACAGCGCGTCACCGATCGCCGCGACCTCGGCCGCGCTCAGCCCGATATTCGCCGCCGCCGTGTTCTGCTCAAGGTGGCGTATCTTCCTTGCGCCGGGGATCGGGACGATGAAATCACCCTGGTGCAGCACCCAGGCGAGCGCCAGCTGCGCCGCTGTCACGCCCTTCTGCGCCGCCATCTTCTCCAGCACTGCGATGACGGCGTTGTTGGCTTCCATCGCCTCGGCCTGGAAGCGCGGCAAGGTGAGGCGCCAGTCGCCGGCGCCGAGCGCGTCCGGCTTGGCGATCGCGCCGGTGAGCAGGCCGCGGCCGAGCGGGCTGTAGGGGACGAAGCCGATGCCGAGCTCGCGGCAGACGTCGAACACCTCATCCTCGGGATCGCGGCTCCACAGCGAATATTCGCTCTGCACCGCGGCGATCGGGTGCACGGCATGCGCCCGGCGCAGCGTCGTGCCGCTCACCTCCGATAGACCCAGCGCCCGGACCTTGCCTTCGCGCACCAATTCCGCCATGGCGCCGACCGTGTCCTCGATCGGCACGTTCGGATCGACGCGGTGTTGGTAATAGAGGTCGATCACGTCGGTATTGAGCCGCTTCAATGAGGCCTCGGCCACTGCCTTGACGTGCTCGGGGCGGCTGTCGACGCCGACCATGCGGTCGGTGCCCTCGCCGTGCTCGGAAATCTTGAAGCCGAATTTGGTGGCGATCGTCACCTTGTCGCGCACCGGCTTCAGCGCCTTGCCGAGCAGGATCTCGTTCTCGTATGGACCATAGACTTCGGCCGTATCGAAGAAGGTCACGCCGATCTCGACGGCGCGGCGCAGCGTGGCGATCGCTTCCGCCTCCGGCTGGCCGCCATAGCCGAAGCTCATGCCCATGCAGCCGAGGCCGACGGGGAAGACTTCGAGTTCAGTTCCAAGTTTGCGGGTTTTCATGGCGCATCTCCTTATTGCGATGGGAGAGAGATAGCGCCTCGCACTGCGTTCGATAATTCTTTCTCTTTTGTACGGGTTGCTCTATAAAATGGAACGATGAATCGGACGAACCTCTCGCAACTCGCCGTGCTGGCCGCGGTCGCCCAATGTGCCAGCTTCCGCGGCGCGGCCCGCGAGCTCGGCATTGCGCCGTCGGCGGTGAGCCATGCGGTGTCGAGCCTGGAAGCACGGCTTGGCGTGCGGCTGCTTGCGCGCAGCACGCGCAGCGTCGCGCCGACCGAGGAGGGCGCGCAGCTTCTGGAACGGCTGCGCCCGGCCCTGTCCGAGATCGACCTCGCGCTGGAAACGGCGGTCGAGGCGCGCGACCGGCCGGCCGGCAATCTCAGGCTCAGCGTGCCGCGCACCGCCGCGCATCTGGTGCTGACGCCGCGGCTCGGCGCCTTCGCCGCCGCCTATCCCGACATCGTGCTGGAGATCGTCATCGAGGATCGCTTCACCGATGTCGTCGAAGGCGGCTTCGACGCCGGCGTCAGGCTCGGCGAAAGCCTGCAGCGCGACATGATCGCGGTGCGGATCGGGCCTGACATCCGCGGCGCGGTGGTCGCAGCGCCCTCTTATTTCGCTTCCATGCCCAAGCCCGACCATCCGCGCGATCTCGCAGGCCATCGCTGCATCCGCTTCCGTTTTTCCAGCGGCATCCTCTATCGCTGGGAGTTCGAGAAGGACGGCGAGGAAATCGAGATCGCGGTGGAAGGACCGCTGATCCTCGACGAGGACCATCTTGTCGCCCAGGCGGCAGTCGACGGCGCCGGGCTTGCCTTCGTCTTCGAGGATTATGTAAAGGCGCCGCTCGCCGATGGCAGGCTGATCCGCGTGCTGGAGGACTGGTGCCCGTCCTTCGACGGCTTCTTCGTCTATTATCCGAGCCGCCGGCAGATGCGGCCGGCGCTCAGGGCGTTCGTGGATTTCTTCAAGGTGAGCGGATAGCACCCCCAAGTGGGCAGGGTAAATCGCATATGGCAGCGCCAGCCCCCCACTCCGGCCGCTACGCGTTCACCTCTCACCCATGTTCATGGCGGAGAGGAAAGCCAGGCTTTTCGAGGCCGCAATCTCGGCGGTTGGCGTTTCCTCCCTCCAGAATGTGGCTACGCTATGCACACATCTTCTGTGACTGGCGCGACTGCAGGCCAAGGCTTGATTGCCAGGTGGTTCCCCCAATCCGTCGCTGCTTCGCAGCGCCACCTTTCCCCCCTCCGGAGGGAAAGGAAGGGAGCCTTGCCGGACGAGCGTTGACGACAAAAAGCTTGGCGCCTTCCTCTACCCCGTCGATCGGGGGAGAGGTGGCTCGGCGAAGCCGAGACGGAGTGGGGGGTCGACCAGCGCTACATTGGACAATGCATGCGCCAAGCACCAATCAAACGGCCGGTAGCGCAAACAACCGGCCGCCGGCGGGCACGACGTCATCGATGCCGGCAAGCCGCAGGCAGTGCCAAGCCATGGCGTGGTTGGAGGAGGTGACGGGAATGCCGATGCGCCGCTCCAGCTCGGCGACCGCTTCCGCCACGCGCAGGCTGGTGCAGGAGATGAAGATCGCTTCCACCCCCGGCACGGTGGCCATGGTCTCGGCCGCCGCCTCGATCGAGGCAAGCGAGATGCGAGCCGCCTCGCGGTCGTCGCGCCGGTCGAAAGTGGCGACGGCTGATATGTCGAGGCCGCGGCCGGTGAAATAGCGGACCAGGCCCTGGTTGATCTCGGGTGCATAAGGGGTCAGCAGGCCGATGCCCCTGGCGCCGAGCGCCTTGAAGGCGGCCAAAGCGCCGGTGACCGGGGTGGTGCAGGCGACGCCCGGCCGCGCCTTGCGGATCTCGTCGAAGACGGCTTCCTCGCCGAGCGTCATGGTGGCCGAGGTGCAGCCGAAGCCGACGACGTCGAGCGGAATGCTGGGCAGGATCAGATCGACGGTCGGCGCGATGCGCGGGCCGATGGCGCGCAAAGTGTCGGGCGTGATGTCGTTGTCGTTGAACAGGCGCGCCTCGTAGAAGGCGACGCCCGGGATGCGGATCAGAGCGCGGAACTCATGCTCCAGCGTCTGGTCGGTGGCGAGGATCGCCAGGCCGATCGCCGCGCGCGAGGCGAGGCCGCCGTCGATCTCCGACGGAAGGACGCCCAAATCGATCGGCCCCGGCGATTGCGGGCGGGTAGCGGCCGCGCTGACAGACATGGCATTCCCTTTCCTGCTCGATCCCCCTCCGGGATCATGCTCTCAGTTCAAAATTCCGTCCATCGAGATCGCCGGCTTGCGGCCGGCGATCAGGTCGGCGGTAATGCGGGCCGAGCCATGCGACATGGTCCAGCCGATATGGCCGTGCCCGGTGTTGAGATAGAGGTTGTTGAGTCGCCGCCGGCCGAATTCGGGGAGATTGTTGGGCGTCATCGGCCGCAGGCCCGCCCACATCTCGGCGCGGTCGTAGTCGGCGCCTTCGGGATAGAGCTCCTCGGTCACCCCTTTCATGAAGGCGAAATCGGCCGGTTTGTGGCTGGTGTCGTAGCCGGCGAACTCGGCCGTGGCGGTGACGCGCAGCCGGTCGCCGAAGCGCGACACGGCGACCAGATTGTGCTCGTCGATGGCGGCGATGGTGGGCGGCGCCGGACGGTTGCCGATCGGAATGGTCAGCGAATAGCCCTTGATCGGATAGATCGGCAGGCTGATGCCGACGGTGCTCGCGACCAGCGGGCTGTAGGAGCCGAGCGCCAGCACATAGGCATCGCCCTTGACGCTTCCCTTGTCGGTCAGCACCTGAGCGACATCGTCGCCGGACGTCTCGATGCCGGTGATGGTCGTGCCGGTGCGGATCTCGCCGCCGCGCGCGGCCACTTTTGCCGCCAGCGCGCGGGTGAATTTCGCCGGGTCGCCGGTCTCGTCGGTCGGGCAATGGATGCCGCCGGCGATTTTTTCCTTGGCGGAAGCCAGCGCCGGATCGAGGGCAACGATGGCGTCGCGGCCGAGCACCTTGATCAGCTGGCCGTCGGATTCCAGCAGCTTCATATGCTCGACGCCTTTGTCGAGCGCCTGCTGGCTGCGATAGAAATAAAGGATGCCGCGATCGTTGCGGTCGTATTCGATCGCCTCGTCGGCGACGACCTCGTGCAGGACGGATTGCGAATAGACCGCCAGCCGATGCTTGAGCAGCGTGTTGCGCCTGGCCTTCCCGGCCGTGCATTCCATCAGGAACAGCCAGGACCAGCTGTAGAGCCGAGGATCGGCCGAAAGCCTGAAGCGCAGCGCCTGGTCATTCAGCACCAGCGATTTCAACAGGATCATCGGCGCCTTGGGCGACGACCAGACGAAGGAATGCCCCGGCGCGATCATGCCGGCATTGCCCCAGCTGGTTTCGGCGGCGACCTGAGGCTGGCGCTCGAGGATGAGGACCTCGTGCCCGTCCTTCTGCAGCTGATAGGCCGTGGTGACACCGACCACGCCGCCACCCAACACGATCACGCGCATGGCGCCTCCGGAGATCGCAAGTTGGGAGGCAGTTTAGAGGGTGGATGGCGGCGTGCAATGGCACACATACCGAGCGGTCAGCGGGACAGCGCGTCTCTCGTGGGCAGGACGATCGCAAATGGCGCTTCGTCATTCTAGGGCGGAGCAAGGAGCGAAGCGACGCGCGCAGACCCTAGAATCCATGCCATGACATTGGCCATAGAATGCAACGGTCCAGAATAGCGGCTGGCAATGGCGCCAGATAAGATCGCGACATGACAGGTTACGTCTACATGACCGCAAGCCAGAAGGGCGGCACGATCTATATCGGTGTCACCAATGACCTTGCGCGTCGCATGCCCGAGCACAAGAATGGCCAAGGTTCCAGCTTCACCAGCCGTTACGGTGTGCAGCGTCTCGTCTGGTACGAGGAATATTTCGACATCGCTGATGCCATCCAGCGTGAGACGTCACTGAAACGCTGGCCTCGCCGATGGAAGATCGAGCTGATCGAGAAGACCAATCCGGAATGGTTCGAGCTGTTTCGCGGGATCGGCTGGTGAGCGTTCTGGACCGCAGCGGCTCTCAACCGTCACGGCATGGATTCTAGGGTCTTCGCGCGTCGCTTCGCTCCTTGCTCCGCCCTAGAATGACGAAGGACAAGGGCTGGCAGGCCAGAGGGGGCGTGAAGGATTACCACGATGACGTGGTATCTACGACTTCTCAGGTCTGCAACGCCTGCTCCAGATCGGCGATCAGATCATCGCCGTCCTCGATCCCACACGACAGCCGCACCAGCGAATCCGATATCCCGATCGCTCCGCGCTTTTCCGCCGGGATCGATCCATGCGTCATCAGCGCCGGGTGCTCGATCAGGCTTTCGACGCCGCCCAGGCTTTCGGCCAAAGTGAAGAGCTGCGTGCGTTCGAGGAAGCGTTTTGTTCCCGCCAGGTCGCGGTCGAGATCGACCGAGATCATGCCGCCGAAGGCGTGCATCTGCTGGACGGCGATGGAATGCTGCGGGTGGCTGGCGAGGCCGGGATAGATGACCCGGCGGAGGTCTTTCCGCGTCTCCAGCCATTGCGCGATTTTCAGGCCGTTGGCCGAATGGCGCTCCATCCTGAGCGCCAGCGTTTTTATGCCGCGCAGCGCCAGAAAACTGTCGAACGGGCCGGAAATGGCGCCGATGGCGTTCTGCAGGAATTTCAGCTGGGCGGCGAGGTCCTTGTTGTCGCCGACGACCGCCACGCCGCCGACCATGTCGGAATGGCCGTTGAGATATTTCGTCGTCGAATGGACGACGATGTCGATGCCGAGCTCCAGCGGGCGCTGGATATAGGGGCTGCAGAAGGTGTTGTCGGCGACAGTGAGCAGCCCCTTGCGTTTGGCCAGGGCGGCGACCGCTTCCAGATCGACGATGCGCAGCAGCGGGTTGGTCGGCGTCTCGACCCAGAGCAGTTTAGTCACCGGCCGGATCGCGGCCTCGACCGCGGCGAGGTCGGTGAAGTCGGCGAAGCTCACCTGCAGCCCGGCGGAGCGCTTGCGCACCCGCTCCATCAAGCGGAACGAGCCGCCATAGATGTCGTCGGTGGCGACGATATGGGCGCCGGAATCGAGCAGCTCGAGCACCGTGCCGATCGCCGCCAGGCCGGAAGCGAAGGCGAAAGCCGCCGAGCCGCTTTCGAGGTCGGCCACGGCGCGCTCGAAGGCAAAACGCGTCGGGTTCTGGCTGCGGGCGTACTCAAAGCCCTTGTGCACGCCGGGCGACTGCTGGCCGTAGGTGGAGGTGGCGTAGATCGGCACCATCACGGCGCCGGTCAGCGGGTCGTGACTCTGGCCGCCATGGATGGTGCGGGTGGAAAAAGCCAGGCGGTTCTTGCCGTTTGAAGTCATTTGGCGCGGCGCCTCAGATGGTTAATCAAGTCGATACGGGTTATCAGGCCGATGAACTCTTCGCCATCGAAGACGATGGCGACCTCGTTGCGGTCGAAGACAGGCAGCAGCGCGTCCAGCGTCTGATTGGCCTGCAGCGTGTGCAGGTTCGACGTCATGGCCGTGCGCACCGGCGCGTTGAAACGGTCCCAGCGGCCGTCATAGGGTCCATCGACCTTGGCTAAAATATCGCTCTCGTCGACTATGCCGACCAGCCTGCCTTCGTCCAGCACCGGCAGCTGCGAAACGTCGGAGCGGCGCATGCGGCCATAGGCGTTGAGCAGGGTTTCCTCCGGGCCGACGGTCACGATGTCGCCGGTGCGCGGCGAGCGCATGACCAGGTCGCGCAAATCGCCATGCTGTTCCTGGTCGGCAAGGCCCTGCTCGGCCAGCCAGATGTCGTCGAAGACTTTCGACAGATACTTGTTGCCGCTGTCGCAGACCAAGGTGACGACGCGTTTTGACGTCGTCTGCTCGCGACAGTAGCGAAGCGCTGCCGACAGCAGCGTGCCGGAGGATGAGCCGGCCAGGATGCCTTCCCTGGACAACAGATCGCGCACCGCCAGCATGCTCTGCTTGTCGGGAATGGAATAGGCCTTTTTCACCAGCGACAGATCGGCATTGGGCGGCACGAAATCCTCGCCGATGCCTTCGACCGTCCAGCTGCCGGCCTCCTCCATCTTGCCGGTCTTGATCAGCGGCGCCAGCACCGATCCGACCGGGTCGGCGAGCACCATCTCGGTCTTGGGCGAGTGTTTCGCGAAAAAGCGGCCGAGGCCGGTGAGCGTGCCACCGGAGCCGACGCCGACCACTACCGCGTCGACATCGCCTTCGAGCTGCGAAAAGATCTCCGGCCCGGTCGTCGTCTCATGCGCGAGTGGGTTCGCCGGGTTGGCAAACTGGTTGGCATAGAAGGCGCCGGGGGTCTCGGCGGCGATCTTCTCGGCCATGTCCTGGTAGTATTCGGGATGGCCCTTGCCGACATCGGATCGCGTCATGCGCACCTCGGCGCCCAAAGCGCGCAGATGCTGGATCTTTTCGCGCGACATCTTGTCGGGCACGACGAGGACGATGCGATAGCCTTTCGGGATGCCGACCTGGGCAAGGCCGAGGCCGGTGTTGCCGGCCGTGGCCTCGACGATGGTGCCGCCACGCTTCAACTTGCCCGCCTTCTCGGCAGCGGCAATCATCGACAGCGCGATGCGGTCCTTGATCGAGCCGCCCGGATTCTGGCTTTCGAGCTTGATGAACAGGCGGCATTTGCCGGTGTCGAATTTGGTCAGCTCGACGATCGGCGTCTGGCCGATCAGGTCGAGCACCGAAGCGTAAGGCGGACGCAATCTCGACAGGCTGATGTGCGCGCCCTTCGGCGCCGCTTTTGTCTGCTCGCTCATCTTGAGTGCTCCATCGAAGCAGTTCGAGGCGGATTTCGGCAATCTCGCGCGGGAGGCCGCGGGAATCCATTCCGGTTTCGCGGATCGCGCGCCCTGTCTTTTCCAGCCCTTTTCATCAGGAAAGAAGATAGATCGTGCCAATCCGGCGGCGAGTGGAGGAATGGAATTTCACGGAGAGCATTGGGAGAAGGGCGGTTGGAATCATCTATGCGGAGTTCCTGCCCGCCGGCATCGGATGTGCTACCCCAACAACTGCTTGCCCAGCTTCGCGCATTGCACGCGAATGTCGGGAATGGCGTCGATCTCGAAGAAAGTGCCGCGCGTCAGCGGTCCGACGGCGAGCAGCTTCGACGACACCGTGCCGTCGGCCGCGATCAGCTCGCATTTCGCCGTGACATCGAGACCGAGGCGCAGCGGATCGGGACGCGCCAGCCCGCGCTCGACCAGCGAACGCACGACACCGTTCGACGTCCGCGATATGTCGCGGGCGATGCCCATGCAATCATAGAGACGGGCGACGTCCAGGGTCTCGACGTCCTGCGTGCCGCGCGGCTGGATCTTCACCACGAAGCCGCCGTTCGGTTCTATGGCCACCACCCTGCCGGCGACGAGACGGATGCGGCCTGAGGCGACCGCATCGGTGACGCGCGCATAGACTTCCGGCGCCATGCGGTGGCGGTGGATGTCCCACCAGGCCTTGGTGTGCTCGACGAAGCGGCGCTTGGCCGAGGAGGGCCAATTCTGCCAGATCGTCTGGTTGAAGGGTCTGAGACCATCGACGACGTCGCGCCAGTCGCCGCCGGCTTTCTGGGTCTCGCGGATCAGGTTGCGGAACCAGCCGACGAAATAGGAAAGCTGGGTGCCGAGCGGAATATCGGCGATATCGAGCTTGATCGGATTGCCCTTGCGGTGCGGCGACGGCAGCAGGCCGCGACGCGACACCGCGACGATGGCGCCGCGATGGCCGCGCTGCTCCAGCGACAGGAAAGCGTCGACCATGCTCAGGCCGGTACCGAGCAGCAGCACCTGGGCTTCAGCATCGAGCGCAGTGTCGGCCTCCGTCCCCATGCGGACGGCGTGACCCTGAAAGGCGCCGGGCTGCTCGTCGTGACCGGTGGCCAGGACGGCGAGATGCGCGACGACGCTGGTGCCGTTGGCGAGCGCGACTTCGACGCCCGACGAGGTCGGCGCGATCGACAGGCTCTCCTCGCGGATCAGCCTGAGACGCCCGGTCTCGCGCTCGCGCTCCTCGAGGCCCTCGAGCACATCCTGCAGATAACGGGCATAGAGGCTGCGCGGCGCGTAGAACGGTCCCTGGTCCGGCCTGGCGAGGCCGCGTTCCAGCACCCAGCGCGCGAAATGCGTCGGGTCGTCGGCATAGGCGCTCATGCCGGAGGCGTTGACGTTGAGCACATGCGCCGAGAGCAGCGTCGAATAGGCCATGCCCTGGCCGAAATGCGGCCGCTTCTCGATCAGCGTGACGCGCAGGTCCGGATTGGGCGACTTCAACAGGTGCGCGGCCAGCACGACGCCGCTGGCGCCGCCGCCGACAATGATGATGGAGTTGCCGCGTCCAACCATGACTGCTAGCCGAAACGTGACCTGAGCGATCAGCGCTGGGCGAGCGCCGCGGACGGCCTCAGCCGCAAGCCACGAACGATCGCCGGAACGGTTTTTTGAAGGTTGCGCATCGTTCTCTCACTCCCAATGTTGATAAGATTACTATACTAACCGTGCCAAGCACGAAATCGCGGTCCCAATGCCACGCCCTTTGAAGCATGGATTTGCCGAGAAGGGATGACAGGCGGATTTTTCGTTCGATCGGCACCCGGCGCCTTACACTCCTTCGTCATTCCAGGGAGCGCCGCGAAGCAGAGCGTAGACCTCAGAATGACCAGAAGAGATGCTCAGCCAATGCGCAAGGATGCTGCTTTCCGCGAAAGCGACCGCCTGCCACCGCGGGACGAGAGCTTCTACTGGGCCTGGCAGGTGGCAATGATAGGGTCGCAGACTTTTTCGCCAGCCGTCTGCGCCCCGACCGGCAAGGTCATATGCGCGAGCGGGTCGCCCAGCGCAGGCCGACCACGCCGACCAGCATGGTGACGAGGCCGACATAGAGCCATTGCGTCTGCCCGGTCATGAAACTGCCCTTGACGAGACCGAGGCCTTGCAGCGACCACAGCGCACCCAGCCCCAGCACAATCAGCGCCAGCACATACCTGATCAATCGCATCGGCTGGACCCTCTCCGGAAGTCGATCCTGAACGGCAATGGGTACGCAACAAAAGACGTCGAGGAACCGAAGCAGTTCCGTCCCTCAGTACTTCAAATCTTGTGGGCCGATCTTGCCCCGAATGTCCCGTATGCAGGCCCGATATTCAGTGAGAATACGCCTTAACGGGGCTGTGAATATCATGACAAACTGTTTCGCGGCGACTCCAAACGTGTGCTGTCGCCATGGAACTGCCAGATCAATGCCGCATTTCCCGCCTCATTCGGCACATATCGGCGGGGCATATCTGTAACGGAGCCATCCCCAAAGCATGAAGAAAACTAACCAGACTGCGCTTGTCGCGGTAACGATCGCGGCTGGCCTGATGGCCGGCGCCTCATCCGCCTCCTCCGCCGCCGCGCAGTGCGGCCGCGCTTCCTGGTATGCGCTGCATTCCAGAACCGCCTCAGGGGAACGCATGAACCCCTCGGCACTGACTGCAGCCCATCGCTCCTTGCCCTTCGGCACCAAGCTTCGGGTCACCAACAAGAACAACGGCCGCAGCGTCGTCGTGCGCATCAACGATCGCGGTCCGTTCGTGAAGGGACGCATGCTCGATCTCTCCCGCGGCGCCGCCGGCCAGCTGGGCTTCATCGGTTCGGGCCATACCGCCGTCTGTATGGCGCGCGTCTGAGCCGCCTTTTTTTGATGCATGTCGTCATCCAAAGCGCTGCCCACTTCAGGGCGATGCATTGGTCGTGTCCGGCATGAGGGGCCGGACACATATCCTTCACATTTCGGCAGCGCACATTGAGCCGGCTCGCCCGCTTAGGTCCGGTTTTCAACAGGTTGAACGAAAGATGCATTCGTCAGACAAAATGACGTATTGCATCGCAACAATATCTTGCTAACCTCGCCAGGAGACATTCAAGGCTCGGCGCAGTTCGTCGTCCTTTTGGTCGTCGGACGGCAGCGGGGTTCGCGATGTTCTACCAGCTCTACGAAATGAACCATGCGGCGCTGCAGCCGGCCCGCTTCTATGCCGACGCGGTGCGGCTCTTCTACTCCAACCCGCTCAATCCGGTTTCCCACACCCCCTTCGGCCGCTCGGTCGCGGCGACCGCGGAGCTCTTCGAGCGAACCACCCGTCGCTACGGCAAGCCGCAGTTCGGCCTGGACAAGGCCGTGGTCGACTGGAAAAGCGTCGACGTCACCGAAAAGACGGTCTGGTCGAAGCCCTTCTGCGACCTGATCCGCTTCGAGCGCGCGCTGCCCGCCGGCCGCAAGCCCGATCCGAAGCTTTTGATCGTGGCGCCGATGTCGGGCCATTACGCGACGCTGCTGCGCGGCACAGTCGAGGCGATGCTGCCCCATGCCGACGTGCACATCACCGACTGGGTCGATGCCCGCATGGTACCGGCGGCGCAAGGAAGCTTCGATCTCGACGACTATATCGACTACATCATCGAGATGTTCCACGCGCTCGGCCCCGACACGCATGTGATGGCCGTATGCCAGCCCTCCGTGCCGGTGCTGGCGGCGGTGGCGCTGATGGAAAAGCGCGGCGATCCCTTCGTGCCCTCCACCATGACGCTGATGGGCGGACCGGTCGACACGCGCCGCAACCCGACCGCGGTCAATCTTCTGGCCAAGGAAAAGGGCGTCGACTGGTTCCGCGAAAATGTCATCATGCCGGCGCCATGGCCGGTGCCGGGCTTCGGCCGCCCGGTCTATCCCGGCTTCCTGCAGCTCTCGGGCTTCATGAGCATGAACCTCGACCGCCACATCATCGCGCACAAGGACTTCTTCATGCACCTTGTGAAGCATGACGGCGACAGCGCCGAAAAGCACCGCGACTTCTACGACGAATATCTGGCGGTGATGGACCTGACGGCGGAATTCTACCTGCAGACGGTCGACACCGTGTTCGTGCGCCACGCTCTGCCGAAGGGCGAGATGACGCATCGCGGCGAGCCGGTCGATCCGAAGGCGATCCGCAACGTCGCGCTTTTGACCATCGAGGGCGAGAACGACGACATTTCCGGCCTCGGCCAGACCCAGGCCGCGCATGATTTGTGCGTCAACATCCCGGCCGACAGGCAGGCGCACTACATGCAGCCGGCCGTCGGCCATTACGGCGTCTTCAACGGCTCGCGCTTCCGCTCGGAGATCGTGCCGCGCATCGTCGACTTCATTTCCAGCTATGGCCGCCAGCACCGCGTGGCGGCGAAGCCGAAACTGGTCCGTTCCGCCAAAAGCTGAACTCCGGAGCCCGGCATCAGCCTAGCCGCCAGCTGGCGGCCGGCGGTGTTGCACCCGCGCTTCTGTTGCGAAAGTGCCGCTACGGGATCGCGCAGGTAACCATGCCGCCAAACTGACCGTCGTCTCCAATTGACACGGACTGTAAATCGCCCTTAACGTTTCGTTAATAAAGAACAGGGCGGGGGCAATGACTTCCTCAGCGATGACGCGGATTCTGCGCTTGTGCGCAGCCGCAGGACTGGCGATCTCTGCGCATTGGGCGGTGCCGGCCTGGGCGGCTGGCGCGATGGCCACGGGCGGCCTGACCTCGCAACCGATCGGCCACTATGATTTCTGCAAATCGCATCCGAGCGAATGCAACATCCGCCCGGTCAATCTCGGGCCGGCCACCATGACGGACGGGCTGTGGCGCAGGCTGGTCAGCGTCAGCGCCAAGGTCAACGCCGCCGTCAAGCCGTTGAGCGATCTCGATCACTACGGCAAGGACGAAGTTTGGGCCTATCCGGACGACGGCTATGGCGACTGCGAGGACTATGTGCTGGAAAAGCGCCGCCAGCTCTACCGCCTGGGCATGTCGCTGGCCGACCTTTTGATCACCGTCGTGCGCAAGCCGGACGGCGAAGGCCATTCGGTGCTGACGGTGCGCACCGACAAGGGCGACTATGTGCTCGACAACCTGACCGACAAGGTCAAAGCCTGGGACGCGACCGGCTACCGCTTCCTCAAGCGGCAGGCGATCGACAACACCGGGCGCTGGGTCTCGATCCGCGACGGCCAGCCTGTGCTTGTGGGCTCGGTGCAGTAGGCAGAGCTGAGGGCCCTACCTCGGTTTCGTCATTCTAGAGCGAAGCAAGGAGCGCAGCGACGCAGCGCAAGCCCTAGATCACGAAGAGAGGGCTTCGCTCTCTCGAAAATATTATTCCGCATCTCTCCATGAACCTTTCGCGTCCGGTCGGCGACACATAGCCGTGGACGACAAACCCAACCATGGAGAATTTCAATGACTGCTTTCCTGCGAAACACCTTGCTTGCCGCCATCGCGGTGTCGGCCTTGACCGGATCGGCCCTGGCGGACGAGACCACCAAAAGCTGTGCCAAGACCAATCTCAACGATCTGTGGAGCGGCCGTTGCTGCAGCGTCAGCTCCGCGAACTGCCTTGGCGGCGGAAATGGCCGCGATCATCAGGGCCATCAAGGCAAGGAGGGCCGGGGCAGCACCAATGGCGGCAGCGCCAACGGCACCGGCAAGCTCTGATCTCAAGACTTCAGACAGAGTCGAATCAAGCGCCAGCGGACATGGCGATCCGCTGGCGCCAGACGCCTGAATTATTAACGCCGATCAAGAGCCGCACGGATCGATGCGCTGAGGCGGCGCAGCTCCGCCTCATCGAGCCTCTCGATGCTCTCGGCGAGCAGATTGGCCAGTTCGGTCGCCGCCGGCGACAGGCCGGACGTGTCGATCCTGACCCTGGGATGCGAGCTTTCCGCGAGCCGGGCGAGATCCTCGGCATCGTCCCAGATGATGTTGAAATAGCCGATGATCTTCTGGATCAGCGTCCAGGTCGGCGCGCCACGGCGGCCGTGCTCGAGCGCCGACAGATAGGCGGCACTGACGCCGATGGCCTCGGCCATCGCCTTCTGGCTGACGCCGCGCTCGGCGCGCAGCGCCCTGAGCTTCTCGCCGAACGGGGTCATGTCGGCTGGCTCATTGCCGAATCCTCATGACCGTATCCGCCGCAGCCGCACATAGAGCGCGCCCGAGCCGCCATGATTGCGGGCGGCATGGTCGTGGCTGGAGACGAGGTGCCGGAAAGCGGGCGTCGACAGCCAGGCCGGCACGGCGCGGCGCAATATGCCGTCGCCGCCCGAGGACGACCCCTTGCCGGTGATGATCAGCACGTAACGGATTCCGCCGGCATGCGCGCGGTTGAGGAAGGTGAGCAGCAGCGAATAGGCCTCGTCCTGCGTCATGCCGTGCAGGTCGACGCGGCCTTCGATCGGCAGCCGGCCTTTTTTCAGCTTGTGCAGCGTCTGGTCGTCGAGCGAATGCGCCACATGCGGCGCCTTCGGCTTGGCGGCCACGGCCGCTACGCCATTGGCGGCAGGCCGGGGCGTCTCAGGCTTGGGCTCGACGATGTCGGGGATCTCGACGGCCGTTTTGCCCTTCAGCGGCCGGGCAGAGCGCGCCACCAGGTTCCACAGGATGCGGTCGTCGTCGCTGAGATGATCGTCGCGGCGGCTCACCGGGTCGCTCCATGCAGAAGCGCACGCGGCACCAGCGCATAGAAATCGGCCGCGTTGCGGACCACGCCGGCGATCTCGCCGGCAGCGTCGCCTGAGCCGGCGAAGAGGTCGCCGCGCGCCGGACCGGTGATGGCCGAGCCGGTGTCCTGCGCGATCATCAGCCGCCGGAACGGTTTTTCGTCAAAGGCGGTGAGCGTCGGCGCGTCGATATAGAAGGGCGTGCCTAATGTGTGCAGCAGGCGGTCGACCGCGACCGAGCGACCCGGCGTCAGCGGCACCTTGGCGGCGGCGATGGGCCCAAGCGCCGCGTCGTCGACCGCGGCTTCGCGGAAGAAAATGTAGGAGCGGTTCCGCCACAGGATCTCGTCGACCCGGTCGGGATGTGCCTTGAACCAGGCTCGGATCGATTGCATCGTTACCTTTTCCAGCGGGATCTCGCCGAGATCGCTCAAGACCTTGCCGGGGCCGGTGAAGCGCTGGCCCGATTTCGCGGCGTAAGTGACGCGGCAGAGCCTGCCGTCGGTCATTTTCAGACGTGCCGCGCCCTGCACGTGGATGAAGAAGGCGTCGACCTTCTCGGCGAGCCAGGCGATTTCGAGGTTCCGGCCGGCGAGCGCGCCGCGCTCGATTTCGCCGCGATCGAAATATTCGACCGGAACACCATCGGTCCGGCGGGCGAAGGCCAGATAGGCATCCATGCCGGCCGGCCGGTTGCCGTCGTCGATTTCGATCAGGTCGGCGGGGCGCGACAGCAGCGGCACGGTGAATCGCCCGGTCCTGACCGGCGAGGCTTCGACCTCGGGCTCGTAGAAGCCGGTGACGAGACCCGCGCCGTTTTCGGGCTTGACCAGCATCGGCACGAAATGCCGTTCGAAGAAGGATCGCGCCTCGGACCTGCTCGGCGCCGAAACGGCACGCGCCTCGGCATAGGCATCGGCAAAAGCATTGAAATCGACGCCGAGCGATCCGGTGCGGTAAGATTTTATCGGCGCGTGGAAGGCCGAGCGGCGAAACGCGGCGAAGGCCGCAGCATGGTCATCTTCGCCCCAGCCCGGAAGGTCGCTGAAGGATTTTATGCCGAATGCGGAAGAGAGCGGCACGACTGGGGCCCCGCCGCTTGATCTCAATCTTCTTCTTCGGTGGCGACAAGCTTCCAATTCGGGTCGCGCGAGCGGGTGTCGCGGGCGAAGGTCCAGACATCCTTGACCTCGGCCACCGTTTCAGGGTCGCCGTCGATGACGGCGCCGGCCTTGTCGCGGGTCGCCGAGATCAGCTCGGAGACGACGCGCAGCGTGATATGCGCTTCCGAGCCCTTCATTTCGGCGGCGACGATGTCGGCCTTGTCGATGCCGACGAAGGAGGATTGGATCTTCTCCGATTTGGCCTCGCGGTCGCCGATCGCGGCGACGAAACCATCATAGACTTCGCGCGACAAAAGGTTCTTCAGCGTCTTACGGTCGCCGTCGGCATAGGCCATGACGATCATCTCATAGGCCATCTTGGCGCCGTCGACGAAGCCCTTCGGCTCGAAGGACGCATCATTGTCTTTGATGGAGCGCAGGCCCTTGTTGAGATCGGTGTCGGGTTTGGCAAAGGCGTCGATGTCGGCATAAATCTCGGGCGCAGTTTCGCCCGGCGCGCGCTTGCGCGGCAGCGACACCACATTTTCAGGCTTTTGCGCCGCATCGGCCTCGCGCGTGCGGCTCGCTGAATAAGGATCGAAGGGCGGGCGCTCGTTTCCGGTGCGACGTCCAAGCACGTTGCGCAGCTGGAAAAAGATCACAACCGCCGCAATCAGAAAGAAAATCGTGCCGAAGTCGAAGAAACCCATAATTTCCGCCAACTCGATCCCTGTCCGTGCCGGACCGGCGTAACCCCTGGGGACCGCGGTCGCATAGCGTTCAACACCCAAAGCATATAGAACGGCAGGCGCAATCATTCAAATCAAAGGCAGCCATACCTATCTAAAGGCGCCAAGGCCAGCGGCGATTGTCCGTCAGCGCCGCAAAAGAAGAAAGCGATCGGTCAAGACTTGCGCATCTCGTTAATCCCGCTGTTCCTGCTCCTGCTGCCGCTTCTGGAGATCGCCGGCTTCGTCGTCGTCGGCCGCGAGATCGGGGCTTTGGCTACGGTCGGGCTGGTCATCCTTTCCAGCGTCGCGGGCAGCCTGCTGCTGAGGCTTCAGGGTTTTGGCGTCATGGCGCGGGTGCGGGCGGAAATGGACGCCGGGCGCGACCCCAGCCGCCAGCTCGCGCATGGGGCGATGATCGTGCTGGCGGCGATCCTTCTGATCATTCCGGGCTTCATCACCGACATCTTCGCCATTCTTCTCTTGTTGCCGCCGGTGCGCGACTTCGCCTGGCGCCTGCTGAAGAACCGCATCGTTATGGCGACCAGCTTTAGCCGCGGCTTTTCGGCGCGCCGCCGCAACAATGTCATCGACCTCGACGACAGCGACTATTCGCGCGACGATTATCCAGACCGGCCGGACCACAATTCGCCCTGGCGGCGGCTGAAGAACGATTAAGCGGCCAAAACGTCTACCGGTTCGTCCTTGGGCGGAGCGGGAACCGAGCGTACCGCGCAGCCCACAGGATCCTGTAACTTCCGAGTGTTGCCGCGGTGCAAATTCTGCTCCGCCGCATTGCACGGCTCAGGTCACGGAATGGATTCCAGGGTCTCCGCGACGCCGCTTCGCGGCTGCTCCGCCCTGGAATGACGAGGTTGGGAGGCTCCTGCCAATCCCCGCCGTTCGCGCTGTCCTGTTCCTTCCGCCGATGAGGGCGGCAAAACTTGTTTTGTCCGGCCGAGCATGGTAGCGAACCCGCGATTTCAATCCGGTCAGCAATGCTGCCCAGGCAAAAGGACTTAAAGGCTCATGGCCAGCAACGATGACGCCGCGACCGGCGCCGCCAACGGCAACGGCACCCAAAACCAGCCCTCGCTCAATGTGCTTGCGCAATATGTGAAGGACCTATCCTTCGAAAGCCCCGGCGCCCCGAATTCGCTGCGCGGCCGCGACAAGGCTCCGGGCATCGCAATCAATGTCAACGTCAACGCCAACCCGCTCTCGGACAAGCAGTTCGACGTCAATTTGACGCTGAACGCCAAGGCCTCCTTCGACCAGGAAGTGCTGTTCAATGTCGAGCTGGTCTATGGCGGCGTCTTCGCCATCAGCGGCTTTCCGCAGGAGCACATGCTGCCGCTGCTGTTCATCGAATGTCCGCGGCTTCTGTTCCCCTTCGCCCGCCAGATCGTCGCCGACGCCACCCGCAATGGCGGCTTCCCGCCGCTGATGCTCGATCCGATCGATTTCGCGCAGATGTTCCAGCAACGCATCGCCGAGGACCAGGCTGCGGCTGGCAAGGTCCAGGTGAGCTGAGGCTAACCGGCGCTACACCCTATCGAAAGCCTGGCTTAGCGCCGGGCTTTTTTTTCGCTGCTTGCTCCGCCCTGAAATGAGGCCGGGGACCATGGCCATGGCCAATCTCGAAGGTTGACGGCTGATCGCTGGGCCTGATCAACAAAAAACCCCGGACAAAACGATGGCCGGGGTTTTTTCGTCTTAGCAGTTCAGGAGCCGTCTATTCCGCCGGCGATGGTTTCTTGCGGAAAATCGATGCCAGATTGTCCCACAACTCGATCTTGGCGCCCTGGCGCTTCATGATCACGCCCTGCTGCAGGATCGACAGCGTGTTGTTCCAGGCCCAGTAGATCACGAGGCCTGCCGGGAAGCTGCCCATCATGAAGGTGAAGATCACCGGCATCCAGGTGAATATCGCCGCCTGCGTCGGGTCCGGCGGCGCCGGGTTCATGCGCATCTGCAGGAACATGGTGATGCCCATGACCACCGCCCAGGCGCCCATATGCGGCAGGAAGGCGGGCGCCGCGAACGGCAGCAGGCCGAACAGGTTGAAGATCGATGTCGGATCCGGCGCCGCGAGGTCGTGGATCCAGCCGAAGAACGGCGCATGCCGCATCTCGATGGTGATGTAGAGCACCTTGTAGAGCGAGAAGAAGACCGGGATCTGCAGCGCCACCGGCCAGCAGCCGGCCAGCGGATTGATCTTCTCGGTCTTGTAGAGCTCCATCATCGCCTGCTGCTGCTTCATCTTGTCGTCCGCGTATTTCTCGCGGATCTCAACCATCTTCGGCTGCACCTTCTTCATGTTCGCCATCGAGGCATAGGACTTGTTGGCGAGGGGGAAGAAGATGGCCTTGACGACGACGGTGGTGGCGAGGATCGCCAGCCCGAAATTGCCGAAGAATTTGTAGAGCGTGTCGATGAGCCAGAACATCGGCTTGGTGATGAAATAGAACCAGCCCCAGTCGATCAAAAGGTCGAACTGGCGGATCTGCCGGTCCTTGGCATAGGCGTTGATGGTCGAGACTTCCTTGGCGCCGGCGAAGATCTCGGATTCGACCGTCGTCGACTGGCCGGGCGCGATGCTGATTGCGTCGGACAGGTAGTCGGACTGGTAGCTGTGGCTGTGCGGCCCGTCCTTGAACTCGAAATAGGAGAATTTCGGCTGGAAGGGCTGCTTCTCCGTCGGGATGAGCGTCACGGCCCAGTATTTGTCGGTGATGCCGAGCCAGCCATTGGTCGACTTGCTGGGCGTGTATTCCTTGTCCTTCTCGATCTTGGCGTATTTGTATTCCTGCAGCCCCTCGCTGCCGGTCACGCCGATCAGGCCTTCATGCAGCACATAGGTGCTGGCGACGGCCGGCTTGTCGAAACGGGTGACGCGCCCGTAATTGTACAGCGAGACGGCGGCCGTTCCCGAATTCTGCACCGTGTCGGAAACGGTGAACATGTATTCGTTGTCGATCGAGATGGTGCGCTTGAACGTCAGGCCCTTGTCGTTGGTGAAGGTCAGCGTCACCGGCGTCGAGGGCGTCAGCGTCGGATTGCCGTCGACGCTCCACACCGTATCCGCGCCGGGCACAATGCCGGTGGTGTCGTTGCCGACGAAGCCGATCTCGGCGAAATAGCCATTGGGCAGCGACGACGGGTTGAGCAGCTCGATCTCGGGCGAGTTCTTGTCGACCGTCTCGGTGTAGTGCTTGAGCCTCAGGTCGTCGAGGCGCGCGCCGGTCAGGTTGATCGAGCCCTCGAGGCTGGGCGTGTCGATCTTGACGCGCTTGGTGGCGGCAATCGCCTGGTCGCGGCTGGCCGCGGTCACGCTATCGCTGCCGGGCGCGCTGGGGATGGCGCCGGCGGTCGGGGCCGGCGTTCCGGCCGCGCCTGGATTGGTGCCCTGCGCTTCCTTCTTCTGCGCCTCGACGCGCTGTTGCTCGACGCGGGCCTGCTCGCGCTGCTGCTCCATGCGCGGGTTCATGTAGAACACCTGCCAGAGCGTCAGGATCAGCACCGACAGCGCGATGGTGATGAAGAAATTGCGGTTGTTTTCCATCGAAGCCCTTGGCCTATCGTGTTCCGCGCAGCCGGCGGGAGAGCTCGGCCTTCAACTGGCCGAACGGAATGGCAAGCACGTCTTCACGCCCGACGATGACATAGTCATTGCCGGGCGCCATGTCATCGGCGGCATGAACGCGCACGGCTTCCCTCAGCCGCCGCCGGACGCGGTTGCGCACCACGGCGTTGCCGACCTTCTTGGTGACTGTGTAGCCGACGCGCGGCGCAAGGTCATCGCCGCGGTCGAGAACTTCAACGAGAAAAAGCCGCCCGCGGCGTTTCTCGCCGCCGCGCACAGCCAAGAAATCCGCGCGTTTCAGAAGCCGCCCGGGAGTTTTCCCCTGTGGCTTGCCGGGTGCGGGCAACGATCTCGTCTTTCGTTCAGGCGCTGAGCCGCTTGCGGCCGCGGTTGCGGCGGGCGGCAACGACGCCACGGCCACCCTTGGTTGCCATGCGGGCACGGAAACCATGCCGGCGCTTACGGACGAGCTTGGACGGTTGGTAGGTACGCTTCATTTGTTTTAATACCGCGGGGTGCGGCCCTTCTTGATTCTGTCACTTTGTAACAGGAGCTTTGCCGGGCCGGCCTAGGCGCGATCGAAACCGCGCCGGGACGAATGGCCCGAGCGTGAGCGGGCTTATAGAAAGAAGGTCTTTGGAAGTCAATCCGCCCCGCCGCGAGGCATTTTTCGCGGAGCCGACGATGAAATTGGCAAAAAAGCCGCAAATCGCATAATCTTGGCCGATCAAGCCTTTGTGAATGCGCGTCAATGACGAGTGAAACTCTGCCCACGAACGAAAAGGCACAGCCGGCGGCGGCGAATTCGTCGCGCCGGGTGCCGTTGTCGCGCGGTCTGTCGACCAAGCTGCTTTTACTCACCATCGCCTTCGTGCTGCTGGCTGAAATCCTGATCTTCCTGCCCTGGATCGCCAGCTACCGGGTCAACTGGCTGAAGGAGCGCCTGAGCACAGCCGCCGCGGTGTCGATCGTGCTGTTGCAGGGCGAGCCCAACTCGCTGTCGCACAACGCCCAGAACGATGTGCTGATGGCGATCGGCGCCAAGGCGATCGCCGTGCGTGACGGCGGCGTCTCACGGCTTCTGGTGGTCGCCGACATGCCGCCACAGGTCGACGCGCACATCGATATAGCCAATGTCGGCCTGATCAACGGCATGACCGGCGCGCTCGACACGCTGTTCTTCGGCGGCAAGCGCATGCTGCGCGTCTTCGGCCCGGTCGGCGACAGCGACAAGGAATTCGAACTGATCATGCCGGACTACCGTTTGCGCGACGCTATGCTCCGATACTCGCGCAACGTCGCCGTCGTATCGCTGCTCATTTCACTGTTCACCGCCATGCTGGTCTATGCGGCGATCGACCTGATCATGATCGGGCCGATCCGCACCATGACGCGTTCGATCCTGGCCTTCTCCGAGGCGCCTGACGATCCCGGCCGCGTCATCCGCCCCGCCGACCGTGCTGACGAGATCGGGGTCGCCGAGCGCGAGCTGTCGCAGATGCAGGACCGGCTGCAGAAGATGCTGTCGGAGCAGAAGCATCTCGCGGATCTCGGCCTGGCCGTCTCCAAGATAAACCACGACATGCGCAACATCCTGGCGTCCGCGCAGCTGATGTCGGATCGCCTGCGCCAGGTGAAGGACCCGACCGTGCAGGCCTTCGCGCCGAAGCTTCTGCGCGCCCTCGACCGCGCCGTCTCCTATTCCGAAGGTGTGCTTCACTATGGCCGCACGCAGGAGCCTGCGCCGTCGCGCCGCCGCGTGCGGCTGCGCCAGCTGGTCGACGACGTGCACGGCCTGCTCGACATCGAGGAGGGCATCGAGTTCATCAACGCCATCGAGCATGCCTTCGAGGTCGATGCCGATTCCGACCAGCTGTTCCGGGTGCTCACCAATCTCTGCCGCAACTCCGTGCAGGCGATGGCCGCCGACACCGAAAGCGCGGTGGTGCGCCGGCTGGCGGTCGCGGCCGAGCGCCAGGGCAGCGTCAGCCGCATCACCGTCACCGACACCGGACCCGGCCTGCCGCCCAAGGCGCGCGAGAACCTGTTCGCCGCCTTCCGCGGCTCGGCGCGCAGCGGCGGCACCGGGCTTGGCCTGGCGATCGCGCACGAGCTGATCCGCGCTCATGGCGGCACGGTTGAATTGGTCGAATCGATCGGCGGCCGCACCGTCTTCGCCGTCACCATTCCCGACCAGCCGGTGCGGCTCGACCAGGCGCGCAACGGCCTGCGCCGCCCGGCTTGAGCCCACCACCGCCTGCGGAGCCGCTTGTCGGGAGCGGCGCGCCTCGATCGGCATCGGCAAAACGACCTGCGACAAAACTTTTGCCGGATCGGCTTGCTTTTCGCAAATTCAGTCGTTAGGGAACACTCCACATCGCGGCCGGCCTTCTCGACCGGATCGCGGGGCCTGTGTCATGCACGGCCTGTTGCGCGCCCGTAGCTCAGCTGGATAGAGCACCAGACTACGAATCTGGGGGTCAGGAGTTCGAATCTCTTCGGGCGCGCCATTCCATCTGATTGATTCTCCCGCACCTTTTGACCTAACGGCCAAGCCTGTGCCGGCTTGATTCTAGGAATTCAGCCGGTTTTTCAGCCGGTTTTGGAAAATCGGATGTTACCGCAAACGATGTCGCAGTTTGGCGTATGTGTTCCGCAGCCTCTTCTGTCTCCACAGCCTCTACGAGCTGCGTTGCCTGTTTCATGTACCTCGCCACATCAGCGCGAGTCCTGGAGCGGTCCGGCTTGTATGGCGGCAAATCGCCTGCAATGGTTTTCAGATCGCGCAGAACGGAAGAGAGGTGTGGCCAAGGGAAATCGGTAGGATCGCCGATATCCCGGTCCGCTCCAACGATGATCTCCAACTTCGCCAAGATACCAGCTAGGGTCAGAGCTGCTACCTCTGGGAGCCCATCCTGAAGTTTGAGCGCCTCGGTCACGGCTAAGACTTCGGCCTCCTGAGCGACAGCGTATTGGCGGATGCCATCCGGCGCGACCACTGGCGTGGGCTGCTCTGTGACTTCGCCCGGGGTCAATACCTGAATTCCGGTATTGGAAATGATTCTTGTCTCCAACCGCTGCTGCACCCTGCAAAGCACCTGAGAGGTATGTTGGGCACGACGCCATGCGGCCCACAGGACCATGACAGGGTCGTGATTTATTGCTGCTGATCGCGGCACCTTGGATTCCTCCAACTCGACATGGCGACGTCGTATCTGAATTTAAGATAACTGGAAATCAGATATAATTGAAGCCCTCATCTGGAACCGGATGAGGCACACCTGTGGTCAAGACGCTCGGAACGCGGCGCCACAAATCCTTGATCGCGATGCTGATTGAAAGGCGTGAGGCTAGTGGGATGACTCAGACCGAGCTCGCCGCCAGGCTAGGCGAATATCAGTCGTTTGTGGCTCGCCTCGAAAGCGGACAGCGCCGCGTCGACGTAGTCGAATTCATCGATCTGGCGAAGATCCTGGGATTTGACCCTTCTGCAGCAATCAAAAGATTGGCAGCAGAGCCAAACTGAATTGTAGTTAGACATCTGAGCCGCTCGCGAGCGCGCCACTCACAGCGCCGTAGCGAGCGAGCGGCGGCTTTGCGCCTCATGTCGGTCATTCCAATTGTCCTGCCCGGTGCACCAAAGCGGACGTCACAGGTGACGTGGCCATAACCTAGATTCCGGCATCATCGGCAAGATGCGAGCATAAGGGATCTGTCCACCTTTGTACGCGTGTAGCGGGGTAGGAAGTCCCGTCAAGCGCCCCGTTGCTTTTCGTCGCAGAATTGGGAATCCAGAATACCGTCGTTCACCACCACACGACCGCGACAGATGACCGTGCGGTTTCGAGGTGTAATGGCAACCGCTTCTGCCAAGGTTCGTGCATCGATCAGCACCAGATCGCCCCGGCAACCGGGTGTGAGTCCATAGTCGGTCAGGCCGATCGCCTCGGCGCCGCCGAAGCAGCAGATCCGCGCGGTCTCTTCCAGGTCGGCATCGTTGGTCATGCCGTTGCGTTGCGCCAGGTATTTCGCCCGTTCCAGCATGTCGCCGCTGCCCCATGGCTCCCAGGTGCCCTGGATGCCATCGGACCCGGATGCCACGACCAGGCCCGATTGGCGCATCAAGCCAAGCGGAACCGCCGGTGCGGAAGGGCTGCCGACGGTCATGACCGCGATGCCTGCGGCAGCCAGCGCATCGATCAATGAGCGCTGGCGTTGCGCTTCCAGCATGCCAAGGCAGTAGGCGTGACTGACCATGACGCGCCCTTGAAGGGAGAGCGCGCGGGCCCGCTCGACGATGAGTTCCAGGCAAAACGCGCCCAGTTCCCCTGGCTCGTGCAGATGAATATCGACTGGCTTGGCGTATTTGTCCGCGAGCGCGAAGATCGCGTCCAGATGGCGCACAGGGTCCCGCTCGATCGTTGCCGGATCGATCCCGCCGACAATATCGGCTCCCGCTTCTATCGCATCTTCCATCAGCGCCAGCGTGCCTTCGCGCCCCAGCATCCCACTTTGCGGGAAGGCGACGATCTGGACATCGACCAGTCCGCGAAACGCTTCCCGGGTCCCGACCACGCCTTCGACATTGGCGATGCCGATTTCGGTATCCACATCAACATGACTGCGAATATGCGTGACGCCGAACGCTAGCGTTTGCATCACCTGTCGGGCTGACTGCCGTCGCGCGTCTATACCGAGTTCCCGCTTGGCCTTCCGGTCGGCCAGGATCCGGTCGTTGCGCGTGGGGCCGACACGGTTCTCGAACCAGTCCATGCCGATGAGCGTCTTGTCGAGATGCGTGTGCGCTTCGACCAGCCCGGGCAGGGCGATCTGTCCACGACCGTCGATCTCGCGAACTGTGGTATCGGGGTTGCCTGGTTCCGCGACGCGGCCGTCGCGGATGTAGAGATCCGTGGCGGCGCCGCCCATCGGCCGGACGTTGCGGATGAGGAGGTCTTTGATCATTGTGCAGCCTTTCGTCTTTGTCTCCCGATGCGCGTCTATGCCAGGCCGGCGCGCTCCATCATCAGGCGGAACGCCCTTCCGGCGCGATCCAGGATCGCATCTTCGTCATGGCAGACGAGCTTTCGTCCGCGCATCAGGATGCGCCCGTCGACGATCGTCGTGTCGATGTCCGCGCCGTTGGCGAAGCGTGCCAGCCTCTGCGAGGGATGCACCGGTGGCCACAAGTGCGGCTGACGCATGTTGACCAGAATGATGTCGGCACGCTTGCCCGGCTCCAGCGATCCGATCTCGCTTTCCATCGACAGCGCTCGCGCGCCACCCATGGTCGCCATCTCGAGCAACTGTGTGGGAGAAAGGACGCTGTCATCCTTGAAATGGCGTGCGTGATAGCGGTGCGCCTGGAACATGTTGCGGAACATGTCGAACGAGCGGTCCGGCGCGGCTGCATCGGTGCCAAGCGACACGACAATGCCGCTTTCCATCAGTTCGGTTGCGGGGCAACGACCGAACACCGACATCAATGCGCTCGGATTGTGCGCGACCTTCGCGCCGGTGCGTTTGAGCGCCGCAATGTCTCTATCGGTCAGTTCAATGCAGTGAGCCAACAGGGAATGATCGTCGAACAGGTCGAGCCTGTCGGCATTGGCGGCGATCGAGCCTTCGCGGTGCCCGTCCTGGATAAGCAGGGCGTTCTTGTCGCGCGCAAGATCCCGCGTTTTGCACGACAAGTTGTATACTGATTGATTGTCGAGCTCGCTTGCCGAAAACACCGGGAGTGAAATAGCGATCCGCTGGTTGCCGTCACGCGGCCAGCTGTCGATGAGCGCTGAGCACACCGCCAATTGCGCCTCCGGCGAGACTATGGTTTCGGCGTGGCTGCTTTGCGTGTAGGTCCGGTACGCATGGGCCGATGTCGGCCGGTTCGGGCCAACCGCGAGTATTTCGCGCACGCCCATCTCGGCAATAGCGGTGAGATGCGCCAGCGCGGGCTCTGGCGCCTCCGTGCGCATGACGTCGGGGCCGCCACCGAACAGCAGGGCGGCCGTCGTCGTGCCGCATTTGATGCGCTCCAGGGCTGATAAAGCGGCCTCTGCGGCCCAAAATTCGTCGTCGACCGCTTCGGCGTAGATGCGGCCGACGGTATTCATCCAGGCTTCGGAATCATTGCCCAACCCTTTCGTCAGCGTGTGCCCGGCATGTGCGTGCGTATCGATCAGGCCGGGCATGACGACCATTCCCGAAGCGTCAATTCGCAGCACATCGGGAATTTTCTCTGGCGCGATCCCGTCGCCGACGTCGCTGATCCGACCATCCTCGACCAGGACGTAACCCCTTGAGAGGACACGATGTTCTTCGTCGATCGTCAGAACGATACCGTTTTCGATCAGTAGCGACATGGTCATCCGAACCACCTCCTCGGCCGGGCGCAGATCACGGCTTGTTGAGCCGGTCGCGTCAAAACCGCATCATTGCGCCTTGCAACTGTATACAAATTATGTATAGCTAATCTCGCATCGCACTGCATCCAAAAAATAATTACAAGTGCGTATCTCAACCGGAGGAATTTGTGAACAGTCGTCTGAAACCCCTTTTGGCCGCACTCGCCGTCCTGGTGCCGCTGGCCACGCCAAGCTTCGCGCAGACGCTGCGCTGGTCCGCAGCCGGCGACGTCATCTCCTACGATCCGAACGCCCAGGTCGACAGCTTCACCCAGAGCGTGCAGCACATGGTGTTCGACCCGTTAGTGCGTCGTAACAAGGATCTGGCCCTCGAGCCTGCGCTCGCCACGTCATGGGAGATCGTCGAGCCGACCCGCTGGCGGTTCAAGCTGCGTCAGGGCGTAAAGTTTCATGAAGGCCAGCCCTTCACCGCCGATGACGTCGTCGCGACCATCCTGCGCGAGATCGACCCCGGTTCGCGCAACCGCGAAAACCTGCCGGAGGTGATCGACGCCAAGAAGGTCGACGACTTCACCGTCGATATCATCCTGAAAGGTCCATATCCGCTGCTGCTCAATGACCTTGCGGCCGTCTACATCATGAGCAAGCCGTGGATGGAGGAGCACCAGGCTCTGAAGCCCGGCAATGCCTCGACCGGTGTCGTCACCTATGCCAGCAACCATGCCAACGGCACCGGTCCCTTCAAACTGGTCAGCTACGAGCCGGATTCCAAATCCGTCTTCACCGTCAACAAGGACTGGTGGGACAAGCCTCAGCATAATCTGACCGAGGTCGTATTTCGTCCCATCGCGTCTGCTGCGACCCGTGTCGCGGCGCTGCTTTCGGGCGAAGTTGACCTCATCGCTCCGGTCCCGCTGCAGGATATCGATCGCGTTGCCAACACTGCGGGCCTGAAGGTCGTCGAGAACCCCTCGCTGCGCGTCATCCTGCTCAGCTTCAACTGGAAGCCGGAACTGCATGCGATGCCCGGCAAACCCAATCCTCTTCTCGATGTTCGGGTGCGCCAGGCTCTGTGGGACGCGGTCGATCTCCAGACGATCCAGAAGCGTCTGATGCGAGGCAAGTCGCGCGTGACGGGAACGCTGGTGGCCCCTCCGGTCACTGGCTACGACAAGAGCGTCGATGCGCCGCCGGCCTACGATCCGGCAAAGGCCAAGGCCTTGCTGGCCGAAGCAGGCTATCCGAACGGGTTCAAGGTGAACCTGAACTGCACGAACGATCGCTACATCGCCGACGAGCAGATCTGCCTCGCCCTTGCGTCGATGTGGGCCAAGATAGGCGTCGAGGCCAATGCAAGCGTGGAAAGCAAGACCACCTTCTTTCCGAAGTCCGACCAGGGAGCATTCGACATCTACATGTTCGGATGGGCCTCGCTGCCGCCAATGGACGGGTTCAGCGTGCTTCAGTCGCTGCTTGCGACCAATGATGGTTCCTTTGGCGGAAGCAACACGAGCGGACTGTCGAATGCGAAAATCGATGAGCTTGCGCATGCCGCGGCCGTCGAGCTTGACGAGACGAAGCGCGTGAGCCTGCTGAAGGAAGCCTTCAAGATCGCGCACGATCAGGTTCTCTACCTGCCGCTGCATCAGCAGCCGGTCGCCTGGGCAATGACGGACAAGCTCGATATGCCGCAGTTCGCCGACGAATATGTGCGACCTTGGTTTGCCCACATGAAGTGAACCTCAGGGCCGTGCCACCTCCAGGCGTCACGGCCCTGCTGGTTTTGGGTAGCTGGCGATGGTGCCGGCTACCGATCAAAGACAACGCCTTGCTTTGGCAAGGTCGGCTCGGGCTCCGCAGGAAGCCATTTTGATGATCAAGATTGTCTTGGCGAGAGTGCTCCAGGCCATTCTGGTGATGATCGCCGTTACGGCCGTGGCCTTCGTGATGTTCCGCTTCGTCGGCGATCCCGTGTCGATGATGGTGCGCGAGGGCGCAAGCCAGGCCGAGAAGGACGCATTGCGCGTGGCTCTCGGCCTCGATAAGTCCCTCGCCGTCCAGTTCGGCGAGTTTGTCTGGCGCGTGCTGCACGGAAACCTGGGGACGAGCCTGCGCTATCAGCAGCCGGTCACCGAACTCCTGCTGGCCCGCCTGCCTGCGACGCTCGAACTCGTCATCGTCGCGACCGTGCTTGCGCTTGCGCTCGGCATTCCGCTCGGCATCGTGTCCGCGCTGAAGCCTAACGGAATCCTGTCGCGGCTGATTCAGTCGCTCACCCTCATCGGCGTCTCGATGCCCACTTTCGTCACCGGCTTGCTGCTGATCCTGGTCTTTGCGGTCAATCTTCGGTGGCTGCCGTCTTCCGGCCGCGGCGACGTCGTCGATCTGGGCTTCTGGCAGACGGGCTTCCTGACATCCTCGGGATTGAAGTCGATGATCCTGCCCTCCATCACGCTCGCCTTGTTCCAGCTCACGCTGATCATGCGGCTGGTGCGCTCGGAGATGATCGACGTCCTGTCTTCGGATTACATCCGTTTCGCCTTCGCGCGTGGTCTGCCGCGTCGCCACATCTATGGCCGTCTCGCCCTTCGCAACACGCTGATGCCGGTCATCACGGTGACCGGCCTGCAGATCGGCCAGTTGATCGCCTTCGCCATCGTCACGGAAACCGTCTTTCAGTGGCCGGGCATGGGGCTGCTGTTCACCAACGCGGTCGGCTTTCCCGACATTCCGGTTCTGGCCGCTTATCTCCTGTTCGTCGGCCTCATGTTCGTTCTGATCAACATGATCGTCGACGTCCTCTACACCTTCGTCGATCCCCGGCTGAGGACGAAACAATGACGTCGCGCGCCCTTCAACGCATTCAGCTCCCACCGGCCTCGGTCGTCATCGCCGGCATTGTCCTGGTCGTCATTCTGCTGCTGGCGATCTTCACCCCGCTGATTGCTCCCATCGATCCGAGAAACGTGTCCTCCTATTCGCTCGTCGACATGGAGATACCGCCCGTCTTCATGGACGGCGGCGATCCTCGGTTCCTGCTGGGCACCGACAACCAGGGGCGTGATCTTGTGTCGGTCATCCTTTTCGGTCTGCGCATATCCATCCTCATCGGCGCCGGTGCGGTGCTGCTGGCGGCGGTGATCGGCGTCGCCTTAGGCTCGGTAGCCGGTTATTTCGGCGGCATCATCGACACCGTCGTGATGCGCATTGCCGATGTCCTCGTCAGCTTTCCTACCATTCTCGTCGCGCTGCTGGTCAGCGGCATAGCCCGCGCGCAGCTTGGACCGGAGACTGTTTCGACCTGGGCTCCGGTCATCCTGATCTTTGCCATCGCGGTAAACGAATGGGTGCAATATGCACGCACCGTGCGGGGATCCAGCATGGTTGAGATTTCCCGGGACTATGTGCGCGCCGCGAAGGTCATTGGCCTGCCTTCGAGCCGCATCATGCTTCGCCATATCCTGCCCAATGTGATGAGCTCGGTCATGGTCATCGCGACCATCAATCTCGCGGGCGCGATCCTGACCGAGGCGACCCTGTCGTTTCTTGGCGCCGGCATGCCTGCAACGTACCCCTCGCTCGGCACGCTGATCCGCATCGGAAACGAGTTCCTGTTCTCGGGCCTGTGGTGGATCGCCGTGATGCCCGCCGCCGTGCTGGTCATCCTGGTGCTGGCCGTCAACGTCGTCGGCGACTACCTGCGCGATCGCTTCAATCCAAAACTGATGGCGAACTGATGGAAAATTCGCTGCCGCCCGTGCTCGACATCAGGAAGCTGCGTGTCGAATATCCCTTGGCCAATGGGGGACTGCTGGTCGCCGTCAACGACGTCGACCTGACGATTGAACCTGGTGAAATCCACGCCCTGGTCGGAGAGTCGGGCGCCGGCAAGACGACCGTCGGCAACGCGCTCGTGGGGTTGTTGCAGGCACCCGGCAGGATCGCCTCGGGCGCCATTACGATCGACGGCAAGCCGATCGACATCCGAACCGGGAAAACGGCAGGCATTGTTCCCGGACGCGACGTGGGCGCGATCTTCCAGGATCCGATGACGAGCCTCAATCCGCTCTTCACCGTCGAGAGCCAGCTCTGCGAGGGCATGCTGGCGCATCTGAAGATCAGCCGTCGCGAGGCCCGCGCCCGCGCGCTGGGACTGATGAAGGCCGTCGGCATTCCCGAGCCAGAGCGGCGGCTCGGCTGCTATCCGCATCAGCTGTCGGGCGGCCAGCGCCAGAGGGTCGTCATCGCCACCGCACTGGCCTGCGGCCCTCGGTTGATCGTTGCCGACGAGCCGACCACGGCGCTCGATGTTTCGGTGCAGGCGCAAATCCTCAAGCTCATCCGCGACCTGGCCGACGAGCGGCGCGTCGGCGTCCTGCTGGTGACGCACAATATGGGCGTGGTCGCGGAGATCGCCGACCGTGTGACGATCATGCAAAACGGCTCGATGATTGAAAGCGGATCGGCGCGCGACGTGCTGACCGCGCCGAAGGCGCCTTACGCGCGCACGCTGATCGCCGCCGTTCCGCCGATCGACACCCGCCTCGAGCGCTTGCCGATTCCGAGCGAGGCAACCAAGGCGACCTTGGATGCACGCGAAGCCGTGCGCGCCAAGAATACCGGCATCGTCGCCGGCAGGAATGGCGACGCAGCACTCACCGTGCGCGATCTTTGCGTGGAATATGGGCAGCGCTCCCTTCTTCCGGGTCGCAAGACCTCGGTGTTCAGGGCCGTGAAGAATGTGTCCTTTGACGTTCGTCGCGGTGAGATTTTTGGCCTTGTCGGCGAATCCGGCTGCGGCAAGACCACGGTCGCCAACACGATCGCCGGTCTTGTGAAGCAGAGTGCGGGGACGATTGATTTTCAAGGTGCTGCGCTCACCGCCCGGCGCGAGAAATCGGTCCGGCAATCGTTGCAAATGGTGTTTCAGGATCCCTATTCAGCGCTCAATCCAAGACTGCGGATCAACGCGGCCATCGCCGAGCCGATCCTGTTTTACAGACTGGCCTCGAATGCCGCCGAGGCAAGACTGGACGCCGAGACGCTGCTCGAAGCGGTCGGCCTGCCAGCCGAGGCCGGTGCGCGCTTCGCCCATGCCTTCTCGGGCGGCCAGCGCCAGCGTATCGCGATTGCCAGGTCGCTCGGACCGCGGCCGGCTCTGCTGATCTGCGACGAGCCGACCTCGGCCCTGGATGTGTCGGTGCAGGCGCAGATTCTGAACCTCTTGAAGGATCTGCGCGACCTTGCCGGGCTGTCGATGCTGTTCATCAGCCACGATCTCGCAGTCATACGGCAAATGTGCGATCGGGTGGCGGTGATGAAAGCGGGCGAGATCGTCGAACTCGCCGATACGGAAACCTTGTTCTCCGCCCCCGCGCATGCCTATACGCGCGAACTGCTGCGCCTTGCTCCCTCGCTCGACCGCATTCTTTCCCGGGAAAGCAAGAAGGCGACCGTGTGATGGCTGACATTCTGATCAGAAATGGCACGGTCATCGCGGTCGATCCCGAGCGGCGCATTATTCCCGACGGCGCTGTTGCCGTTGCGGGTGATCGGATCGCGGCTGTAGGTCCGACCGAAGAGGTCGCGCGCAGTCATCCGGCGCCGGTGACCATCGATGCCAAAGGCATGGCGATCATGCCGGGCTTCGTCGACAGCCATGCCCATGCCGGGCACGGTCTCATCAAGACGATGGGCGGCGGCCGGAGCGACGTCTGGTATCAGGCGTGCCGAGGCGCCTATACGGTAGGCTCGACGCCCGAATTCTGGCACGCCGAGGCCCAGCTCGCCGCCCTGGAGCGCCTGCGCTTCGGCGTGACGACCGGCGTGTCGCTGCTCGGCGGCGGCGATTCCGTCATGCGCACCGACGACCCCGCCTATGGCGATGCCCATATGGAGGGCGTGCTTGGCATCGGCACGCGCTCGGTGGTGGCGGTCGGCACCACCCGTCCTCCGCATCCGTTGACTTATGCGCGCTGGGAGGGCTCTCGACGTATTGATTATCCGGTGTCCTTCGAGCGGCAACTCGACACCTCGCTGAAGCTCGCCGATCGCTGGCATCGCACGCATGAGGATCGTCTCCATGTCGCGTTGCTGACGCCGACCATCCATCGCGAGCATCTCGACGGCGCGGATGCCGATGCCGCCGTTGCTCAATCGCGCCAGGTCAAGCGCATTGCCGAGGAGCGCGGTCTTGTCTTCACGCAGGATGGACACACGAGAGGCAGCGTAAAAATTGCCAACGAGATCGGCATCCTTGGGCCGCGCACACTGCTCTCCCATGCAACCGGTCTCGACGAGGAGGAAATCGCGATCTGCGCCGAAACCGGCACCCGCATTGTCCACAATCCCAGTGCCGTCGCCGCGATCCTGGCGCGCTGCCCGGTCACGGAACTCCTCGATGCGGGCGTCGTGGTGGCGATCGGTTCCGATGCGACCGCGCCGGATCGCTCGGCGGACATGTTCCGTCACATGCAGCAATGCATGCACTACCATCGCACTCATTTCCATGATCCAAGCTGGCTTCCGCCGGGCAAGGCACTGGAGATGTGCACCATCGACGGCGCGCGTGTTCTCGGCCTCGACCATGAGATCGGATCGCTCGAGCCGGGAAAGAAGGCCGACATCATTCTGGTCGATCTGCGGCGCCCGCATCTCTATCCAGCCAACATGCCGGAGTTCCGGGTCACCTATTTCGCCAACGGCAACGACGTTCATACGGTGCTGGTCGGGGGCCGCGTGGTGCTGCGCGGCCGCAAGCCGGTTCATGTCGATCAGGATGCGGTTCTGGATGCCGCGCAGCGCGAGACAGAATTGATGATCGAGCGGCTTGGCCTGCAGGAGGCGCTGCGGACGCCTGACCGGTTCTGGCGGTACAGCCGTGACACGGATCTTATCGAATAGCGCCACGCAATCGGCATCGCCCGACCCGATCGCGCAGGAGCGATTGAATTTTCGCCAGCCGATCCAAGCCGTTCCCCAAGCGGTTTGTCGGGCCCAGGGATGTCTCCAAAGAACCAGGGATGAAATGCCGAGGATCACACTCGTTACCGGACAATGGAAACAGCTGGTTCTGGTCGTGCTGATTGGAGCCAACCTTCGCCCCTTCCTGACGGCCCCCGGACCGATACTGACCGATATAGTGACCGATACCGGGATGGGCTATCCAAGCCTTGCCATGTTGACGCTGCTGCCGATGCTCCTCATGGGGATCGGTGCGTTCGTGGCGCCCGGCATCCAGGCGGTTGTCGGAACGCGCCGCGGCATACTCGCAGCGCTTGCGGTGCTGACGGCCGGCTCGCTGCTCAGATCCGTTGCGTTCGGCAGCGCGTGGCTGGTCCTGACGGCTGCACTTTGCGGTGCGGGCGTGGCTTTCATCCAGGCAGCGTTTCCCGGCATCATCAAAGAGAAATTCCCCAAAACGATCCCAATTGTTACCGGCCTCTATTCCTGCATGATCATGGGTGGCGGTGCTCTCGGCGCGCGCCTTACTCCTGTGCTCGTCAACAGTGGATACAGCTGGCGCCTCGCATTGGCGTCGATGGCTGTTCCCGCGGTGTTCGCTTTGTGCGCGGCCTATTGGGCCGCCTCCGACACGAAAGCGGTCAAGCCCGACTCTTCGCTAACGCGACGACTGCTGCGCCGCCCGCGCACATGGGCACTGATGGCAGCTTTCGGCCTGGTCAACGCCGGCTATTCGTCCATGGTTGCCTGGCTTGCGCCTTATTATCAGGCTGCAGGTTTGAGCAATTCCCAGAGCGGAAATCTTGTCGCGGTCATGGCCATTGCTCAGGCAGCTTCCGCTCTTGTCCTGCCGACATTGGCGCGTCGAAACGTCGATCGTCGTCCCTGGCTGTGGACGACGCTTGTTTTACAAGCGGCGGGCTTTCTTGGGCTGGCCGTCGTTCCATTGGCTTTTCCCGCCCTTTGGGTGGGTATTTGCGGGGCAGGGCTTGGTGGCAGCTTTGCTCTCGCGATCGTCACTGCGCTGGATCACCTCGACCGACCCGAGCAGGCCGGCGCTCTGGTCGCGTTGATGCAGGGTGGCGGCTTCCTTATCGCGGCAACAGGCCCCTTTGCCGCAGCTCTTCTTGGGAACTGGAGCGGGAGTTTCGCAAGTGCATGGGTCATGCATCTTGCCTGCGTGACCATTACCTTCTTCATCTACGCGCGTTTCAGGCCCGAACGCTATGGCGAGGTCTTCAGGCCTCTTCTTGCCTAGTCTTCGAACGCTGAACTGCCCCGAGCTTTTTTGGCGTTACGGTGTGGTGCCGCCGGCAAGTTCGATTGCCTTGAGATGCTATGACCCGCCTCTTCGAGAGCCGGGCCGGCCCGCCTAGGCGGCGCTCACATTCGGGGAGCGACCTGGGCCACAATGACCCGGTCATGCCAAAGCAAGCTACTTCAGCTTACCCTCGATCGCCTTGATCGCCTTGAGCGCGCAGGCTTCGTCCAGGTTGCCGCCGGGGGCGCCGCCGACGCCGATTGCGCCAATGGTCTCGTCACCAAGCTTGATCGGCACGCCACCAGCAAGGATAAGGAAATTGTCGATGGCGGTAAGCTGGGCCGCGGCTGGGTTCTCCTGAATGTTCTTGGCCATCGCGCTGGTCGGTGTGCGGGCGGAGACTGCGGTATAGGCCTTGCGCCGCGCCGCATCGGGGGTATGGACGCCGGCATTGTCCGCGCGCAGCAAAGCCCGCAGAACACCGGCGCGGTCCACGACCGCCGCTGACACATTGTAATTATCGGCCGCGCATGCCTTTACGGCGCCCTGCGCGAGCTCGAGCGCTACGTCCATCGGCATGTTCCGTTCCTGCAGTACCTCCGCCGAAGCGCTGCAGCTCAATAAGGCGACAAATCCGGCCGCAAGACATCCAAGTTTCGTCATTCTGGTCTCCTCTTCCGTGAACTGGGCAAAAGGACGCTCTCGACTCGCCTTTAAGATCTGGCATGCCGGCGCCGGATTGAAATTCGGCACCACACATTTTGTGTTCACTTTTATGCTAATATTGTATACTAATTGGTGCAAGAGAAATGTTTGAACAAGCCGACCGTTACGGTGCCGTGGTTGACACCCTGAAGACCCAACTCGATAAATCAGCACGCGCCAACAGATCAGCATGCCATGACCGATCAGAAATCATCCACCAAGCGCAAGAGCAGAGCAGGCAATCTCGCCGACGGCGTCTATCAGGCGCTGCGGCTGGCAATCATCGAGCAGGCACTGGCGCCAGGAACAAAACTTCCCGAGGATTCCGTCGGCGAGAGCTTCGGGGTGAGCCGTACCGTGGTGCGAAGCGTGCTGGCGCGATTGACGCTCGAGGGCCTGGTTTCGCAGCGACCCAACAAGCGGGCGGAAGTGGCGGCACCGAGTCTTGCCGAAGCGCGTGGTGTATTTCAGGTACGGCGTGGGCTGGAACGCACCGTCATCGAAGTCCTGGCTGGGCAGCTCACTGGAGAACAGGCCAAGCAGCTGCAAGCTCATATTGCCGCCGAGGAACAAGCCCAGGGGCGCGATGGTCCCGAATCGATCAGGCTGTCCGGAGACTTCCATACGCTGCTGGCCAGCATGACGGCCAACGACCTTCTCATACGCTATGTGCAGGAAGTGGCCTCGCGTTGCTCGCTGATCCTTGCGCTTTACGGTCGGCCGCATTCATCCGAGTGCGCGGTCAACGAGCATCAAGCAATCATCGACGCATTGTTGAGAGGCGACGAATCGTTGGCTGCGAAGCTCATGGACGAGCATCTGATAGCCGTCGCCACGCGTGGCTTGCTGGACCTGAAGCCGGCGCGCGAACCCGACCTCAAGGATCTCCTGGCGGGCTATCGGGAACGCCTGGCCGCCAACTGAAAATTGCTGGGCATCTGACCGGTGCAAGACGTGGCTTCGAGCCGCGTCGGGCTCATGTAGCGTCTGTCCGCCCGGCTGGCATTCTGAGCACGCTCGTCCCGATCCGGCATGCGCGGGAAGCGACGTGCTGCTGATCGACCTCGTCCGACCAAATTGATCAGAGGAACAGGAAACGGCATGCATAGCAGGATCAAACGGACACTTATGACCGCCGCCTGGGTTGTCGGGCACGAAGGCGGCAAGCACGTGCTCATGCCGCATGGCGAAGTGGTCCACCAGGACGGCGAGATCATTTACGTCGGGCACGGATTTCCGGGCGAAATCGATGAGCGCATCGATTGCGGCCAAGCCCTGATCGCCCCGGGTTTCATCGACCTCGACGCGTTGTCGGACCTCGACACCACGATCCTGTCATTCGACAATCATCCGGCATGGCGCAAGGGGCGTGTATGGCCGAAGTCCTACATGGATGCTGGCCCCTATGAAATGTATACACCCGAGGAGCTCGTCTTTCAGAAGCGCCACGCTTTCGCGCAGCTTATTCGAAACGGCATCACAACGGCGCTGCCGATCGCCTCGCTTTTCTACCGGGAGTGGGGCGAGACGGTCGAGGAATTTGAAGGCGCGGCGGACGCGGCGGCGGAACTCGGCCTGCGCGTCTATCTTGGCCCGGCCTACAGAACGGGCAATTCCTACGTTGAGGCCAATGGCACGATCGACCTTTTCTTCGACGAGCCACGTGGGCTGAAAGGGCTGGATGAGGCGATAACCTTCTGCGGCCGGATGGAGCGTCGGCACGGCGGACTTGTCCGCACCATGCTCGCGCCGGACCGGATTGAAACCTGCACGGCCGCGCTGCTGCGCCGCACGGCTGCCGCCGGCCGGGAGCTTGGCGTTCCGGTGAGGCTGCACTGTTCGCAGAGCGAATTCGAACGCGTCACGGTGAACCGTCTTCATGGCATGACCTCCATCGAATGGCTGGAGAGCCTCGACTTCCTGACCGAAAAGACCCTGCTGCCGCACGGCACCCATGTCAGCCCGTCACGTTTCGTGCCGGGGCCAGGGCGAGATCTCGAGATCATCGCCGGAAGTGGTGCGGTTGTGGTTCACTGTCCACTTGTTGCCGGCCGCTTCGGCAACGGGTTGGAGAGCTTTGCATCCTATCGCAAGCGCGGCATCCGGGTCGGGCTAGGTACCGATACGTCTCCGCCTGACATGCTGCTCAATATGCAGGTCGGCCTGATGACCTGCCGCATGGCCGAGGGTTGCGCCACTGCTTGCCGTGCCGAGGATTACTTCGATGCCGCGACACTGGGTGGCGCGGATGCGCTCGGGCGCGCCGATCTCGGACGCCTCGCGCCCGGCTGCCGCGCCGATCTGGTGGTCTGGGATCTTGCCAATCCCGATCTCGGGCAGGTCATCGACCCGATCCAGTCTTTGATGGTTTCGGCATCGGGCCGAGACGCAAAGACGGTGGTAATCGATGGTCGCACAGTGATGCGCGACCGAGAGATACCGGGCGTCGACCATGCCTCCAACGCTGCCCGCGCACAGCGTCAGTTCGATGGTCTGATGCGCAAGTATCCGCAGCGCACCTTCGGCCACCCGCCGGTCAAAGAGATATTCTCCTCCGCATATCAAATTGTCGAGAAGGTCGATCGCTGATGCCTCTCAGTGAAAGCACCAGGGGAACCCTCTGGTTTGCTCGCTGAATTCGATAATCACCGGGCAGGATTAGCTGGCACCTACGTCAGTTTTTGCTCGCTCAGAGCCTCAAAGCTGTCGGTTCATTCTCGGCCCCTTTGCCGCCATGAACAAGTCTAGGCAGCACGTATCTCATCTAGTCAAATTTTGCCTGGTACCGCTCCTGCGGCGCCAGCCAGCTTTCGATGAAATCCAGCGGATCGACGCTTTCCATCATTGCTCTCGCGAGAGCCAGGCGCTCTTCGAGTCGCTTGCGGCGATCTTTGTCGTCGGTAGTGTTCAGCCGCTCTTCGGCATCAAGGAAAAAGCGCTCAATTGTCATCGACTTGCCCCACCTCGCAATAATCTCGGCAAGCTGCTGCTGGCTGTCGGCCAGTGCCTGAGCCAGCTTGCGGGCATCCTCCTGCTTTAGGTAGCGCTCCCACTCCTCTTCTCCTTCTTTCTTCCTCTTCGCGGCCGCCGCGTCCTCGGCGTCCATCAGGCGTTGAAGAGTGCCCTGGGCTTCCCTGCATGTTTCCACGATTTTGGGGATCAGAGGGCCAAGCACTTCCTGCTCGGTCTCTTGCCACGTGACAGACCAGTCGGCGCCCTTTTTCGGCGAGTAGGCAATGACCCGAAAGCGCCCGCAGGGCACGTCCTGCTCTCTTGTCCAGGAATGCGTTAACTGCCAAGGCTTGGCGGATCGGATGAGCCTGCTGTCCTCCCGATGGTATTCGCCATTGAAGTATCGCACCGTCACTCTGTCGGTCATTTCGGTGATGGCGAGCCCGATCGGCACCGTGTCCACATAAAGGACCGTAGGTCGATCCGGAGCCCAGATGCTCCCGGAGTGATACTGCCCATATTTGCTATCCTTGCGCTCTACCTCCTGTTCATTGATGCGGATGCGATCAAGATCGTCCGCAACCGGCGCGATCTGAACGCGGTATCCCTGTTCGTCCAGGGCGAGATAGAGATCGTTGGCGATCGAGAGTGCGCGAGGCAACTGAGTCTCTGACGAAATCAGATCCGGCAGGATTCTCTTGTAGGGCCGGAGAAACTCGCCCTGTTTCACGTCGCGTGTTTTTCGCATGTGCTCTTCAACGCCGAAGAGCAGCCGATGGCGCGCCGGACGATGAGGCTTCGCGGCAGGTCTGGCCTTACGAACAGATTCATCCTTCACGGTTCTCTTTCGTCGAGGCTTTGGGGTCGACGACGTTAGCTCGATCAGTTCGTCCGATGCCTCCGGCAGCGGCGGCAGGTCTACCGGGAGCCCGAGCAATTTACGCGTCCAATATCCCGACCCAGGATAGGGAACCTGATATCGCTTACATATCGATGCCAGAACCGTTCCGGAAATTCCGAGCTCTGGAGCGATTTTGCTGAGAGGCCTCTCGCAGACTCGATTGTAAAGCTCAAGGCGTGTCAGTTGCACGGCGAAATAGGTCTCAATCTGATCGTGGCCGATATCGCACCGCCAGCAGCGGCTGATGATGCACATTGCTCGTCATCCGCTACCAGCGGTTGGGTAACTTTTAAGACAGCGTGGCGCCGGCGTATCCATGCATAGTAACCGGTCCAACGTTCGCACTTGGGCGATCGACGTCGCAAACTGCCGATCAAGGATGTCTTGTCGGCAGGGCGCAGACTGTCCTCATGACAACGTGGCAGCCATCCAGAGCCTAAGTTCACGGCGGTGCGGAACCACTTCCAAGTATCCGTTGACAATCGCAATTGCCGATTTGAGGCACATTGCAAATTGTTGAGTCGATACAATCATTTAACATTGAAGCGCACATTGGGGCAAAGGCTCACAATGTGCCGGGGACGCCAAAAATGGTAGCAAAAACAAGCAACCGACCGCAGCGCAATGTGCGCCCTTTTATCTTGCCATCGTCCTCGGTCGGGTTTCGTGGCCCTCCCTCGATTTCTTCGGACCCTTCCTCCACCACGAGGCAATGTCCGGCTGCCCCCTGTTATACGAGGAACTACGAAAGGATGCAGATCGCTTCTAGAGCGTCCCGCTGATTCCGAACGTATCGCTGCTTCAACTGCAGTCAATCTGCAGCCGCCTTGACGATAAAAGCGCATTCCCAGCACAATCGAAAGCACATTCGAGCCGCCAGACTTGGGGTTCGATGACACGGGCCGGCTTGTCACATCGACACCGCGAAGGCGTGCCAAAAGCATCCCGGCTGAACGAAATGGAGGTAAGCCGACGTGTGGCAGAAAGACATTCTTTTGTTGCCCGAGGATCTGATTGCGTTCGCCTGGTCTGCACCAATGCGGGACTTGGCGGCGAAGCTCGAACTGTCCGACGTCGGGCTGAAGAAACTGCTGACGCGATGTGGCGTTGCGTCGCCGCCGCAAGGCTATTGGAAGAAAATCCGTGCCGGAAAAAGGGTGCCAGCACTACCCAAGGCGCTACCGCGGCGCCCCGGTGAATCTGGCCGAGCAAGTGTCGACGCTCGCTTCGCAAAGGTGATGACAATTGCAGTCCCTCTGGCATCCAACGGGCCATTTGCATCCGCTCTGGTTCCAGAAGACCTCGACGAACTCCACGCACAAGAGTTGAAGGCGATTGGCAAAGCTTCCGTCCCACACACGTTGGACAGGCCTCACAGAGGGCTCGTTCAAATACTGAAGCAGGAGCAGCGCCGCCGCGATAAGAATGCAGAACGCGAGTGGACCTTTGACGAACCCAAGTTCGACAATCCGCTAGGCAAGCGAAGATTGAGAATCTTCAACGCCTTGTTTTTGGCGCTTAGCAAGCGCGGCCACGATGGCGGTGCCTACGTGCGCGATAGAGAAATTCACGCGGGAGCAGCTATCGGCGACACACACGTCGGTTTGGAAATTGGAATAGTCGGTAGCCACCGCACCGTGCGTCAGCAGGCGTACCTGCGGCCGGCGCCGGACCTGCCGGCATCAACCCCGCTCGCGCTGCGGATCGATCCAGGTTTCGATCGCAAGAATACAGTCTCGTGGCAGGACAGCGGCGACGCCAAGCTTGAGTCAAAGATCGCTGAGATCGCAGCTGCGATCATCGTGGCGGGCGAGAAAAAGTTTCGCCTTAGCCTTCGGGAAGGCGAGGAGCGTGCAGAGCGTGAGCGGATTGAAAAGGAGAAGCAGCGCCAGGAATGGCTGATTCAACTCAACCAAAAGCGCTTGCAAAACCTGCGGACCAGCGGCGAGATGCTACGTCAAGCGGAAGACATTCGCGCGCTTGTTGAGCGCGTCCGTCGCGCGATCGATGATGGTTCAGCTGATATCGATCCCGCGGTGCTGGAAGCATGGCAACGTTGGGCACTCGCAGAGGCTGACAGGATCGATCCAGTGCGGTCTGGCCAAATAAATTTTAACGCACCTCAACGAGCCGTCGCTCTGACGAAAGCATGAAGATTTGGCGACATATCCGCCAGTTCGCCGGCGATTGACGTTCAAACTTTCAGACGTCCGAGACCCCTTGGCATCACTTCGGATCGTCAAGCTCAGAGCGGAGGTATCGAACTTTGATACCCGCGTCTTTAAATATCCGAAGCGCGGCTCTCTGCGCATCAAGCCATCGCATCTCTCCGGCGAAGCCTCTGGGAAAGACTACCCTAGCAATCCCGGCCCACACGATTGCCCTAGCGCAGTCGCTGCAAGGAAACCTCGTCCCATAGAGTGTCGCCCCATTGATATCGCGATGGGCTTCGTGGGCCTTGAATATTGCAGCGCGTTCAGCATGCTCGATGACGAAATAGCGGTCTTGATCACGAACCGACTGTCCGGCAGCGCCAAAAGCGGCTTTCAGCCGCGGAGGCAAAACGTTCGCAGAGCGAGAGACTTCACCGACCTTGTTGGCTATCACGGCGCCCACACCTGACTGGGGTACCAGTTTAGCCTTGGGATCATCCGATTCCTGGCTCACTGCGAAAGCTTCATTGAGATAATAGCGATCCGCCTCGGTCTGAGTTGAAAACTTTGGTATGACACTCTCCGGGAGCATGCTTGGGGGATTCAATGGTGCTTACATCAGTAGAGATTTCTAGCAAAGGGATTGTGACAAACGCTGTGGTGATTGCACAGCGCCCGACCACCTATGACGCTACGGTCGGATGCATCATAGAGCGCGGGTCGGAAATCAAGGCGGAAAGCTACAAGCTGCCGCCTCGCGGAATTGTCTGGGTGATATCGGCCGAAATCTTCAACCTGCCTAATGATGTGACAGGCCTCGCGACACTTCGAACGACGTGGACCCACGAGGGTGTGCTCACACTGAACGTTGGCGTCGTCGATCCCGGCTGGCACGGCCCACTTGCGGCTATGCTGGTCAATTTTGGGAACAGCGATTTCACTGTCAGCAAGGGCGACCCATTCCTAAGAATAATGTTCCATACTCACAAAAAAGTAACGGCGCCGCCAGTTGTACGAGACATGGCTACCTATAAGCGTGAGATAACAACAAAATCTCGAATGTTTTCTAACACCTTTCTCAATATGGATTCCCTCGTATCGGAGGTCTCAGAGAAGATATTTTCACTTCCAAGGTTGGCAGTTATCCTTACTCTTTTTGGAATATTATTGGCTCTGCTGGCAATTTTTACGCCAATTGCCTATTCTGTATACTTTGACTATGAAATGGGATCCGCGAAAGTTGAGGCGCTGCAAAAGCAGCTTGATGATTTAAAGGCGGCAGGCGTCGCCGATACCGGCAAGAGATTGTCTACACTTGAAAGCCGCGTCGATGAACTGAAAAGGGCATCCACACCAGCGCCTGTAAAGCCTGCGGAACTTGGGCCCCCGGCGCCTTCGAAGCCCAACGGAAACTGAGAGACATGGCCTCTATCGTTGCTGCCGGGAGCCAACGAGCTCCACAAAATCTTTGAGAGTCATCAGCCACGACCGCTGGCTCTCCCGGTATGTTTCATGCAGTTTCGCAGGCAGAACCAGCTGAAGGCGCTCGGCCTTCAGCTGGTCGGTCTGATTCTCGGATATGGCCGGCTCAAGTGTCAGCAGATGCTTCGACGGTATTCGTGCCGCCTCCGGCAGCACCTGACGCCAGCGGTCCTTCAGCGTCGATTTGGACGCCAGCATGGTCAGCAGGTCAGGAGAGAAGCCGGGATCACTGTATTCGGCCTGACCAGGAAACAGAAAATCTGGCCTGTTGCGGTTTTCAGTCTCCGCGCCCCGCGAAAACCGGATCGAGCGCGCCTGGAACAGCGCCTCCAGATGGTGCTCTAGAGACTGCCCCGCCCGAGATTTCCGGCGGTTCTGCACGGTCAGGGAAAATGCCAGAAAACCGTCCACGTCAGCAACCTCATCGTCGCCGACAAATCCGTTGCGCAGCCGCTCTGCAACAATGTGGCGCTCCAGCCGCCGGAACAGAAGCTCTTCCCGTTCCAGCCAGGCCATGAGAACCGCGTCCGGATTGTCCAGTGCAGAAATGCCGGTCAGAGAAGTCCGTGCAAGCTGCGAGAATTCCCGAGTGCCGGGGAACTTCATGCCAAATCTTTCAACAAGATTGTCAAGCTCGCCGGCCTCCGGCTCGTCGAACTCGATGCCAAGCTCGTCAAGGATATAGCGCGCCGCAAAGTCGACGACGGCGGGCAGGTCTTCGGTAATTTCGCGGCCGGTGAACTGGAGTTCGGGCTGGTCCTCCAGACCAAAAAGCCACAACAGCTGATTCTGGACGGTGCCGTCAGCGGGCGTGACGATCGCCATCGCCGAACCGTCGCGAAGCAAGGCGACAAACAGCGTATCGCCTTCCTTCATGAGGTCGGTCACGTCATTGGTGTAGTAATAGAGGTGGTATTCGGTGCGTGTCGCGTGCCTTCTGCGCGCATCGTACCAGCTCAGCATGCTGTCGGCCGCAACACTTTCCTGCTCCTTCCCGAGCCATATGAATCTCGTCGGGATCTTTTTCCGGTCGGCATCGCCCATCAGCGCCCGAAGGGTGCGGGAACTGTTGAACTCATGCTGGTTTGAACCGTCTGGTGTCGTTTCGACCATGCTCAGCCGTTTGACGGCCACGCCTTCAAAGTAATCTGAGAGCAGGCCGCGTCTGATCATTCCCGCCCTCTCACGGTGAGCTGCAGCTCATCGGACTCAAGCCACGCTGCGCACCGGGCGATGACATCGTCCCGGGCAAGGGCCGTTCGTCCACGGATGGCGCACTCCCAGACAACTCCGGTGCGCCACCCGAGTTCGGCCAGTGCGCGCCCGGCGGCTTCATCCCGCTCACGGTTGCGGGCAATTTTTTCGCGCCAGAATTCAGGCCGTGTTCCTGGCAGCCGGAAGAGATGGCAGTCGTGCCCATGCCAGAAACAGCCATGCGCGAACAGGACCGCCCGCCGGCGAGGAAATACCATGTCAGGGCGGCCAGGCAGGCGCCGGTCATGAAGCCGGTACCGGAAGCCGCCCGCATGAAGGGCAAGCCGAAGGATTACCTCGGGCTTCGTGTTGACGGCCCTGATGCCGGCCATCATCCGGCTGCGCACCTCGGGCGAAACTATGTCAGCCATTGGCCGCGAGAGCCCTGTCTGTATCAGGCCCTGTGGCCCGGCGGACAAGCGGAGACGGTCCGGCGGTGGGCGTGCGCCCCAGGGCTACTTCCAGGTAGGGCCGGATGGCCTGCGCGACAAACTCGACGACAGGAACCACCACGGCGTTACCAAACTGCCTGTAGGCCTGTGTGTCAGAAACGTTGATGCGGAAAGGACGATCAGGACGCTCGAAGCCCATGAGTCTTGCGCATTCCAGAGGTGTCAGCCGCCGCGGCCGCCTGCCGGGCTGGTCAATCAGGACTTCGGATCCGTCCTTGTAATAGCGCGCCGACAGGGTCCGGGAGACGTCGCCCGGACCAAACAGGCTGAAACCGAAACCGTTGCCTGCGGCACGGTGCTTTTCCCTGTACCGCTGGAGGTATTCCCACAGGCGTGGCGTCAGGGTGTATTTGGGGTCTACCTCGTCATGATCCTGGAGGATGGTCCGCAGCTTCGGCCCCGAGCCCGGTTTCGGCAGCACAAGCGCTTCAAAATCGAAATCGGTCGGATCCCTGAAACCGACGATGAATATCCGCTCCCGTTTCTGGGGGACCCATGGCTCCGAGCTGATGACCCGGTGCTGGACGTGGTATCCCAGCTCGTTGCGCAGCACGTTGATGATGGTGGCGAAGGTGCGCCCCTGGTCGTGACTTTCGAGATTCTTCACGTTCTCCAGGACAAACGCGGCTGGCCTGTGATGTGCAATGATCTGCGCCGTGTCGAAAAACAGGGTGCCCTGCGTGTCACACAGGAAGCCGTGCGGTCTGCCCAAGGCATTCTTCTTGGATACGCCGGCAATGGAGAACGGCTGGCACGGAAACCCCGCCAGAAGCACATCGTGCTCTGGCACCTTCTCCGGGTTCTTGGAATACTCCCGCACATCACCACCGATCGGGTGGTTGTCCGGGAAATTCAGCGCGTAGGTCTTCTGGCAGCCAGGATCCCATTCTGACGTAAACACGCAGCGTCCGCCGATGGTTTCGAAACCCATCCTGAGGCCGCCGATGCCGGCGAAGAGATCAATGAACCGGAAGCCGGCCGGCGACTGTTCCACCGGCGCAAGCCGCTGGCGGGCAGCTTCCCTGAGCGTGCGCATGGCAAGCCTGCTTGGCTCGCTCCTGCCCTCCTCGTAACGGTAGACGGTGCGCAGCGCCACCTCCAGAAGGCTGGCCGCGTCTTCCAGGGTCAGACCCGCCTGGTCGCGGAGTCTGGTGAATTCTGTACGTCTGGCGCGCATCGGATGCTCCGAATCATTTCTGTGTCATTTTTTGACAGCCTGACACTGGATGTCCTAACGGGCAATGAATTTTGTTCTCTTTTTGTTCATTAGCGTGCCTGCATCCACATGTTTCGTTCTGACGGCCCCCGATACCCGCTTTGCCCGTCAGAGTCCTGCCTCAGGCAGGACTGGTTCCGCCGCGCTAGCGGCCCTAGGGAACAAGGGCGCACAAAGCGGAGGCCATGAAATGTCTGCAAGACAGGCAGGTCCCATTTCATTGCCAGAGCCAGTTCGTGACCTCGAGACCGGTTAACGGGTGCCGAAGGAGCGTCAGCATGGCAACGCCGCAGGCGGGACGCGGGGCCGCCGCCCCCGGCGAGAGGTGCCGTTTCCGGCGCCGCCGGTGCCGCGCCAGCGGTCCCAGGAAAAAGGGCGCACAAAGCGGAGGCAATGAAATGTCCGCAAGACAGACAGTTCCATTTCATCGCCGGAGCCAGTTCGTGACCTCGAGACCGGTTAACACGGCGCCGAAGGAGCGTCAGCATGGCGACGCCGCAGGCGGGACGCGGGGCCGCCGCCCCCGGGGAGAGGTGCCTTATGAAGCGGTGGTATGCCATGGTCGTGGCGGGCTGAACATCCGTTGAGCCGGAGCCTGGCGTTGCAAATGGACCCAGACGACGAGGTCCCTTGCGAAGCGCTCCGGGACCCGAACGGTCCGGACAGCGTACAGTCTTCCCCCCGTAGGCCCTGGCTTGCAGGTTCCTTGCACTGGCAGGTGAAAGGCAAGTCCGGCAAAAGTAGACGACACGCTTCCCATGCGCTTTTTCTTGCTATAAATCCGGTGTGGGAAATATTGGGGGGATTTTGACATGATGCTGCCGACACACGGCAGGCGGTTCCGTGCTTGACTCGGTCGGCACCGTAGCGGTTTCGCCGCTGTTCAGGCTCGCGCTTTCGAAAGGCCCCGAGAGCTCCATCCTTCTGCACCTCAGGCGCGGAGCCGCTGTCAATGGACGTGACGCGTCAGGGCGAACGCCGTTGATGATCGCGGCCGCGCTTGGACGTGAAGACATCTGTGCCCTTCTGCTGGACGAAGGGGCGGAAGCATCGCTCAGGGATCCTGGCGGCCTGACCGCTGCCGAGCTTGCCACAAGGGCAGGATACCGGGAGGTCGGGCATTATATTGCGCAGGTGGCTCTGGCGGATACTGTGCTTGACCAGCGGGCCATTGAAGAGTTCCGCACCCCCGAGCCAGAAACTGACGCCGCGGGATGGGAGCCCGAGCAGGATTTCCAGCCGCCAGAGAGCAGACAGGGGCCCGACGAGAGCGTTCTGGCTCTCCAGGCAGCCATTTCGTCGCATCGGGCAAGGGTCGATGACGACGACTGGTCGTCTGCCGAAATCTACCTGCCCGCTACATCCTCCGCCGGCCGGACCCTGGTCCTGCCTGAGCAGGCGGTCATGATTCTGGCCGATGCGATTGCCAGTGGATGGATCTCGGGCCGCGGCCTGCGGCAGGCTTGGCCGGAGGCCACGGTCGATCAGCGGCTCCTGTTCAGACTGATTGTCCAGCAGACCGGCGTCAGAATTGTTCCGGGCAGACTCGCAGCCACGTTCCTGAGCCGGGGCGCGGTTTTTGCTGACCGGCATGACAGGGAGCTTGCCAGGGCAGCAATCAGCCAGCTTGAGGACGAGCTGAACAGTCTTGCTGCTGCCGAACGATACATTGCCGACATCCGTTCGTATTCTGCCTTCAGCCCCGAGCGCGAACAGCGGATATTCATGAAACTGGAGCAGGCACGCAAGGAAGTGACTGACGCAGTGAAACGCTGCCTCCATCTGCTCGGTGGTATCGAGACTGCCACCACACCTGATGAAAGCGTCGATGATCCGGAAGATCCGGACAATGTAACCCCCGTGCCTGGTGCAGACGTTCTCCGGGATGACACAGAACTGCCTGAGGCAGATGCTGGCGCAGGGACCCTGCCCTATGAAGCCCTTTTCAGGGCGGTGGAACAGGCCGGCATCTACCGGCACGATCCGGCCGTTGTAGCGCTTTCGGACGCGCTCGAAAAATACTGCGCGGCACGCAACCGGGCGATGGAAGGCGGTCTGAAACTCGTGCCGTGGATCGCGCGAAAGTACAGCAGGAGGGGGCTGCCGCTGGACGATCTTGTGCAGGAAGGGAATCTCGGCCTGATGCGCGCTGTCGAAAAATTCGATCCGCTCAAGGGTGCGCGATTTGGAACATATGCGTCTTTCTGGATCCGCCAGCGGATGCTGCGGGCCGTCGACGACCAGTCGCGCGTGATCCGCCTCCCGGTGCATCTCGGCGAGCGGCTGAAAAAAATCAAGCGGCTGCGTGAACGGTCACGCGCCGAGTTCAACCGGGATGCGACTGTCGCTGAGGTGGCACAGAAAATCGAGGCCACGACAGACATCGCAAAACGCCTTCTCAACATTCCATCGACCGTGAACCTGAAGATTTCTGACAAACTCGCTGATGAAACCGTTTCTCCGCCGGATCGCCGCCACGATGCGGCATGCCTTCGCAGACTGATCGCGGGTGTCCTCGCGCAACTTTCACCCCGCAGCGAGCGGGTAATCCGGCTGCGGTTCGGGCTGGCGAATGTTGATGAACACACGCTTGAAGAGGTCGGGGATCTTTTTGAGGTCACCCGTGAGCGGATCCGCCAGATCGAGGCCAAGGCAATCAAGATCCTGAGACATCCAAATCGCTCAAGTGTGCTGCAGCCATTCCTGTGACAGCAACTGTTCCGCTACGTCCGAGAAACGCCCCGCCCCGTGCCAGTGCCATGGTCGAAGCCCTGCGCGGGCTGGGCTATTCACCTGCCACCGCCATTGCAGACCTTGTCGACAACAGCATTGCTGCCCGAGCCTCCGCTGTCGACATCCGGTTCGTCTGGAACGGGCCGGACAGCAGCATCTCGATAACCGACAATGGCGCAGGCATGGACGAGCAGATGCTGGATTCAGCGATGCGCCTTGGCGAAAGAAGCCCGCTCGAGCAGAGGGAGAAAGGCGATCTTGGCCGGTTCGGCCTAGGACTCAAGACGGCGTCATTTTCGCAGGCGCGGCGCCTGACTGTGGCATCAAGACGCGATGGCGCGACCTGCTCGCTGCGCTGGGACCTCGATGTTCTGCGTGACGACCCGACGGGGAGCTGGTCACTTCTGGAAGGACCCTCGCCCGGTTCTGAATCGCTGCTGATGCCTCTGGACGACATGCCCAGTGGAACAATGGTTCTGTGGGAGATCATGGACAGGATCGTGCCTGCCGGCTCCAGGGACCAGGATTTTCTGGTTGTGATAGACCGTATCGAAAGGCACCTTTCGATGGTCTTTCATCGTTATCTTGAAGGCCGCCGACTGGTTATCCGGATCAATGGCACGGCCATCCGCCCGTGGGACCCGTTTCTGCGCAGCCGCCCGGACACCTGGCGGTCGGGATTGGAATCGTTCCGGGTCAACGGCCATGGCATTGAGATGGAAGGCTTTGTCCTTCCCCACAAGGACCGGCTGTCACCAAAGGAATACGACGAGGCGGCCGGACCGGACGGATGGACGTCACAGCAGGGCTTTTACGTATACCGCAACGAGCGCCTTCTCGTTGCCGGGCACTGGCTTGGTCTCGGACAGGGCAGATCCTGGACCAAGGAAGAACCGTTCAGGCTTGCGCGCATCCGCCTCGACATTCCCAACAGTGCCGACGAGGACTGGAAGATCGACATCAGGAAATCGACAGCGCGACCGCCACTTGAGGCAAGGGCGCGCCTGTCGCTGTTTGCAGAAGACGTTCGCCAGCGTGCGCGCAAGGTCTTTGCGTTCCGGGGCAGACCGGAACGGTCTTTAGGTGCTGGACCGGTCTCGCCCGCCTGGCACGCGACGCATCTGACAGGCGGCCTGCGCTACCGGGTCGACCGCAATCATCCGGCTGTTGCCGCCGTACTCGAGAATGCAGGTGCACTGCGGGACGACGTCATCGCAATGCTGAGGGTTATCGAGGAGACGGTGCCGGTACAGCAGATCTGGCTCGATACGGCAGAGGCCAAAGAAACGCCGCGCACGGGTTTCCAGGGCGTACCGCCGGAAGAGGTCCAATCTGTCATGCAGATCGTCTTCAACAACCTTGTGAACCGGAAGGGGCTGACGGAAGAGCAGGCAAGACGCCAGCTCGCCGCCACCGAACCCTTCGACAGCTGGCCCGGCTTTGTCGAAACACTGCAATCCGTCACCAGAGGATAGGCCATTGAGCAACCAGAGTGTCATCAAGTTTGCGCAGGAGCTTCTGGTCAACGAGGATCCGGGCACGATCAGCCCGGCGATGATCAGCGCCAAGATCGATCAGGTGCTTGCGTTCCAGCCAGCGTGGCGCGAGGGATTCGACCAGGATGCAGTAATAGCCGAGCTGGTGAGACGCTTCAGCGTATGGGTCGGAACAGATTCCACCATACGCAACGATGAAGGCCACAGGGCGTGGCTGGAAGCTTCGCGCAAGAGCGACTGGCGATACTGGCAGCGGTATCGCGAGTATCTCGAGGCGCGAATGTCCATTGCTGCAGTCGATGGCCTTGACCGCTCCACCGACATGATCCTCGGGATGCTGGAGGATCCGTTGCGTGACGGAGCATGGGATCGACGGGGGCTGGTCGTGGGCCATGTCCAGTCGGGCAAGACCGGAAACTATACCGGCCTGATCTGCAAGGCAGCCGATGCGGGCTACAAGATCATCATCGTGCTGGCCGGTCTCCACAACAATCTGCGCTCGCAGACGCAGATGCGTCTCGACGAGGGGTTCCTTGGATATGAGACAAGGCCGATCGCTGACGATATCCGCGAGATTGGCGTCGGCCTCGTGGACCGCGATCCCTCGATCCGTCCCAACTACGTCACGAACCGCACCAACAATGGTGATTTCAGCACAGCCCGTGCCAATACGCTCGGCATCACGCCCGAGCAGAGGCCGTGGCTTTTCGTGGTCAAGAAGAACAAGACGGTGCTCGAGCGTCTGCTCGGCTGGGTGCGCCATCACGTTGCCGACGCGCAGGACGAGAACGGGCGCAAGATCGTCAAGCGGCTGCCGCTGCTGCTCATCGATGACGAGGCTGACCATGCCTCTGTAGATACAGGCGAGCAGATCTTTGACGAGGATGGCAACCCTGATCCAGAGCATCAGCCAACCGCGATAAACAGCCTTACCCGCAAGATCGTGCACACCTTCAGCCGGTCCGCATATGTCGGATACACTGCGACGCCGTTTGCCAACATCTTCATTCACGAGCGGGGAGAGACCAAAGAGGAAGGTCCAGATCTTTTTCCCTCCGCCTTCATCGTGAATCTGGCTGCTCCGTCGAGCTATGTCGGTCCGGCACAGATCTTCGGGCTCCGGTCGACAGCAGGACGCACGCCTGGCCTGCCACTTTACCGGGAGGTGGACGATCACATGTCGGAGGATGGCAGAAACGGATGGATGCCGCACACGCACAAAAACGGTTACGTGCCGCGTAGCGACCGCGAGACAGGCATTCCCGCAACGCTGGAGGCGGCAATCGACTCCTTCCTGATCGCCTGCGCGGTGCGGCGGCTGCGCGGCCAGGGGGATGCACACTCCTCGATGCTGGTGCATGTCACACGATTCACCTCCGTGCAGAAGATCGTGCACCAGAAGGTCGAGGAGTACATCCTGTCGCTGCGCCAGCGCCTTGGCCGCAAGATCGGACATGAAGACGCCGAGGCCCGTCTCGGGCAGCTGTGGTTCTCCGATTTCGTATCGACATGCGAGACTTCAGCTGAGAGTTTCGGAGCCCTGGCAGGTGATGCAGCACTTCCAGCCTGGCCGGATGTGCTCGAGGCAATCCGGCTCATCATCGCCGACATCGACGTCCGCATGATCAACGGCACGGCAAAGGATGCGCTTGACTATGCCGACCAGACAGGCCCCGGACTGAAGGTGATCGCGATTGGCGGCGACAAGCTTTCGCGTGGACTTACCCTTGAGGGCCTGTGTGTCAGCTACTTCCTGCGGACGTCGAAAATGTACGACACGCTCATGCAGATGGGACGCTGGTTCGGATACCGCCCCGGTTACATTGACCTTTGCCGGCTCTACACCACAGCTGAGCTGGCGGGCTGGTTCGGGCACATCGCAGACGCTGCCGAGGAGCTTCGCGAGGAATTCGATCTGATGGCTGGTTCTGGCGCCACCCCGCGGGAATACGGGCTGAAGGTCCAGTCACATCCAGTGCTGCTTGTCACGTCGCGGCTGAAGATGAGATCGGCCAAAAGCCTCATGCTTTCGTTCAGCGGGCAGATTTCCGAAACGATCACCCTCTTCACCGACAAAACGGTGCTGCAGCGCAATCTGGATGCTGCGACGGATCTCGTCCGCAGGCTCGGAGGAGGCAAGGACAATCCCGAACGGCAGCGGGGCGATGGCCTGCAGCGCTGGCAGGGGCGGCTCTGGGAAAAAGTCGCCGCCACCGAAGTCATTGCCTTCCTGAATTCGTACAGGACGCATCCGGACGCATACAAGGTCAACAGCGTCCTGCTCGCCGAGTTCATCACGAAAATGAATCTCGTCGACGAACTGACCAGCTGGACTGTCGTCGTCGTTGGCGGCGGGCGCGGCGTGTCGCATCCACTTGCCGAAGGTTTTGAGGTGGCCATGCTGAAACGGTCTTCCGATGGCGTGGAGGGGCGTTATTCGATTGGACGGCTGCTGTCACCGCGCGACGAGGCGCTCGATCTGGACGAAGATGAATGGAAAGAGGCCATGGCGATCACCAGGAGCGGCTGGAAGCCTGATCCTGCGCGGTCCCGATCCGCCGAGGCGCCCTCCGATCCTTCGGGACCGGCGATAAGGCGGGTCAGGGGTGAGGGCATCAACGGGCAAGGCGGACATCGCGAGCGCGGCCTGCTTCTGATCTATCTCCTTGACCCGGCCGAAGCAGGGGGGAACGTGCCCGCGGACCTTCCGCCGGTCGTCGCCTTCGGCATCAGCTTCCCTGCCAGCGAGTCCGGAACAAAGGTCGAGTACAAGGTGAACAACGTCGCATGGATGCAGGAGTATGGTGGTGCTGACTGATACCGGCGAACTGGAGGCCGCATGGAGCGCGCTCGCGGGTCAGAAAGCAGAGAAGGGCTTTCTGACGGTTGCACTTGGCCATTCACAACCCCGCTTCAGGGGCGGGATCGTTTTTCCTGAAGGAGGCGAGACGCTCCTTGTGGGCTTCAATGTCGATACCGCACCCGCGAAAGCCGAGCTGCCCGAAGGGAGCGGTTTCCGCGTCGAGACTGCGGGAGAGGCGCTGGCGCCGGGCTTCGGAGTATGGGTCTGCCTGATCCGTCAGACGGGAGCCGGCCGCGATCTTTTTGTCCAGATGTCGGCCGACATTGTCGCTGCGCTTTCCGCTACCTCCACGAAGTCGGACACCTGGCTGCTGGCGCTGATGCTTGCCCGCATCAGGGCGTGGCAGGATTTCATGCGCCGGCCAAAGCAGGACCGTCTTTCGCCGGAAGAAGAGATCGGTCTGTATGGCGAACTGGTCTTTCTTCGTGAATCGCTTGATGCAGGGGCCGTGCCCGACATCATGGTCCATTCATGGGCAGGCCCCCGGGGCGGACTTCAGGACTTCCAGAGCGACACCATAGGGATCGAGGTCAAGTCGACAACTTCGGTCAACGGCTTCCCGGCCCAGATCAGCTCGCTTGAACAGCTGGACGGTCTTTCCGGCCGGCCGGTTCTGCTTGCCGGTCTCCGGCTCTGCCAGCAGCAGACCGGCCAGACGCTGCCCGAGCTGGCTGATGCCCTGCGAGCCCGGGTCGCATCATCCCGGGATCTCGCTGCTTCCATGGACCGCGCACTGCTTCTCGCCGGTTATGACGGTTCCGCTGCAGCCCTCTATTCCCGCCGGTTCGATCTCGTGGACGTCCGCGTTTTCGAAATCGATGACAGTTTTCCCTGCCTGCTCAGAAGTTCAACTGATCCGGCAATCAGGGCAGCAGCCTATGAAGTCGATCTTGACCTGGTGAATGCGAATGTCATTTCACTGCCCGAAGCTCTGGCCCGTTACGGAGTGCTTTCCGCATGACCCTTCAGGAATTTCTGGTCCAGACCCAGAGCGAGGTGAATGCCCTCGTCAGTGACCGCATGACGGAAGGGGGATATCTCAAGGCGGAGGCTGCCTTTACCGACGTGGTCATGCAGCACATGGCCGAATGTGGCATGACGTTTGATCCCCGTGTTCTCCATATCGAACGCAAGGTCGGTGCTGCGACGCTGAAGCTGAATGGTTACGCCGTGTCGGACGAGGCCGACCAGGTCGACCTGTTCGTCACACTGTATTCGGGGGCCGATACGGTTCAGACCATATCGGACAGCGAGGTTGTCAAGGCAGCCGAGCAGTGCCTCAAATTCCTGGGCAGCTCTGCGGATGGCAAACTGGTGAAGGCGATAGATCCTTCAGATGATGCCTACGAGTTCAGTCTGACAATCCGGGACTGCTACGCCGATCTGGAGCAGGTCCGTGTCTACGTGCTGACTGATCGCCAGGCCAAGACCAGGACGTTCAAGCCGCGTGATGTCGCCGGAAAGTCGGTTCGGCTGGAGGTCATGGATATCGAACGCCTTCACCGGCACTGGTCGGAAGGAAAGCCGCGCGACGAACTGGTCGCCAGTTTTGAGGAGATCTGCGGCTCCCCGCTGCCGTGCGTCTACGTGCCTGGTGAAAACGAGGAATATGACTACGCGCTGACTGCTATTCCGGCAAATGCCCTGCGGATGCTCTACGACCGCTACGGAGCCCGGCTTCTCGAGGCAAATGTGAGGTCGTTCCTGAGCCAGACCGGGAAGGTGAACAAGGGAATCCGGGACACGCTGCGGGACACCCCCGAGCGTTTCATGGCCTACAACAACGGTATCGTGCTGATTGCAGACGAAGCAGGCCTTGCGCGTGCGGGTGACAGTTCGACCGGCCTTGCCTGGCTCAAGGGAATGCAGATCGTGAATGGTGGCCAGACCACCGCGTCAATCTATTTTACAAAGCGAAAGTACCCCGAAACGGATCTTAGCCGGGTCAGGGTTCCGGCAAAGGTGATAATCCTGCACCGGCACGACCCCGAGGCCGAGGAAATCCTGATTGGTGACATCTCCAGGTACGCCAACAGCCAGAACGCGGTGAAGGTTTCCGATCTCTCCGCCAACAAGCCGTTCCATGTCGAACTCGAGAAACTTGCCCTGTCGACCTACTGTCCGGATGGCGTTGGCCGCTGGTTCTATGAACGGGCCGCCGGCAGCTATAACGTCATGCTTGCGAGAGAAGGAACGACGCCGGGGAGACTGCGACAGATCCGGGATGCGGTGCCGCCAGCCAGAAAGATTACCAAGACCGATCTCGCCAAGTACATCCAGGCCTGGTCCGGCAGGCCGCATATCGTTTCGCTCGGCAGCCAGAAAAATTTCGAAAGGTTTATGGCCGAACCCGAAAGCACGGCAGCCGAGTCTCTGGATGTGGCGGGGTACAAGAAGCTGATTGCACAGGCGATCTTGTTCAAGGCAGCCCAGAAAGTGGTTCGAAATGGTGGCTTCAGCCAGGCCCAGGCAAACATAACCGCGTACACTGTGGCCTATCTTGCCGAGAAATGGCGCACCCGGCTTTCCCTGGAATCGATCTGGCAGCGCCAGGCAATTTCGCCGCAGCTGTCGAGCTTCATTTCGGAACTCGCTTCGAGAATGAACGAGGTGCTCCTTCAGACAGCCCGCGGCGCCCAGGTTTCCGAATGGGCAAAAAAAGAAGAATGCTGGGAGAAAGTGAAGCTTGCGTCGCTGCCGGCAATTCCTGATGGAGTGCCCGAGATGGCGCGTTAGGAGAAATCTATTGGCAGCCGGCACTGGGGTGCTTTCGGACATTTTCAGTGGAATAGTCTTCAAGCGGCTAAGCCCTGTCGAAGTCGATGCCGTACGGTCCAACCAGCATGAGTTTAACGGCTCCAGACCTCTGATCGAGCTGTTCGGCCGTGCACAGCCGCAGCGTCTGATTACCGATTTCTACTGGATGTCAAATGCCGGGCAGCTTCTGTCCGAAAAGGGCTTGTTGACGTGGTATGATGCAAGAGCACGCCATCCGACGCGGACGGAGTACCGACTGTACTACTATGACAATTCCGTAACCCGGAAGGCAGTTGCAGGAGATACCCTGCTCATTGGCCGCAAGCCCGATGGATCAACATTCCTCCTCATAGCGCCTCCGACAGGCGCCGCGGCAACGCGCATTGCTTGGCTATTCGGCATCGAAGTCGAGCCGGGCGCAGCTTTCGCTGCGCTCGATCTTGATGCTGCAGAGCGATCAGGACTCAGTACCGCATTCGGCGTGGGCGATCAGGAAGAGATGTCTATCTGGGAAATAGATGAAAGTGCGCGGTTGTCTGACGAACCTCCAGAATTGCGGAATTCCATTAGGATTTTGCAGAAAAAGCTCGGAGAACATGCCAACGGGCCAACGGCCAGCACATCGTCCACTTTTCAACCTGAAGAGTGAGGGAGCCGATCGCTAAACGCCAGACGTCGCTAACTCGAGAAAAGCCGGAAGCCTTCCTATACATTCTTTTGCGGGCGACAGTCCGTTCCGCAGGCGCGCAATCTGGACTGTCCCAAAACCTGCGTGGTGATAGCCATCTCTAGACGGATTATCCAACGGTGCTGCCAAGGGCCTCGCGGCCCCTCAACACTCGGTCAAGAGTTGAGGCTGAACGCCGCGATCGAGGCCGGTCGCCTTTTAGTCAGACTCTTTCCAATGCAGCATCGCGCAGAGGGCCGCTCTTTTCTCGCTTGGCGGCATCGATTGCTTGATGCGTCGCATATGGACCAAGCCATGCGCGAATTGTTACGTCCTTAGAGGTCATACTGCCCAAGGCGCTGAACATTGTATTGCTGATGGCTTGTTGCTGCGCGCGGAGGTGATCCTCCAGCAACTTGTGCCGCGAAATATACCCCGCATTCACGCCGGGGATGGCGTGGTTCATCAGCAGACGTGCGTCGAACTCGGAGACGCCCGCCGGGGTCGCAAGCGTTCTAAAGGTCTGGCGTAAGTCATTGCCCCACTTAGCAAGAACGGTCCGATCTTCCTTCTGTTCGGACAGATGGCCGCTATCGCTGTCCGCCGTGAAGAGCCAGTTCTTGGCCTCAGAGGGATAGAAATGGTGGGCAAAGCGGATCACGCGGACAAGGCAAAGGATCATCTGACGAGACAACGGAATGTCGAAGGCACGATCCGCGCCGCCCTTGGGCTGCGGTATGTGCAGTGTACGGCGACGCAGATCCAGATGGTGAGGCTGTGCCTCCATCAGCGCTGTTGGACGGCATCCAGAAAGCAGGGAGAACAGATGGAATTCTCGCCTGATAGGGTTCTGCAGCGCGGCTACTTGATGGAACCAATGGGGCAGATCGTCGAGTCCCATTGCCGTGCTGCGCCGCTTTTCTGAATTCCAATCTACGATGCTTGCCGGGTTATCGGCGGGGAGATAGCGATGGGCCCTGCGCGCATGATTGTAGACTGCGCGCAAGGTCCGCATGCTGCCGTTAGCGATATAGGGACCGTGCTCTTTAGTGATCTCGTCATGCCTGGTGATGACTTTGGCCGGATCCTCGGCGAGGTCTTGCAGGGGGGTATCTCGCCAATCCTTGAAGAGTCGTTCGACGTGGTCGCGATAGCCCTCGATCGTACCTACGCTTCGGCCTTTCCGGATCAAGTGTGCATCGCGATAACGCTCCCATGCTCGGCTGAGGGTGACACTTTCGGATGCTGCCTCCATGATATAATCCGCCTGTACCGTCTGGTTGTCCTGAGACAGCCTCGCACTGCCTAGTTCTTCGGTCGGCAAGCTAGGTTTCGGATCCGGGTGTTCCCCTTTGGAAATCTGCGCGAGGTATGTCTTTGCTGTTGTGCGTGCCTCGCGTGTGGACATCGTCTCTGCGTTACCGATCCGTACCGAGATAGACGCAACGCGCTTGCCGTCCTTCCGCAGGTCTCCTTGAACGGCGAATGTTTTGCTACGCCTCCCGACGATGACGTGGAACCCTTTGAGCTGGGTATCGCGGGCGCGATACTGTCCCGAACCAGGCGCCTTCAGATCGCTGACTGCCCTGTCGTTGATGAGGATACGTATGTCGGGCATAGCATGCTTCCTGAAAGTCTAGTTGACACCGCACTGAAGATTCAGCCGGTTTTTCAGCCGGTTTCAGATTCTCATAGGATAAGGTGTCGTGTCCACGCTAAAATTCGCGATTCTACGCAAGTAACTGAAATAAAAGATGCATTTTTAAATGCCAGAAAGAATTGGATATGTTCGGCGGATCGCATACGTAAACTACGAATCTGGGGGTCAGGAGTTCGAATCTCTTCGGGCGCGCCACTTCGGAATACGCTATTGGCGCCAAAATCGGCCGACGCTTCGATTAACCAGTCAGGTTGTCGAGTTAAGTGCACTGGACTGCACCCGTGCGTGAGACACGCTAACTTCTGTGACAGGTTGTCCCTGAGGATGACCGATGACGGAATGGCGATCCGGACGTTTCCGACGGCGTACAATTGAAGGCGATCAAGCGTGCGGAAGGCGGCGAAGGCGTTCTGCCTGTGGCACGCAAGCTCGGGATATCGCGCAAGCTCCTGCATGATTGGATCAAGGCGTGGAAGGCCCTTGGGCCTGAGGGGAGTCTAAGCAAAAAACGGATGCGGAGCGTCTCCCGTCCCTTTCGCCTTCATAACCGCCACGCACTCATCGATCTGCTGATCGGACATGTTCAGTCCGAATTCGCCACGCAGCACGTCCCTGAATTCGATCTCGGTTGCGAGCCAGCGCTTCTCCGCGTGCCCCTCCGCGTCGCGGACCGTGACACGCGCATTGTACATGGTGATCCGACTCCTGTTCGGTCCCGGCTTCGCCACGATGATGTTGCCCTGGTATGGCGCGTCCGGGTGGGTCGCGGTGTACCAGTTGGTGATCTCGTATTCGCCATCATAGCGCGGGTAAGGAATGACCCGGTAAATGTGCTGCCAGCCACGGTTGAGCAGCGCCTGGAGCGTCAGCTCGCCGCCAACATCGATAAAGCGCATGACCTCGTGCGGCGTCTCTTGTTCGATCTGCGGCGCAAGCAAGAGCGCGCAGGTCGGCGCGAGGTTGCCGAAGCCGACATCCGCAAGATAAATTCCCTCCGGCAACTCCACTTTTAACAGCATGTGGATGGCCGGGCGCGGCGCATCGATCGCCAGCCCGCGTACGACACGCCCTTGCAGGCTTGTGATCCTGTAGCCGAGCGACCAAAGTCCGGCCCGGAACAGCATGTTCTGTTCAAAGCAGTATCCGCCTCGCTTGCCGGCGATCATCTTGTGCTGAAGCGAAGGCACATCGAGCTTGGGCGGAAGCCCGAGCATGATATCCAGCGTTTCGTAGGCGATTGAATGCGAGTGCGCGAAAATAAGTCGATTCAAGGTCTCAAGCGTTGGTGTGACGGGCCCGGAATAGCCGATGCGCGCAAGCCAAGCGTTCTGATCGAATTGCGTGTCGGACATCTCGCGCACCTCCGCCGTTTCGCAACGCCGATATTACCAGTCTGGGTCCGACCGGGAAACATGCCAGAAGTCTAGCATGTCGATGAGGGTGGCTCGGTCCGAGTTGAGTTCGAGAACAGCTTGACACCTTTGAGACATGCCGACGGGCTCTGAGGAAGTCTCTTCCATCGAGCTCGAGCGGAAGCGGCCAGCCGACCGTAAAACGTCGCTATGGCCCATCGCGCCGTTCCCCGGATTGATCGGCCGCACTTGAAGGGTAAGCGGACCACGAAATCGGGAAGACAGCTGGCCATGTGGCGTAGTGCAAGATCGCAGTCCGTCGCTGGTTATTCGGCCGGATCGTTTGGGCGGCGGCCGCATCATAGCGCCACGGCGAAGCAATAGTGCCCATCTTCATCGGCCGCGGTGCGCCAACAATTTCAGATGTTTAGCTGAATCCCACCGTTTTCAAATGGCCGTTTTGAAACGGCTTTGCATCGTCGGATGGATTTGCGCGGTTGGGAGAACTGCAACAACGGATCGGGCGATCATCTGGCCCGAAACGTGTTGCGTTTATGTATGCGGCAGAACCAATTGCAAAATAAAATCAGTCGGCCTAATCTGAACCGATTGCACAATGCAATTAGATTGGGTGATGCCGTGTGAGGAACAGACAATGGCCAAGCTCGTGTTCGGAATGAACCAGTCGCTGGACGGCTACGTCGATCACACGGCCTTCGGGCCGAGCCCCGCGCTCTTCCGCCACTTCATCGAGGAGGCCGAGCGTCAGGCGGGCAGCATCTACGGTCGCCGCATGTATGAGATCATGCGCTACTGGGACGACGAGCATCCTGAATGGGATGCCGAGCGACTTGCCTACGCGGCGGCGTGGCGGCGCCAGCCGAAATGGGTCGTCTCACGCTCGATGAAGTCCGTCGGTCCCAACGCAAGGCTTGTCGAGGGCGATCTCGGGGACGCTATCCGAAAGCTGAAGGCCGAGCGCGACGGCGAGATCGAGGTCGCCGGCCCGGATTTGGCGCGAAGCCTCACCCAGCTGGGCCTGATCGACGAGTATCGGATCTACCTGCACCCGGTGGTGCTTGGCCACGGCAAGCCTTATTTCGCCGGACCCCGGCCGCCGCTCCGCCTGGTGGCTCATGACCGGATCGAGGATGTGATCAGGTTAGCCTACGCTCCCGCCTGATCTCCGTCGTCCGACGCGCCCTCCGCCAGACCGCTTATTCGAGGCCCGCAGTTCGAATCTTCGGACGCTATTCGTTCAAACGCCCACCCTGAAATGTCAGGGCAGGGCAGGGCGCGCCTATGCCGGGTAAGCCAGCGCCAGGATTCTGGGCGAGATGGTGAAGCGCACGGTCAACCGATTGCCGGACGAAGTGACTGCCTCGCCCGAGGTGAGATCGACGGCGATGTCCTCAAAGCCCAGCACGCGGCCGTCGAGCGGAAACGAGGCCTTGTAGACCGCCTCCTTGATCGCGAACAGAATGCGGCTGCCTATACGGGAATCAAGATCGCCCAGGCGGTCCTGCGGCGTCGCCACCATGCCCCGGAGGTCGTGCGGCAGGGGCAGGGCAGGTTCGACGTCGACGCCCACGCTTCTCATCGCGTCGGATCGCGCGGCGACCGCCACGGCAAGTTCGTCGTCATGCGCGATTGAACCGACGATACCTGCAGGCCAGATCGGGTTTCCCAATTGGCTCCGCAAGACGGCGAGATCCGCACAGCTCAGGCGCCGCAGCAATTCATGCGCGACCTGACGGCCTGATCCAGTGGCGGCGCGCGCCCTCTGTTCGCGCGTGGCGATGGAAGCGCCTTCCGCCGGCAGGATGTATTGCTCGTCGCCGGCACGAACAAGGCGGCAGCCGGTGACGAGGCCGGGCTGCGCGAGGCCGGCCAGCGCCTGCTCGACGGCGCTCTCGATGTCCGGTCGCGCGTCGTCCGGCCGTGTGATCACTTGCTGCTCAATTGGAGCACGGCAATCATCTCGCCATCCTCGTCCAGTTCCGTCTCGACGAAACCAAAGCCGGCATAGAGCCGGCGCGCCGCCTCGTTGTCCGGTTCGTAGCAGATCGAGACGCGACGTATGTGGCCGAGCAGGCCGATCTCCTCCAGCACCCCGGCAACCGCGGCACGGCCGAGGCCCTTGCCCTGTTCGCGGCGGTCGATCATGAAACGATAGATGATCGCCTCGTCATCGTCCTCCGGAGCGCTGTACATCAGGAATCCGACGACGCGCCCGGCCGCGACTACCGCGCGGGCGATGGCCTCATCATCCTCCCCGGCCTCTTCCAGCGAGTCGACATTCGAGGCGACGAAGCCTTGCTGCTCGGGCGTCAGCTCGAGCGCCAGGATCGCCGCGCGGTTATCTTCGCCTACGGGCCGCAGGACAACCGGGCGGTCGCCTGTCTGCGCGTCGGCCGAATGCGTCACTGTTTTTGCCCGATCTTGATCGCGCTCGCGTCGATCGGCGTCACCACGCCATAGAGCTTCGCCGGGTTGCCGCGCCACACGGTGTTGGGCTCCAGCACTTCGCCCTTCATGACGAAGCAATCGAGGTCCGCCACGGATCCCTCGCCCATTGCCACGGCGTAGTGGACGAAGGCGGCGGGGGCGAGCGTGCAGCCATTGCCGATGCGGATGTAGTCGGACTTGAACGCGCCTTCCTCCAGCGAATGCGCCTGGATGACGCAGCCCTCGTTGAGCGTCGCGTCGTCGCCGATCTCCACCAGCGACCGTTCGGTGATGATGCTTCCCCCGTCATAGACGCGCCGCCCGACCTTCACGCCCATCAGACGCAGGATCAGCGGCCTGAACGGGGTGCCGGTGAACAGGCCCATGATCGGCGAATCGGACAGTTTCCAATGGCGTTCGTGCCGCCAGAAGACCGGGTCGTAGATCGTGGCCATCCTGGGCTTCAGCCGGCGGAAACCGAGGCTGACGCGTTCCAGGAAGATGTAGAACGGAATCCCGATCACCGTGGTCAGCACCACCGCCACGAACAGCGCCGTCTGCTCCCACTCGTTGTAGTAGTTGAGCGCCCTGTCCCAGATGGCGAGCGTCAGGAACAGGATCAGCCATTGCGCGGCCAAGAACAGCAGCGCGGTGACCAGATTGTGAAGGTTCTTCAGCGGCAGCCGGCGGCGGCGCTCCTCGTCGGAGATCAAGCCGAGCAGCTCCTTGTCGCGATTGACCATGCGCGGGATTTCAAAGGGCGGCGACCCCAGCAGCCCGACATTCTCGCGCAAGGGGCCATCGACTGGTACATGCACCTTGGTTCCGAGCAGGCAATTGTCGCCGGTGCGGGAATCCGGCGAATAGATGATGTTGTTGCCGAAGAAGTTGCGCTCGCCGATCCGCGTGTGCTCGAGGCGGAAGGAGTTGGCGGACTTCTGCATGTTGACCATGAACAGGCCGTCGGAGACCATGGTTTCCGAGCCGATCTCGCTGAGCTGCGGGTTTTCATGCCGCTGGTTGGTGCCGAAATTCGACCCGGTCTGGTCCACCTTGTTCAGCCGCCAGCCGATGGCGCGCAAATAGTAGACGATGGCCGAGCTGTCGCCGAACAGCACGTTCAGCAGTCGCACGTTGCTGACCAGCTCCAGCATCGATTGCAGCCAGTAGTGGAAGCCGTAGAGCGAATAGTCCCGGCCGGGTTTCAGCATGAGGTTGAACAACCGGGGCACGATGGCCGCCAGCAGCACGCCGCCGATGATGAAGCCCGCCACCGTCACCGTGGTGCCGATCGCCACGATGCCGATGGTCTCCTGATAGTCGTCGCCGATATTCTCCCAATAGGTGTGGAACAGAAGCGGGAACGGCGTGACGATGGCGAAGAGGATGAAGAGCTGGATCGCCTCGTAGATGATCCGGCGCGCGTGCGACAGCGGCACGTTGGGAACCGTGCAATAGTCAGCCTCGGTCGGAATCGCCGGCGATCCGTGCCAGCGCTCGCCGGCAGGGATCGCCTGTCCGCGGTGCAGCGACGAAGCGTGGCCCAGCTGGGCGCCGTCGCCGATGCGGGTGTCGATGTCCAACGTTGAGCCGACGCCGACGAAAGCGTTGTGGCCGATGTCGAGCGGGCCGGTGTGGATGTAGCCCGCCTGGGCGCGGAAGCCCAGGATCATGGTATCCTTGCGCAGGATCGAGTTGTCGCCGATGCTGATCAGGTCGGTGCAGACCGGAACGGAACGGCACTCGATAACCGTGCGGTTGCCGAGCCGGGCGCCGAGCAGGCGCAAATAGAGGCTGTACAGCGGGCTGCCGCGGAACAGCACCACCGGCGCGCTGCGGACCAGTGTCTTGACGATCCAGAAGCGATAATAACGCCAGCCCCAGATCGGGAACGTCTCGGCCTTCCAGCGGCCGACCAGCAGCCATTTGGCGATGATGGCAAAGCCGCTGAGCCCGAAGAACACGCTGGCGGACAAGAGAACGCAGCGCAGATAGAGCTGCACCGGGTCGTCCAGCGCGTCATAGACCCAGTTGAGCCCGTCATTGATCGCCCAGAGCGAGGCATAGCTGTAGAGCGCGTAGAACAGCAGCTGCCCAAAGCCCGTGCTCCAATAGGCAAAGCTGGAAGCCCGATGCATCAGCATCGGCTCGCTCGCGGCAACCGCGGCCGTCTGCGGCGCACGCAGATGCTCCGCGAGCTTCGCGACCGTGGGATGCAGGTAGACGTCGCGCATCGAGGTCGTCGACCAGGCCTTGCGGGAGCGGATGCGCGCGCAGAATCGCGCCATCAACAGCGAGTTCGCGCCGAGGTCGTCGAAGAAGTGGTCTTCGATGGAGATGTCCTCGAATTTCAGCACATCCTGCAGCGTGTCGACCAGGAACCTCTCGTCCTCGTTGCGCGGGTCGATCATCGCATGGCCGGCCGCGACGCGCGCGCTGGTCGGCTTTGGCAGCTTCCTCAGGTCGACCTTGTTGGAGACGGTCATCGGGATCGCCGGCAACTGCTCCAGATAGGCCGGGACCATATAGTCGGGCAGCCGCAGCTTGAGTTCCCGCACGAGCATGGTACGATCAACGCTGTCGCCGCCGCTCCTGGGGGCGTAATAGGCGACCAGTTCCGTGCGCTCAGGCTCGATCTCCCACGTCGTGACCGCCGCCTGCGCGATGCCCGGCTGTTCCAGCAGCACGGCCTCGATCTCGCCCAGCTCGATGCGGTAGCCGCGGATTTTCACCTGCGTGTCGATGCGGCCGTGATACTCGATGTCGCCCTTGTCGTTGATGCGGCCGAGATCGCCCGTCCGGTAGATGCGGCCGCTGGGATTGTTCGGCAGGCCGATGAAATCCTTGATGAATCGCTGTTCGGTGAGCTCCGGCCGGTTGAGATAGCCTACCGCAACGCCCATGCCGCCGATGCAGATCTCGCCCAGCAGGTCGCCGGTCAGCACCTTCGGCTTTTCGGGGTCGAGAACAGCTATCGAATAGGTGGGCAGCGGCCTGCCGATCGTCACCGGTTCGTCTGGCGCCAGCAAGGCCATGGTGGCAGTGACCGTCGCCTCGGTCGGGCCATAGGTGTTCAGGATCTGGCGGCCGGGCTTCGCCCAGCGCACCACGAGCTTTTGCGAGCAGGCTTCGCCGCCGACCAGGATCGTGCGCAGGCTGGGCGCGTCACTCTCGATCGACGACAAAAGCGTCGGGCTGCAGGCCATGCAGGTGATATGATGCTCGCGCAGGAAGCTGGCCAGCTCCTCGCCCACGAGGGGCTGCTGGCCGGGCGCCGGCACGACCGTGGCGCCGGCGGCAAAAGGCACCCAGATCTCCTCCGAGGAGAAGTCGAAGGCGATGGTCATGCCCTGATACACGCGGTCGCCCGGCTGGTAACCGTAGGATGCTGCGGCGACGCGGATGAAGTTGCAGAAACTCTGATGCGTGATGACCACGCCTTTCGGCTTGCCCGTGGTGCCGGACGTGTAGAGAATGTAGCAGGTCTGGTCCTGGCTGCCCTCCGGCAGGGGCGCCGTTTCCGGCTTGAGAGCGATTTCGGATTCCGCCGAGTCGATCGAGATATGCGGAACCGGCAGGCGCGCCACGCGCGCGGCATAACCGGAGACGCTGATCACCATCGTGACATTGGCGTCCTCGATGATCATCACCATGCGATCTTCGGGGAAGGCGGTGGCTAAAGGGACGAAGGCCGCCCCGGCCTTCATCACGGCAAGGATAGCGATATAGGTTTCGGCGGAGCGGTCCAGCAAAAGGCCTACCCTGTCGCCCGGCTTCACGCCACGCTCGATCAGCAGATGCGCGAACTGGTTGGCACGGCTGTTCAGCTCGCGGTATGACCAGGGCCGGCCGCCGGAAATCACCGCCGGCGCCGCGTCGAAGCGGCTCGCCAGATCGCCGAAGAAGCGGTCGAGCCTCTCATGCGGCTCGCCCTTATGGATGAAATCGGGGCCGATCAGGATCTGATCGCGCGGTGGCGATTCCGTCACGACTTTGGCTTTGGGCGCGTTTTTCTTGGCGGGCTTGCTTGCTACATTCAGAGACATTGGAGGACCCGCGAGCGCGTGATGGCTCGCACTATGCCGTGATTGGCGAAAAGACAATTGGCTGACGATGATGGGCCAGTTGATTTGCCTTTGCGGCGGATTTGAGATGGCGTCCCGATCGGCAATTCATGCTACGCGACGTTCACGATGATGTGACGGAGCTCCGCCGACCTCCTCGCGCGAAGGCGTATCGTTTTGCGCGCGCTCGGCGGGATCGTCTCCGCCGGCAGCGGCTCGATCAGCTCGCGGATGCGTCGCAGCTCAATCGGCAAGCAAGCAGATATCCGCCTCGACGACGCAATAAGGGACGTGCCGGAAATCGCGGATGCGGGCGACCTCTTCGCCGCGCCAGTCGATCAGCATGAAGCCGCGCACCGCATCGTGCGCCTGCGGGTTGCGGATCAGGATCGCCGGCTGGCCGTCGACGAAGCCGAGCGACAGCGCCCAGTCTCCGATACGGTCGTAATTGCCGAAATAGGTCGAGGCTTCCTTCTTGCCGTTGAGGCGGGCGCGATTGAGGACGTCGACCTGGATGTCCTCGGCGATCAGCGTCCTCACCCCGTCGAGATCGCGAGCATTGAACAGGTCTATGTAGCGGCGCAGCCGGCGCTCTTCTTCCGGATCGAGCTTCGGCACCGCCACGTCGTCCGGTGCCGATGCCAGCGCCTTCAGCTCCGCCCGGCCGCGATGCAGTGCCGCCTTGGTGGCGGCTAAAGTCGCGCCCGTCACCTCGCAGGTCTCATGCAGACTGAGGCCGAGCACATCGACCAGGATCACGGCGCTGCGCTGCGCCAGCGTGAGCCGCATGAAGCTGCGCAGGCTCGCCGCCGCCGCCAGCCTCGCCTCCGCGTCGGCGGAGAGATCTTCTATTTCGGTCATGTCGGCCTCGGTCATGCGCGAGCGCTCCCGCTGGCGGCGGCGCAGATGATCCTGCGCCGCATTATGGGCGATGCGGAACAGCCACTGCTCGGGACGCTCGAGCGTGGCGCCGCCATCGTGAGCAGCAAGCGCCTTCACCACCGCCTCCTGCACGATGTCCTCGCCCTCGATTGCCGAGCCGGCCATGCGGGCGGCATAGCGGTGCAATTTCGGCCGCAGGCCGACAAGCATGGCCTCAAGCGCCGCGCGGTCGAATTTCGCTGTGCTCATCGTCCTGGTTCTCTCAGTCGGCGGTTCGCCGGGCGATACCGCGCCCCCGGTCAGGCCGGCACGGTCTCGTCGGTGTTCGCCAGCATATGATAATTGCCGACGATCTTCGCCGGCGACCGGACCAGCGGTGTCGAGCGCCGCTCGGCGTGATCGGCGCCGAAGGCCTTGAAAGCGTCGAGCCCGGTCAGCGCCGAACTGTCATTTTCATAACCGACGATGTGGACGAATTCGCCGTTGTCGAGCTCGAGCACGAGATAGCGCACGGATTGCGGCTTCGCTTCATCCAACGCCTCGAACACCTTTGTCACCAGCGCCCGGTTCTCGGCGATGCTGGCGTCCTTCACGCCGTAGCGGATGAGATTGTAGGTCATGGTCGTCTCCTGTTTGCGATCTGCGTGAGGAAGACGTTCCATGGCCTCCAAAGGATTCCCCGGCCCGGGTCTTATCTTTTTGATCGTCTCCGGCGATCAGCCGGTTCCGCCGATCATGGACACGATCGTGTCGTCGCCGGCCGATTGCGGCCGCATCCGGCCTCGGGCCAACTCGATCGACAGTTTGCATAGGGCTGAGTTGACGGGCGTCGCCATGCCGTGCAGCCGCCCGAGAAGCACGATCTCGCCGTTGAGGAAGTCGGTCTCGAGGGAGCCGGTCCCGCGCACGATGCTCTGCAGCGTCGAGGAGCCGACACGCGTTCGGCCGGGGATGGCGGTTATGGTCAATTCCTCGCGCGCCATGGCGTCGGTCTTGTCCCAGTCGATCCCGGCGGCGGTGAGCACCGCCTCGGCTTCGGCGCGCGCCTTGGCATACCATTTCCGCTGCAGCTCGGTCTCGCCCAGCGCCGCGTCGATGATGTTGCGAAGGTTGGCGAGCAGCTTGCGGTACTTGCTGCTCATCACATTGTCCCTGGGGTCGGCGATGAAACCGGAGGCGCTCAGAACCCCGCACAGTTTCTCGACTGTGTCGTCGTTTCCGGAAGGATAGCGGCCGATATCGAAGGCGCCGATCTTGGGCGCGAAATAGGCCGCGACCTGACCGGGCGTGTCGTAATCGGCCGGCAGCATGACCGTCGCGCCATAGACATTGGCGAAGAAACGCAAGGCCAGCGCCTCGTTGGCGACGCCGTTCTGGAAGCAGCACACCGGCTGCGCCGTGACACCGGCGGCGTTGAGCCGTTGCAGCGCCCCGAGCGTATCAGGCGTTTTCATCGTCAGCAGCACGACATCGTCCGGCTCGAAGGAAATCTCTGACGGGTCGGCATGGGCGGGAAAGCGCGCGGTCCTTGTGCCTTGCGGGGTGGAAAGCGACAGTCCCGAGGCGCGGATGGTATCGAGCTGCCTGCCGCGGGCGATGCCGAGCACCGTGTGGCCTGAAAAGCTCAGCTGGGCCGCGATAGCGCCGCCGATGGCGCCGATCCCATAGACGATGATGCGCATGCTGTTCCCGTCATGATTGGAGTTGGGACTTCAGTCGAGTTGACCGAAAAAGCCTACAGCGTTGTCGCCGAGGCGGCGACCATCCGCGCCCTCCGTTCACGCAATCGTGGCCGCCGCCGCCCGCCCGGCGCTGCGCCCCGAAAAAATGCAGCCGCCGAGAAAGGTGCCTTCCAGCGCCGCATAGCCATGCACGCCGCCGCCGCCGAAGCCGGCGACCTCGCCCACCGCATAAAGCCCCGGCACCGGCTGGCCGGCGGCATTGAGCACGCGGCTATCGAGGTCGGTCTGCAGCCCGCCCAGCGTCTTGCGGGTCAGGATGTTGAGGCGCACCGCGATCAGCGGGCCGTTCGCCGGATCGAGCATCTTGTGCGGCTTGGCGGTGCGGATCAGCCTGTCACCGAGATAGGAGCGCGCACCGCGCAGCGCGGTGATCTGCGCATCCTTGGAGAACGGATTGTCGAGCTGACTGTCGCGGGCGCGGATCTCGCGCTCGACCTGGGCGACCTCCAGCAGCGGCTCGCCGCCGGCCAGCGCGTTCATGCGCGCCACCAGTTTCGCAAGATCGGCCTCGACGATGAAATCCTCGCCCTTTTCCATGAACGCTTTCACCGGGGCGGGAATTCCCGACGTCGCGCGGCCCAGCACCTGCCGCCAGCTTTTGCCAGTGAGATCGGGGTTCTGCTCGGAGCCCGACAGTGCGAACTCCTTCTGGATGATCTTCTTGGTCAGGATGAACCAGGAATAGTCGAAGCCGGTGCTCATGATGTGGCTGAGCGTGCCCAGCGTGTCGAAGCCCGGATAGAGCGGCGCCGGCAGCCTTTTGCCGCGCGCGTCGAGCCAAAGCGAGGAGGGGCCGGGCAGGATGCGGATCGCGTGCTCGGTCCAGATCGGCGCCCAGTTCCTGATGCCCTCGACATAGTGCCACATGCGGTCGCGATTGATGACCCTTCCGCCGGCCGCCTCGGTGATCGCCAGCATGCGGCCGTCGACATGGTCCGGCACGCCGGTGATCATCCGCTTCGGCGGCGCGCCCAGCCGCTGCGGCCAGTTCTGGCGCACCAGCTCGTGATTGCCGCCGATGCCGCCGGAGGCGACGATCACCGCTTGCGCATGGAGCTCGAAATCGCCGGCCATGTCACGAGAACTCTTGCGGCCGCGCTCCACCGTGCTTGGCTGCAAGATGTCGCCACGTACGCCGCTGACCGTGTCGCCGCTGCGGACAATCTCGGTGACCCGGTGACGGAACCTGAACTCGACCAGCCCGCGCTTCTGCGCCTCACGCACGCGCAGCACGAAAGGCTCGAGCACGCCAGGCCCGGTGCCCCAGGTGATGTGGAAGCGCGGCACCGAATTGCCGTGGCCAGTCGCATTGCCGCCGCCGCGCTCGGCCCAGCCGACCACGGGGAAGAATTTCGTGCCGCGCTCGATCAGCCAGGAGCGCTTCTCGCCTGCGGCGAAGCCGACATAGGCCTCCGCCCATTTGCGCGGCCAGAAATCCTCCGGCCCGTCGAAGGCGGCCGTGCCCATCCAGTCCTCGAGCGCGAGGTCGTGCGAATCGCGGATGCGCATGCGCCGCTGCTCCGGCGAATCGACCAGGAACAACCCGCCGAATGACCAGAAGGCCTGGCCGCCCAGCGACTGTTCCGGCTCCTGGTCGACGATGATGATTTTCTTTCCGGCCTCCGCCAACTCCGTCGCGGCGACGAGGCCGGCCAGCCCCGCGCCGACAATGATCACGTCCGCGTCAGCCATTTTCCCTCCCAGAACCAGCCGGCAAGCTTATTGCAAAGCCTCAGACGGGCTCCCAGCCGTCTTTGTCGCCGGCGCGGAAGATGGCGTCGATGACTTTCTGGTTGAGGACCGATTCCTCCAGCGTGAAGACGCGGTCCTTGCCGCCCTGCGCGGCGCGCACGAAGGCCTCGCACTCCAGCCGGTACTGCTGCGTGCCGGGGAAGCGGAACACCTGCGCCTCGCTGTGGTTCTGGTTGTGCAGCTCGATGCGGTGGTGGTCGTAAAGGCCTGCATTAAACGGGGCGAAAACCTCGATGAAGCCCTTCTCGCCGTGGAACACCATCGACTGCCGCGCCGCCATCTGCGTCGACAGGTAGAAGGACAGCTCGAAATCGCCGAAATCGGCGCGGATCGAGGAATAGATGTCGGTGCCGAACGTCTTGTCGCGCTCGATCGTCGCCTGCACCCGCAGCGGCTCCTTGCCGGTCGAAAAGCGCGTCGACACGGTCGGATAGACGCCGATGTCGGGCAGCGCGCCGCCGCCGAGATCGAGCTGGTTGCGCATGTTCTTGGGGTCGACATTGTAATAGGAAAACGCGCCCTGCACATGGCGCAGCCGGCCGATGGCGCCGCTTGCGATCAGGTCGCGCACCTTGATCCATTGTGGGTGGTAGACGACCATGAAGGCCTCGCAGACCAGCACCTTCTTCTCGTCGCGCAGCCTGATCAGCGGCGGAATGTCCTTGGCGTCGAGCGCCAGCGGTTTTTCCACCAGCACATGCTTCCCGGCCTCGATCGCTTTTGCCGTCCATTCGACATGCTGGGAGGTGGGCAGCGGGATGTAGACGCCGTCGACCTCCTCGGAGGCGAGCAGTTCCTCATAGGAGCCGAAGGCATGACGGGCGCCGAAACGCTCGCCCAGCGCCTTGGCCTTCGACAGGTCGCGGCTGGCGATCGCCGACAGGACGCCGTTCTCCGACTCCACGATTGCCGGCAAAAGCTGCTCGCGGCCGATCTTCGCCGTCGACAGAACACCCCATCGGAACATCACGCTTCTCCGTGTCGGTTTACAGGCGACGAGGTTTGCCTGAAATCGGCGGAAAAGCCAATGCGTGAGGCGGCGCGCCCTTCCTCGCCCCACGCAGTGGGCTACGGCATGCACACATTTCCAAGCGGCTGGTCTTGGCAACGGCGTGCATGGCAGCTTGGCGCATGCATTGTCTTATGCTGCGCTGGTCGACCCCCACTCCGTCTCGGCTTCGCCGAGCCACCTCTCCCCCGATCGACGGGGTAGAGGAAAGGCGCCAAGCTTTTTGCCGTCAACGCCCGTCCAGCAACGCTCCCTTCCTTTCCCTCCGGAGGGGGGAAAGGTGGCGCTGCGAAGCAGCGACGGATTGGGGGAACAACGTGGCAATCAAGCCTCAGGTCGATCAGTCACGCCAGTCACAGAAGATGTGTGCATAGCGTAGACGAAGTGGGGAGAGTTGACCGCGCAGCGGACGGAGAGGGGGCAGCGCTGCCCTTTGCGATTGCAGCAGACCTCCCGCGTTAACCGAATCGGAAGGAGATGTTTAACGCTTCGTCTCTATGTCCGGCCCGGGGAGGCACAACAGAGCGAGCATGATGAACGATAGCCCCGAAAAGCGAAACGAATGGCGTGCCATCTTCTATGTGCAGGCGCGCGTCGCCATCCTGTTTGTGCCGGTTGTGCTCAGCCTTCTCCTCATCGGCATCTTCGCCGGCAATGAGCGCAAATCCGTGCCCGATGCCGTCGATTCGACCGTGACGAGCTCGGTGCGCTGAACAAGGCGTCGCCCGGCCGGCTTGCCCTGCACCGTCAAACAAACTTTGGGATCGGGCCGTTCTGCGGCGTCGTGTCTTCGCCGAGATCGATGAACACCTCGTCGACGAAGCACCAGCCCCAGCCTTCCGGCGGGTCGTAGCCCTCGATGATCGGATGCTGCGTGGCATGAAAATGCTTTGTCGCGTGGCGGTTGGGCGAGTCGTCGCAGCAGCCGACATGGCCGCAGGTCCGGCAGAGCCTCAAATGCACCCACCACGAGCCGCTCTTCAGGCATTCCTCGCAGCCGAGCGCGCTCGGCGTGACCTTTTTGATGTCCTTCGTATGCCTGCATTCGTCCATCATGGTCTCCTGGGCGGTTTGGCCTGTTGGTTCTAGAGCGTGATCCCGAAAAGTGGGAACCGGTTTTCGGAGAAAGATCATGCTCCAACAAGAGTTGGACCGTGATGGCGATTCAACGAACCGCCGTCACGGTCTAGCGGCGCCGTCCCGCGCCAGATAGGCATGCAGCGCCGCAACCACCTGCGCGCCTTCGCCGACGGCGGCTGCGACGCGCTTGGTCGAGCCGCAGCGCACGTCGCCGATGGCGAACACGCCGCTGCGGCTGGTCTCCATCGGCCCATGCCCCGGTGTCGTGTCCGGCCAGGTGCGCACGAAACCTTTGGCATCCAGCGCCACGTTGCAGTTCGCCAGCCAATCGGTGTTCGGGTCGGCGCCGATGAACAGGAAGAGGTGGCGGATTGCGCGCGTCGTCTCCTCGCCGGTCGCCCGGTTGCGCCAGTGCAGCCGCTCGAGATTGCCCTCATGGCCCTCCAGCGCTGCCACCTCGGTCTCGGTCAGCACCTCGATGTTGGGCTGCGCCGCGATGCGCTCGACCAGATAGCGCGACATGGTGGCATCGAGGCTGTCGCGGCGCGCCAGCAGCGTCACCTTGCGCACCTGGCTTGCCAGATAGACGGCCGCCTGTCCCGCCGAATTGCCGGCGCCCACCAGCGCCACCTCCTGATCCTGGCAAAGCCTGGCCTCGATCGGCGAGGCCCAGTAATGCACCGAGGTGCCCTCGAACTGCGCGAGGTTGGCGATATCGAGGCGGCGGTAGCGCGCGCCGCTGGCGATCACCACAGCGCGTGAGCGCACGCTCTCGCCGTCGCCGATGGCCAGCCTGTAGCGGGCCCCATCGCCAGCGTCGTCCAGCAGCTTCCATCTCGACGCCGAATTTCTGCGCCTGGTTATAGGCGCGCGCCATCAGCGCCATGCCGGTGATCCCGGTCGGGAAGCCGAGATAGTTTTCGATGCGGGCCGAGGCGCCTGCCTGTCCGCCGAAGGCGCGGCAATCGAGCACGATGGTCGACAGCCCTTCCGAGGCGGCATAGACCGCCGCCGCCAGCCCCGCCGGCCCGGCGCCGACGATCGCCACGTCGTAGATTTTTTCGGCATCGATCGGCCGCAGCAGGCCGACGCAGCGGGCAAGCTCGGTCTCGCCCGGATTGTGCAAGAGCTTGCCGTTCGGACACAGCACGATCGGCAGATGGTGCGGGTCGACATGAAACCGCTCGATCAGCGTTTTCGCGCAAGGATCGGTGTCGGAATCGAGAGCGCGATGGGGAAGTCCGCTGCGCCGCAGAAAGCCCTGCAGCCGCAGCACGTCGCCATTGCCGGGCGGGCCGATGACGACCGGCCCGCTGGCGCCGCTTTCGAGCAGGCCGACGCGGCGCAGGATCAGCGCCCGCATGACGCGCTCGCCGAGATTGGCCTCCTGCACCATCAGATCGCGCAGGCGCCGCGAGGGGATGACGATCGCCTCGACCGGCTCGACCGCCTCGGCATTGACCAGCGACGGCCGGTTCGACAATTGCGCCAGCTCGCCGACGAAATTGCCGGCGCCGTAGCTGATAATAGCCTCACGCCGGCCAAGCCCGCCCGCCTGGGTGATGTCGACCTTGCCCGACAGGATGAGGATCAGCCCAGGCGAGACCGTGCCGGCCGTCACGATGTGGTCGCCGGCGGCATAGGTACGCGCCTCGCCGAACCGGCGCATACGCTCGATATCCGCGTCGGTGAGCACGGGAAACATCTGGTCGCGGCGGGCGGCGATGGTCGGGCTGACGGAAGGGGCCATGGGGCGAACCGTAGCGTCAGGGGCGGCTGGTTTGAAGGGGTTTGTTGGGAGACTGGCCGGAAGGAGAGGTTGGTCACTATGCTTTCATCTATCCGAGCGACGTCGCCAGCTTGCGCAGCGTCCCCCGCGGATCATCGGTGATGACGGAGCCATGCGAGACAAGTATGCGCTTGAGCGCCGGCTGTTCCGCCCATCGTCTCAATTGCGCTGCGAGTGCCGCCTTGTCGCGGACCATCGTCAGCTTGACCGGCCAGGGTATATGCGGCTCATCACCGGCAAATCCCATCATGCGCAATGCCCAGCCTGCAAAGCCGGATGCGCCGCGGATGTTGCCTACGATATCGTTTAGAACGAGCGTCGTGCCGTTTGGTCCGTCAATTTGCAACGCCGCTTCGCGATCACGGGTTCCGGGGACGGTGACGAGCTTGACGTCGGGATCCCCAAAGTCGCCGCGCGTCGCATCGATATGTACCGCCTTCTCGACGCTGTTGAGCGCGCCAGCCGGTGCAATCACCTGAAGGGTGGGATAGCGATCCTTCCATGGCTTTGCATCGAGCCGGTGATGATCATTGGGGACGATCAAGAAGGCCGGCTGGCCGAAGGCCTCGATCTCGCGCATCTGTTCGTCATCGAGCGCGATGGCGCTGAAGATGACAAGCCGCCGGTCGCGCAGTCGCACCACGGTCATGCGCCGTTTCATGTTGCCAACCGGCATGGGTATGTCGCCGGTCACCGTCAGAATATCGTCGTCGACAGGAGAGAGCCTGCCATGCGGCAGAACCTTCCACTCCTTGAACGGCGCGGGCATCACGGAACCTCGGGTTAACCGGCAAGATAGGAACGGTTCAACGCGAGATTAGTTGCAGGGCACAAAAAAGCCCGGAAAATCCGGGCTTTTTTGCTCATCGCGTCAGATCGTCTGAAACGGGAATTTGGTGCCCAGAAGAGGACTCGAACCTCCACTCCTTGCGGAACACGGACCTGAACCGTGCGCGTCTACCAATTCCGCCATCTGGGCTGGTGGGCGCTCTAGTAAGCGGGCAAACAGTGTGTGTCAACGCGGTTTTTTCGTCGGCGTTGCGCTGCCCCTCATCCGCCTGCCGGGTATTTTCTCCTCGTGAGCGGGCTACGCTATGCACACGTACTCTGTGCCTGGCGCGACTGATCGGGCCGAGGCTTCATTGCCACGTGGTTCCCCCAATCCGTCGCTGCTTCGCAGCGCCACCTTTCCCCCCTCCGGAGGGAAAGGAAGGGAGTGTTGCTGGACGGGCGTTGACGGCAAAAGGCTTGGCGCTTTCCTCTGCCCCGTCGATCGGGGGAGAGGTGGCTCGGCGAAGCCGAGACGGAGTGGGGGTCGACCAGCGCAGCACAAGACAATGCATGCGCCAAGCTGCCATGCACGCTATCGAGAAAAACCAGCCGCTTGGAAATGTGCGCATGCCGTAGCGTGAACGGGGAGAAGGAAGCTCACCCCTCCAGCACTTCTTTCTCGGCCACGGTGGAATCGGCGTTGAGCTTGTAGATCACCGGCACCCCGGTGCCGAGCTCGAGCTTGACGATCTCCTCACCGCTCTTGCCGTCCAGCGCCATGATCAGCGCGCGCAGCGAATTGCCGTGCGCGGCGACCAGCACGGTCTCGCCGCGCAGCACATGCGGCTGCACCTCGTGCAGGTAATAGGGCCACACGCGCGCGCCGGTGTCCTTCAGGCTTTCGCCGCCGGGAGGCGCGATATCGTAGGAGCGGCGCCAGATATGCACCTGCTCCTCGCCCCATTTCTTGCGCGCGTCGTCCTTGTTGAGGCCGGAGAGGTCGCCATAGTCGCGCTCGTTGAGCGCCTGGTCGCGGATCGTCTTCAGGTCGCTCTGGCCGACGATGTCGAGGATGTGCTGGCAGGTCACCTGCGCCCGCTTCAAGGCAGACGTGTAGGCGATGTCGAATTTCAGGCCGCGCGCCTTGAGCTTTTCGCCGGCCGCGAGTGCTTCGGCGGTGCCCTGGTCGGTCAGGTCGACATCGCGCCAGCCGGTGAACAGGTTCTTCAGGTTCCATTCGCTCTGGCCGTGGCGCACGAGCACGAGAGTTCCCGACATGTTTGCTCCTATGGAATGGTTTGGATAGGGATCAGCTCAGGCCGAGCACGTCCCGCATGGAATAAAGCCCCGGCTTCTTCGCGCGGGCCCAAAGCGCGGCTTTCACCGCGCCGCGCGCGAAGATCGCCCGGTCCTCGGCATGGTGGGAAAGCGTGATGCGCTCGCCGGTGCCGGCCAAGATCACGCTGTGGTCGCCGACGACGGAGCCGCCGCGCAGCGTTGCGAAGCCGATCGAGCCGGGCTTGCGCACGCCGGTATGGCCGTCGCGCACCCGCACGCTGTTGTCGGCAAGATCGATGCCGCGGCCCTTCGCCGCCGCCTCGCCGAGCAGCAGCGCCGTGCCGGAGGGCGCGTCGACCTTGTGGCGGTGGTGCATCTCCAGGATCTCGATGTCGAAATCCTCCGCGTCGAGCGCCTTTGCGGCCTGCTCGACGAGCACCGCCAGAAGGTTGACGCCGAGGCTCATATTGCCGGATTTGACGATCGTCGCATGGCGCGCGGCGGCGGCAATCTTTGCATTGTCGTCGGCCGAGCAGCCGGTGGTGCCGATGACGTGGACGATGCGCGCCTGCGCGGCATAGCCGGCGAATTCGACGCTTGCGGCCGGGGCCGTGAAATCGAGCACGCCGTCGGCCCTGGCGAAGGCCGGCAGCGGATCGTCGACGATCGGCACGTTGACGGTGCCGATGCCGGCAAGCTCGCCGGCATCCTTGCCGAGATGGGGCGAGTCCGGTCGCTCGATCGCGGCGGCGACGCGCGCGCCGGGCATGGAGTGGATGGCGCGGATCAGCGTCTGGCCCATGCGGCCGGCGGCGCCCACCACCACCAGGCCCATATCGCCGGCTTCACTCATGCGCTTCTCCCGATGGTCTTCTTGGCGCGGCTGCGCGGCGCCGGGGCCGAAGTTTGGCTTGCCTTGACGTCGTCGACAAGCCCCAGCCCTTTCTTGCCCTGGATGCGGTGGAAGCGGGCATAGACGCTGTGCGGGTCGGCCATCAGCGTCGCGTGCGTGCCTTCCTCGACCAGCCGCCCCTCTTCCAGCACGATGATGCGGTCGGCATTGACCACGGTCGACAGCCGGTGAGCGATCACGATGGTGGTGCGGCCTTCCATGACATGGGTCAGCGCTTCCTGCACGCGCGCTTCCGCCTCGTTGTCGAGCGCCGAGGTCGCTTCGTCGAGCAGAAGGATGGGCGCCTGGCGCACGATGGCGCGCGCGATCGAGACGCGCTGGCGCTGGCCGCCCGACAGCGTCGCGCCGTTCTCGCCGACCGGCGTGTCGTAGCCTTGCGGCTGCTGGCGGATGAAATCGTCGGCGGCCGCCTGTTTCGCCGCCTGCTCGATCTCGGCGTCGGTGGCCGACAGCCGGCCGTAGCGGATGTTGTCGCGGATCGTGCCTTCGAACAGATAAGGCGCCTGCGAGACATAGGCGATCGATTGGCGCAACGACCGCTTCGTCACCTTCGAGATGTCCTGGCCGTCGACTTCGATCGAGCCCTGGTCGACGTCGTAGAAGCGCTGCAGCAGCGCCACCATGGTCGACTTGCCGGCACCCGAGGCGCCGACGATCGCCGTCACCTTGCCGGCGGCGGCGGTGAAGCTCAGGTTTCGCAGCACCGGCATGTCGGCGCTGTAGCCGAACGTCACATTGTTGAAGCGCACCTCGCCGGTGGTGATCTTCGCCTCAACCGCGTCGGGCGCGTCGCCCTGCTTCGGCTCGAGGTCGAGCAGCTCGTAGATCATGCGCGCATTGACCAGCGCGCGTTCCATCGTGACCTGCATGCGCGCCAGGCGCCGCGCCGGATCATAGGCAAGAATCAGCGCGGTGATGAAGGAAAACACCGCGCCCGGCGGTTGGCCGAGATATAATGCCCGATAGCCGGAATAGGCGATGACGGCGGTAACGGCGAGACCGGCCAGCATGTCGGAAATCGGCGACAGCCGCTCGGAGACGCGGGCGATCTTGTTGCTGCGCTGCTCGGCCGTATCGGCCATGATGCCGATGCGGCGGGCCAGCTCGTCCTCCATGGTGAAGGCCTTGACGATGGCGATGCCTTGAACTGCCTCCTGCACCGAGCCGCTCAGCCGCGAGTTGATCAGCACGGATTCGCGGTTGATCTTGCGCACCCGGCGGGTGATGTAGACGACCGCCCAGATCAGCGGCGGTCCGATCAGCAGCGAGCTGAGCGACAGCACCGGATCCTGGTAGACCATCAGGCCGACGAGGCCGATCAGCGTCACCGCGTCGCGGGTGATGGAAATCAGCGTCAGCGACAAGAGATCGCGAATGCCGCCGACATTCTCGTCCAGCTGCGCCGCCAGGCGCCCGGAACGCGTATCGTTGAAGAAATTGACGCCGAGCTTCATCAGTTGGTCGAAACAGCGTTTCTGGTACCGGGCGACGAGATTGTTGCCGATCGTGGCTAACATCACCGCCTGGCCGTAACCGGCAAAGCCGCGCACGAGGAAGGCGCCCATGAAGCCGGCGCAAATCCACCAGACGGCGCCGCTGCTCCGTTCGTAGAAGATTTGATTGACCATCGGCGCCATGACCCAGGCCGAGAAGGCGGTCGCGCCCGAAACCAGCAGCGAGCAGACGATGACGACCACATAGGACCAGCGATGGTCATAGCCGTTTTCAGCGACGATACGGCGCAGTACCGCCGTGACCTCGGCGGGCCGGCTTTTTGCCTTGTTTGGATTTTGAAGTGTCAAATCGAAGCGCTTCGTGGGTTCTCGTAAACGTCAGGACGCCTTTTTCGCACCCTCTTAGCGTCCCGGCTACGGCTTGCCTATGGCGAAACTTCGTCGCGCCGTCCCGAGCGCCGGAGCGATCACGCCCGCCAGTGCCGCCCCGCCGTCCGCACGCCAAACAGCGAAGGCGTCCTGGCATAGGCGGCAAGCCCGAGCAGCGCCGCCAGCGGATGGGTGATGACGTAGACCGGCATTTCGCGCATCAGCGCGCGGTGCGGCGCCTTGTCCTCGAAGGCGGCGCGGAAATTGCCCGCTTTGAGCGCCGGCACGATCTTTTGCGCGATGCCGCCGGTCAGGAACACGCCGCCGCGGCCCATGAACACCAGCGCCAGGTCGCCCGCGGTGCGGCCAAGACAGGTGACGAACAGCGCCAACGCCTCCTCGGCCACCGGATCGGACTTCGAAAGCGCCGCCGCGGTCACCTCGGCCGGCGTGGTCAAGGGCGTCGGCCTGCCGTCCGTGCTGGCCACGGCGCGGTAGACGTTGACGAGCCCACGTCCGCACAGGATCTGCTCGCCGGATATGCGGCCCTCGAGCTTGTCGATATGCGGGAACACTTCGAAGTCGCGCGGCGTGCGCGGGCCGATGTCCATATGCCCGCCCTCGCCCGGCACCGGTATCCAATGGTCGAGCGCATAGATCAGCCCGGCGACGCCGAGTCCCGTTCCGGGACCGAGCACAACCCGGCTCGCATTGGGTTCCGGCGTGCCGCCGCCGATCTTTTCCATATGCTCTTCGCCGAGCGCCACCACGGCCAGCGCCTGCGCCTCGAAATCGTTGAGCACGACGACCTCGCCCAGACCCAGATTGGCAAGCATCTGCCGGGGCCTCACGACCCAGGGGCAGTTGGTGAGCGGGATCTCGTCACCGTCAACCGGCCCGGCGACCGCCAGCACCGCCGAGTTCGGCTGGATGGACGAGCGGTCGAGCACCGCCGCCTGGATCGCCTCGTCGATGGTCTTGAAATTCGCCGTCTGGACGATCTGCGGCTCGGTGGCTTCCGAATTGGCATCGAGCACGATCGAGAAGCGCGCATTGGTGCCGCCAATATCGCCGATCAGGACCGGAAACCGCAGTCCCTTCTCGTCTTCGCCTGCCATGCTTTTGATCGTCCTCGTTGCGGCGCCGCTGCGCCGTTTCAATCGATTGACTAGCGCATGACCCCGCAAAGGGGAAGCCCGCTTGCGCCTTAGAACAATTCCAGGAAAAGTGAGAGCGGTTAGGCTCGGCGCCCGCGCCGTAGCTTTCCGTCCGGAATTGCGTCAAAGCGAAGAGATAGGGCGTTTCGCCGCTTCGTGAAACGGTGAAACGCACTAGTTCCCGGGCCTTGGCCTTGGCAGCGGGATGCCGATCTTTGGCGTCGGCGCGAAAGCGCTTGCCGCCGCCGGGATCGCGGCGTTGCCGCTGGAGATCGTTTCCGCCGGCTCGGTCGGCTGCGGTTCGGCCACGGCCACCGCGGCATCGCCGCCGCCATGATAGGTCACGGCCTCCAGCGAGGGCGCGTCCGGGGCATTGACCACGTCCTGGCATTGCTTGGGCAGGTTGGCCATCGTCATCAGGTCGCGCGCCTTGGGCGCATCCGGATTCTTGTTCGGCCGCCACGGCTCCTCGGTGAACCACCAGGCCAGCGGCTTGCCGCAGCCATCGTCGTCCGGCGTCGTCTCTTGCCCCTTGCAGAAGGGCGAGCCCGGCTGACAGCCGATGCGCATATGGAAATGATAGTCGTGGCCCCAGAACGGCCGGATCTTGCGCAGCCAGGAGCGGTCGCCGGCGACGGTGTCGCAGAGCTTCTTCTTGATGCCGGGATTGACCAGGATGCGCTCGACCTCAGGATAGCTCGCCGCGCGCTTCAAAAGCCGCGTATGCGCCGGCGTCCACAGCGCGTCCTTCACCAGATGCGTTTTTTCGTCGACCATCAGCGTCGCGCTCATGGTCTCGCGCTGCGCGATGGTCAGCGGCCGCTTCGGCATCGGCGTCAGCCAGATATCGGCGTCGAGCCCGATCTGGTGCGAGGCATGGCCGGTCATCATCGGTCCGCCGCGCGGCTGCGAGACATCGCCGACCAGAAGCCCCGGCCAGCCATCCGCCTGGGCATCGCGAGCGAGCTTCTCGATCAGCGCGATCATTGCCGGATGACCCCAGCGCCGGTTGCGCGACGGGCGCATCACTTCCCAGGTCGGGCCGTCCATCGGCAGCGCAACGCCACCGGTGAAGCAGCCTTTCGAATAGAAACCGAAGGATTGCGCGGGCGCCACGGCCGGTAGTTTTCGGGCGCCGAACAACTCCTTGGCACGAGGTTCGGCCGAAATAGCGACAGCCGCCAGCGCGGCGAGCGCCACCAGCGCCAGCGCGGCGGCCAGGAACGGCTTGCGGTCAGGCAGCGATCGCAAATTCATCAGGCTGGGTCCCTCTCCAGTCTATCCCTTTGCCGCGCGTCAAGCGAACTGATCAGGAACGAATCATACCACGCCGCGCGTCCCACAGCGATCAAAGCAGCAGAAGATGATCGTCATTCACCCTTTCGGCATCATCCTCGCATCGGGCTGCGCGGCGCTCCGTCCCGCCAGTTGCCCTCGGCCCACATCCGCTCCAGCGCCACCCGGTAGTTGGGAAACCGGAAGCGGTAGCCGGCCGCCTTGATCGCCTGATTCGCGACGCGCTTGTTCTCGCCATAGAAAGACCGCGCCATGGGCGAAAGTTGGGCGGTCTCAAAGGGAATTTCGGGCGGCGGCTCGACCCCCATCAGCCCGGCGGCGTAAGCCACGACGTCCTGCGGCGGCGCCGGCTCGTCGTCGGTGACGTTGAAGATGCCGCCGAGATTGTTTTCCGCCAGAAGCCAGAGCGCCCCGGCGATGTCGTCGCAGTGAATGCGGTTGAACACCTGTCCCGGCTTGACCAGCCGCCTTGCGGTGCCGTCCTCGAGGTTGGCCAGCGCGTTGCGGCCCGGCCCGTAGATCCCGGAAAGCCGCAGGATCGCCACCGGCTTGCCGATCGCCCGGCCAAGCTTCAGCCATTCCTGTTCGGCCGCCACCCGCATCATCGAGCGCTTCGACACCGGCCGGCAGTCGCAGGTCTCGTCCACCCAGGCGCCGCCATGGTCGCCATAGACGCCGACGGTCGAGAGATAGCCGATCCATTCCAGCGCCGGCATCTTTGCCCGGACCGTCTCGCTGGCGGCGTTGAGCACCGGGTCGCCGGCCTCGTCGGGAGCGATCGAGACGATGAGATGCGTGGTCATTGCGAGCGCATCGCTGACCTCGGGCGAGAGCGCGCCATCGAATTGTAGCGGCTCGATCCCGGTCGATCGCAGCACCTCGAACTTTTCCTGCGCCCGCGTCGTGCCGCAGACCGGAGCGCGCCGGTCATTGGCCCGCGCGAAAGCCTTGCCGGAATAGCCAGCGCCGAAGATGAGGAACCGTCTTTCGCCCATCGATGGACCCCCTTCAATCGGCCTTCGCCGGATTTGCCGGCGCGGCCAGCCATTCCTCCCGGACCGTCGCATCCGTCTCGGCTTTCGCAGCGGTGGCGGCAAGATCGCCAAATTCGCGGTCGGAGAGCAGTCGCGACAGGGCCCAGATTGCCGCACCCCGCACCAGCGGCGAGGCGTCGTCGAGCAGGTGATGCACAATGGGCGTTAGCGAGGCGTCGTCCGAATTGCCGGCGGCAATCAGCACGTTGCGGACAAAGCGGTCGCGGCCGATGCGCTTGATCGGCGAGCCCGAGAAGAATGAGCGAAACCCGGCATCGTCGAGCGCGAGCAACTCCGAAAGCGGCGGCTCGCGAAGATCGGCGCGCGCGGCCAGCTTTGCCTCGGACGCCGCGCTGGCGAACTTGTTCCACGGACAGGCGGCCAGGCAATCGTCGCAGCCATAGATGCGGTTGCCGATCTTGTCGCGGAACTCGCGCGGGATCGGCCCCTTGTTCTCGATGGTCAGGTAGGAAATGCAGCGCCGCGCATCGAGCCGGTAGGGCGCGGGGAATGCGCCGGTCGGGCAGACGTCCAGGCAGGCTCGGCAGGAGCCGCAATGGTCGATTTCGGGCTGGTCCGGCTCCAGCTCGGCCGTGGTGAAGATCGTGCCGAGGAACAGCCACGAGCCATGCGCGCGGCTGACCAGGTTGGTGTGCTTGCCCTGCCAGCCGAGGCCGGCCGCTTCCGCCAGCGGCTTTTCCATCACTGGTGCTGTATCGACAAACACCTTCACATCGCCGCCTGCCTTCGCCACGATCTTGCCGGCGATCTCCTTCAGCCGCCCCTTCATCACGTCGTGATAGTCGCGGTTCTGCGCATAGACCGAGATCGCGCCGCGGTCGCGCTTTTCGAGGACATCGCGCGGGTCGCTGTCCGGGCCGTAATTCATGGCGAGAACGATGATCGAGCGCACCTCCGGCCACAGCGCCGAGGGTTCGGAGCGGCGCTGAACAGTCTCGGCGATCCACTCCATCGAGCCGTGGAAACCGTCGGATACGAATTCGGCGAGCCTTGCCGGCGCCAGCGGGATCGCGTCCGGCCGGGTCACCGCGACAGCCTCGAAGCCGGCGCGGCGCGCCTCCGCCTCGATCAGCGCGCGTAAGGTTTCAGAAGTCGAGGTCCGCATAGTGCGATACCGGCGACAGGCCGCGCACCCGGTCTGAAAGCAGCGGCCGGAACGACGGCCGCGATTTCACCCGCGTGTACCATTCGCGCGCGGCGCCATGTTCGCGCCAGTCGATCTCGCCGAGATAATCGAGCACCGAAAGCGTCGCCGCCGCCGCGAGATCGGCATAGGTCACCTTGTTGCCGGCCAGCCAATGGCGCGTGCCGGCCAGCCAATTGGTGTATTTCATGTGTTGGCGGATGTTGGCGCGCGCGGCGCGGATGGCGGCCGAGTCCGGCGAGCCGCCGCCGGCGGTTTCCGGCATGACCGGCTTCAGCACGCGCTCCCGCACCAGATGCCGCGTCACTTCGCTTTCAGCCTTCGCCAGATACCAGTCGGTCAGCCGGCGGATTTCGGCGCGCTGCATCGGATCTTCGGCGAACAGCCGCTTGTCGCGCTTGAGCACACCGCGCGTCTCGTCGAGATATTCGGCAATCACCATGGCGCCGACGATCGGCACGTCGCCTTCGGCGAGCAGGATCGGCAGCGTGCCGGCCGGGTTCAGCGCCAGGAACTCCTTGCGCCGCGTCCACGGCTTTTCCTCGATCAGCGCCAACTCCTCGCCATACTCGCCGAAAGCGAGGCGCACGAAGCGGCAGGTGGCAAACATGGGATGATGGAAAAGCGTCAGCATGGTTCCGCGATGAAAAGGCGCACTGGCGAATCGGTGTCAGCGCCGATAAGTCTTGGCCGCCCGATTCCAGGGACTGTCATGGTGTTGCGACCTATAGGGGGACTTCCGCCCCATGACAAGCAAGCCCTTCCCTTAGCCGTCATTCAAAAGCAGAGGTTGCCATGGAAAGCCAGACCATCGTCGAAGCGCTGCTGCTTGGGCTGCTGGAGGGCCTGACCGAGTTCATCCCGGTGTCCTCGACCGGCCACATCCTGCTTGCCGGCCATTTCCTCGGCTTCCATTCCACCGGCAAGGCCTTCGAGATCCTGATCCAGCTCGGCGCGATCCTGGCGATCCTCAGCGTCTATTTCAGCAAGCTGTGGCAGATGCTGATCAAGCTGCCCAGCGATCCGCAGACCCGGCATTTCGTCATCGGCATCCTGATCGCCTTCCTGCCGGCTGCCGTAATCGGTGCGCTGGCGCATGATTTCATCAAGACCATATTGTTCGAATCGCCCCGGCTGATCTGCATCATGCTGATCATCGGCGGCGTGGTGCTGCTCATCGTCGACCGCATCAACCTCAAGCCGGTCCACCACGATGTCGAGGACTTCCCGTTGAGCGTTTATCTCAAGATCGGCCTGTTCCAGTGCCTGTCGCTGATCCCCGGCACCTCGCGCTCCGGCTCGACCATCGTCGGCGCGCTGCTGATGGGCGTCGACAAGCGCGCGGCGGCCGAATTCTCCTTCTTCCTCGCCATGCCGACCATGGTCGGCGCCTTCGCCTTCGATCTTTTCAAGAACCGCAACGTGCTGACCTCGGCCGATTTGCCGATCATCGCCGTCGGCTTCATCGCCGCCTTCGTCACCGCGCTCATCGTGGTGCGTTTCCTGCTCGATTACGTCTCGCGCAACGGTTATTCGCTGTTCGGCTGGTGGCGGCTGGTGGTTGGAGGACTCGGGTTGGCGGCGCTGATGGTCTGGGGGTGAACTGAGGTCGCTCTCTTATACTGCTTCGTCGAGTTCCTTCGCGCCCCCCTCTGCCCTGCCGGGCATCTCCCCCACGAGGGGGAAGATTAGCAGTTCCGCCAGCGGCACCACCTCTTGAAACGTTGGCGTCTGGCGAAAGCGAGAGCGACATCTGATCTCCCCCTCGTGGGGGAGATGGCCGGCAGGCCAGAGGGGGGCGCTGTCCCGCCAGCCCATCGCCGTTGGGCAGACCCTCAACTCTTCCCGTAAAACGCGTTCTCGACATGCACCGGCCAGCGCCAGGGCAGCACCGCCACCATGTCGAAGCGCATCGACAGCCGGCCGTAATCCGGCTGGCGCGACAGCCACAAATCCGCGGCACCCTCGATGCGGCGCTCCGATTCGCGGCCGATTGCTTCCATCGCCTCGATCAATGTCCGCCGCGCCTTGACCTCGACGAACAGCACGAGGTCGCCGCGCCGGGCGATGAGGTCGATCTCGCCGAGCCTGGTGCGGTGGCGGCGGGCAAGGATGCGATAGCCTTTCAGCATCAGCGCCAGCGCCGCCAGCCACTCGCCGCGGTGGCCGCGCCGATACGCTTTTCGGCGATGGCCGACCGTGCGTTCAGCCATCCCCGGCTCCATTCTGTTTGACCATGATCCTGTCCGAAAACCGGCCTCCACTTTTCGGGATCATGGCCTGTCCTTGAGCTCGATCAGCCGGCGGTAAAGCGCCTGCTTCTGGCCGCCGGTCATCTTCGCGGCTTCCGCCGCCGCCTTCGATGCCGGCATTTCGGCCGCAAGCGAGAGCAGGAGGCGGTCGATGTCGGCCGGCTGGTCCTCCGCCGCTTCGGGCGGACCGACACAGATAACGACCTCGCCCTTCGGCGTGTCGGCCGCCCCGTAATGGTCGGCCAGCTCGGCAAGCGTTCCGGTGCGCATCTCCTCGAAGGCCTTGGTCAGCTCGCGCCCGATGGCGGCTTTCCGCGCACCGCCCAGCGCCTCGACCATCGAGCCGAGCGTCTCTGCCAGACGGCGCGGCGATTCGAAGAAAATCAGCGTCGCCGGCACCTGCTTGAACGTCTCCAGCTTGGTCAGCCGCTGCCCGGTCTTCACCGGCAGAAATCCGGCGAACAGGAAAGCATCGGAAGGAAGGCCGGAAGCGGTCAGCGCCGCAAGCGGAGCCGAAGGTCCAGGGATGGGCACGACGCGGATGCCGTGATCCAGCGCCTCGCCGACCAGCCGGTAGCCGGGATCGGAGACCAAAGGCGTGCCGGCGTCGGAAATCAGCGCGACGCTCTGTCCGGCGGTCAGCGCCTCGATCAGCTTCGGCCCGGCCTCGCCCGCATTGTGCTCGTGATAGGCGGTGGTGCGGCGGCGGATGCCGTAGCGTTCGAGCAGCACCCGCGAGACGCGCGTGTCCTCGCAGGCGACGATGTCCGCTGCGGCCAGAGTCTCCAGCGCGCGCAGCGTGATGTCGGCCAGATTGCCGATCGGCGTCGCCACCAGATAAAGCGCCGGCTGAAGCGGCCGCGCCGCAATCTCGCTTTGTCCGATCAGATAGCTGCGTTTGTCGCCGGTCACCGAATGCCCCTCATTCCGAGCAATTCCCAGGAAAAGTGCGTCGCGGTTTTCCGTCCGGAATTGCGTAAGAACCAAGGCTGTTTCGCATGGCTGACGCCCCGTTGCAAAACGTGAGGTCGAGGCAACGAAATCGCCTTGCCTTTGCCACAGTGCGGAACGAAACCCACATCGGCGAATTTAACCCCTGATTCCCCGGGAGGAGGCAGGACCGAACGATGCCCAATCGCTTCGATATTTTTATCAGCCGACTTGAAAGCAAGACCGCCCGCGAGGGCATCCCTCCACACCCCATCGCCGCCGAGTCCGGCGCGCGCCGCGACAAGGCCGACCAGAAGCCTGTCCGTCACGGCGAGGCGCATGGCGAGAAGCACCGCGGCAAGCACCGCCAGAAGCACGACGCTTGAACTAACTGGCAACCTTTGCGACCTCGCGCCTCGTCATTCCAGGGCGGAGCAAGGAGCGAAGCGACGCGCGAAGACCCTGGAATCCATGCCGTTACACCGAAGCGCCACCCACGGTGCAGAATTCTGCACCGCCGCGCCCTTCGCGCGAGGTCACGGCATGGATTCTCGGGTCAAGCCCGAGAATGACGAAGATGCTCGATTACCGCGCCAAATCCGCCACCACCGCATCGAGCACGATCATGCCGGCGGTCGTGGCGCGCAGGCGGGCGTTGCCGACAGGCGCCACCAGGCCTTCTTCCTGCAGCACCGAAAGCCGCGCGCTTGAAAGGCCGCGACCCGAGAGCGCCTCGTAGCGCTGCAGGTCGATGCCTTCGGCCAGCCGCAGTCCCATCAGCAGGAACTCGTCCGCCTCCTCGGAACGCGTCAGGATCTCGCCGCCGGTGACGCCGTGGCCTTTGGCCTCGACCAGATTGGCCCAGGTTTCCGGCATTCTTTCCGCGATGGTCACCGTGCGGCGGCCGTTCTCGACGAAGCGACCATGCGCGCCGGGGCCGACGCCGACATATTCGCCATAGCGCCAATAGGTGAGGTTGTGCCGGCTCTCGGCTCCCGGCCGCGCGTGGTTGGAAATCTCATAGGCCGGCAGGCCTTGCGCCGCCGTTGCCTCCTGCGTCAGCGCGTAGAGGTCGGCAGCATGATCATTGTCGGGCAGCGTGAATTTGCGTGCCGCGTAAAGCGCGTGGAAGGGCGTGCCTTCCTCGATGGTCAGCTGATAGAGCGAAAGATGGTCGACAGCATAGCCGATCGCCTGTTCCAGCTCCGCCCCCCACGCCTCCGGCGTCTGGCCTGGCCGCGCGTAGATCAGGTCGAAGGACAGCCGCGGGAAGATTTCGCGCGCGAGGCCAATGGCGTGCAGCGCCTCCTCGACATTGTGCAGCCGGCCGAGGAAGCGCAGATCCTTGTCGTTCAGCGCCTGCACGCCGAGCGAGACGCGGTTGACGCCGGCGGCGCGGTAGCCGCGGAAACGCTCGGCTTCGACCGAGGACGGGTTGGCTTCCAGCGTCACCTCGATGCCGGCCGGCACCGTCCAGTTCCTCGCCACGGCCTCCAGGACGGCGGCCACCGTTTCCGGCTTCATCAGCGACGGCGTGCCGCCGCCGAGAAAGATGCTGGTCACCTCGCGCGGCCCGGTGCGGTCGCGCATGGTCTTGAGCTCCGTCTCGAAGGCGCGGGCAAAACGCTCCTGGTCGACCGGCTGGTGGCGGACATGGCTGTTGAAGTCGCAGTAAGGGCACTTGGCTGCGCAGAACGGCCAGTGGATATAAACGCCGAAGCCGGGGCTGCGGTCGAGCGGTAGGGGCACTGCGCTCATGCGGGTCCTGATCGCGCCAAATCCAATCTGGCCAAATTCAATCGCACTTCGGCGAATTTCTGAAAGGCGCGGGCGCGGTGCGAAAGCGCCGTCGCCTGGCCGGGCCTCCAGCCATGCTTTTCTTGCGCGCTCATCTCGCCAAAAGTCGTGTCGAAACCGTTGGGCAGGAACACCGGATCGTAGCCGAAGCCGAGCGTGCCGCGCGGCGGCCACACCAGCGTGCCTTCGGCCTCGCCGCGATAATATTCGGCCTCGCCGTCGGGAAAGGCCAGGCAGATGACGGCGACGAAGCGGCCGGTGCGCTGCGCGGGCTCCGTAGCGCCAACCTCCTGCAGCGCCACCTCGGTGCGCTGCATGGCCATGCCGAAATCCCTGCTGCCGTCCGGCGTCTCGGCCCAGCTGGCGGTATAGACACCGGGCGCGCCGTCGAGCGCGTCGACGCAGAGCCCGGAATCGTCCGACAGCGCCGGCAGGCCGGTCGCCTTGGCGGCGGCATATGCCTTGATATAGGCGTTCTCCTCGAAGGTGGTGCCGGTCTCGTCGGGTTCGGGCAGGCCGTATTCCTTGGCCGATTTCGCCTCGAATCCGAACGGCGCCATCAGGTCGGCGAATTCGCGCAGCTTGCCTTCATTGTGGCTGGCGACGACGATCTTCTTTCCGTTGAGCGAGTGCATCAGAAACCCCAGATCCTTGGCTCGGCGAACTCGATCGAATTGCCGGACGGGTCGCGGATATAGATCGAGTGCCCGCCCTGCGGCCATTCGAAATCGCTTTCGATGGCGATGTTGTTGGCGGACAGATGTTTGCGCCATGCGGCGATTTCATCGGCGGTTGCCGCAAAGCAGAGGTGCCCTTCGCCGGCCGTGCCGTGCGGCGGCACCTTCAGCCGAGCGTCCGGCGCCGGCGGGATCTTCGTTGCCTCGGCATTGAAGAGAAGCAATACGCCGTTGCCGCAGCGGAAGAAGACGTGGCGGCCCTCGACCTTACCCAAGGCTTCGAGGCCAATGATGTCGCGGTAGAAGGTTTCGGCGGCGTGTAGGTCTGTGACGTAGAGGGCGGATTCGAGGATTGCAGAGGGTATCACGAGGCCCCCCTCTCTGCCCTGCCGGGCATCTCCCCCTCAAGGGGGGAGATTGGCAGCTTCGGCGAAGGCGCCATTCTTGCAACGCTGGCGATTGGCGAAAGCCGTCGTGACACCCAATCTCCCCCCTTGAGGGGGAGATGGCCGGCAGGCCAGAGAGGGGGGCCTAGGCTCGGCATTCGGAAACCTACGCCACCGCCATCTGCTGCAGGCTCACCAAACGCGAAATACCCTTCTTCGCCAAGCCCATCAGCGCCGCGAACTGCTCCTCGGAGAAAGGCTCGCCCTCGGCAGTGCCCTGGATCTCGACGATGCCGCCCTTGCCGGTCATGACGAAATTGGCGTCGGTGCCGGCCGATGAATCCTCGAGGTAGTCGAGATCGATGACCGGCTGGCCGTCATGAATGCCGCAGGAAATCGCCGCGACATGGTCCTTCAGCACCTTGGCGACGCTCACCATCTGGCGCGCTTCCATCCAGCGCAGGCAATCGTAGAGCGCCACCCAGCCGCCGGTGATCGAGGCCGTGCGAGTGCCGCCATCGGCCTGGATGACGTCGCAGTCGACGGTGATCTGCTGCTCGCCCAGCGCCTGCAGGTCGACGACGGCACGCAGCGAGCGGCCGATCAGCCGCTGGATCTCCAGCGTGCGGCCGCCCTGCTTGCCGGCGGAGGCTTCGCGCCGCATGCGCTCGCCGGTCGAGCGCGGCAGCATGCCGTATTCGGCCGTCACCCAGCCCTTGCCGGAATTGCGCATCCAGGCCGGCACCTTTTCCTCCAGGCTCGCCGTGCACAGCACATGCGTGTCGCCGAACTTCACCAGGCACGAGCCTTCGGCGTGCTTGGAGACGCCGCGTTCGAAGGAGATGGCGCGCATTTCGTCGGCTTGGCGTTTGGAGGGGCGCATTCGGCCTTCTTTCTTGTCGTTTCCGGAATCGTGGCCGGCTTGTAGACGTATGCGCAGCATGGCGCAAAGGAAAAGGACGCCGCGCAGGAAAACGGGCCGCGTGACCGCAAACGCGCCACCGGTGACCGCAAACGCGGCGCTAGGTGACCGCGAGCGCGGCACCGGGTTGCGCCGCCGTAGCTTAAGTCTATATCTTTCGGAAGGAGGTTTCTCGCCGGAATGAACAAACCAGTCGATCCGACGTCGCAGTCGCCGGTACTTCAGTCACTCGACATGCGCTCGCGCGATATCTTCCGGCGGATTGTCGATTCCTATCTGCGCGACGGCGAGCCGGTCGGCTCGCGCAGCCTGTCGCGCATCCTGCCCTCTTCGCTGTCGCCCGCCACCATCCGCAACGTGATGAGCGACCTCGAGCATCTGGGGCTGATCTACGCGCCGCATGTTTCCGCCGGGCGGCTGCCGACCCAGACCGGCCTGCGCTTTTTCGTCGACGCCTTCATGGAGCTGGGCGACCTTTCCGACGACGAGCGCCGCACCATCGAGGCGCAGGTGCGCGCCTCCGGCTCGGGCGCGACGCTGGAGCATATGCTGACCGAGGCCAGCCAGATGCTGTCGGGCATGTCGCGCGGCGCCGGCCTCGTGCTCGCCTCCAAGCACGAGGTGGCGCTGAAGCACATCGAATTCATCCAGCTCGAGCCCGCAAAGGCGTTGGCAGTGCTGGTGTCGCAGAACGGCGATGTCGAGAACCGCGTCGTCGACCTGCCGGCCGGCACCACCGTGTCGCAGCTGCACGAGGCGTCCAATTTCCTCAATGCGCATATCCGTGGCCGGACGCTGGCCGAGGCGCGGGCGGAAATCGCCCGCATCAAGGACGAGACCAGGGCGGCCCTCGACACGCTGTCGCAGGATCTGGTCGAGAAAGGCCTCGCGGTCTGGGCCGGCGCCGAAAGCGGCCTGCCGGCGCGCCTTATCGTGCGCGGCCGCGCCAACCTCCTGGAAAACGTCACCGCTCAGGCGGACATAGAATTGCTTCGCCATCTGTTCGAGGATTTGGAAACCCAGGACGGACTGCTGCAGCTGCTCGATCTCGCCGAAGAGGGGCCGGGCGTGCGCATCTTCATCGGCTCGGAGAACAAGCTGTTTTCGCTGTCCGGCTCCTCGCTGGTCGTCGCCCCCTATCGCGACAAGGACGCCCGCGTCGTCGGCGCGCTTGGCGTCATCGGGCCGACCCGGCTGAACTACGCCCGCATCGTGCCGATGGTCGACTATACGGCACAGCTGATTTCGCGCATGCTTCGTTAGGTGTATCGATATTCAGGTGAGGCCGGGCCTGACCTGAACCTCGACACAGCTGAGGGTGCAAAGGAGAAGAACATGGCGCTGGAATCGCTCAAGGCCCAGATCAGCCTGCTGCTCGAGGAAATGGTGAACCAGCCCGAGGACGAGCACGAGATCCAGGAGCAGCTGCGCGAGAAATTGAGGGAGATGCGTGCCATGGGCCTGCCCCTGCCGGCTGATCTCGTCGAATTGGAAAAGCGCCTCGACGACGATCTGGATGCCGAAGAGGCCTGAGGCCGGCAAGTCACGTGCGCGAGCTTCTCTTTTCGATCGTTAGCCCAATATGTTCTGTCTCCGGGGCCTTATCGACTGAGGCACCCGAAGGCGGGACATAGTGGCAGAGACGGAGGACAGCATGATGCGGATCGCCGGCCTTGCGGGCCTCGCACTGGTTTTTGCCACGGCTGCCTTTGCGCAGCAGGCCGGTCAGCCCTTGCTCAGCGGCGAAAAAGCTTTCGGCGACTGGAAAGCCGACCGTCCGGGCGTGCGCCGGCTGCTGAAACCTGAGGATTTGCCGAAACCCTATATGACGGAGTCCGCCTCCAACGGCGGCGGCGTCACCGATCGTCCCGAGGATGCCAAGCCAAAGCTTCCGCCCGGCTTTTCCGCCGAGCTGATCGCATCGGGCGTCGACAGTCCCCGCGTCGTGCGGGTGGCGCCGAACGGCGACCTCTTCGTTGCCGACAGCCGGGCGAGCCAGGTGCGCGTCTATCGCCTCGCAGAAGGCAGCGCCAAGCCTGCACAGGAGTCGATCTTCGCCAAGGGCCTGACCCGGCCCTACGGCATCGCCTTCTACCCGCCGGGCGACAAGCCGCAATGGGTCTATGTCGCCAACAGCAACAGCGTCGTCCGCTTTCCCTACCGCGACGGCGACCTGGAAGCGTCGGGCAAGCCGGAAACCATCGTCGCCAAAGTCCCCGCCAGCCACCACTGGACGCGCGACATCGCCTTCTCGCCCGACGGCAAGACGCTCTATCTGTCGGTCGGTTCCGGCTCCAACATCGCCGAGGACATGGGCGCGAAGCCGAAGGGCGGCGTCGAGGCGTGGACGAAATCGCAGCCGCTGGGCGAGGCCTGGGGTCCGGAACAGGGCCGCGCCGACGTGCTGGCCTTCGACCCCGACGGCAACAACCGCAGAACCGTCGCCACCGGCCTGCGCAACTGTTCCGGCATGACCATGCAGCCGGCGACGGGCGCGCTCTGGTGCGTCGTCAACGAGCGCGACGAGCTCGGCGACAACACCCCCTTCGAATATGCCACCGCGGTGAAGGACGGCGCCTTCTATGGCTGGCCCTGGTATTATATCGGCGACAATGAGGACCCGCGCCACGAGGGCGCCCGCCCCGATCTCGCCGGCAAGGTCACGGTTCCGGACGTGCTGATGCAGGCGCATTCGGCGCCACTCAACATCGCCTTCTATGATGGCGCCAACTTCCCGGCCGATTTTAAGGGCGACGCCTTCGTCACGCTGCACGGCTCGTGGAACCGCAATGTCCGCACCGGCTACAAGGTGGTGCGGCTGAGATTCAAGGACGGCAAGCCGACCGGCGAATACGAGGACTTCGCCACCGGCTTCGTCATATCCGACGACGCGGTCTGGGGCCGGCCGGTCGGCGTCGCCGTGGCCAGGGACGGCACGCTGATCCTCACCGAGGACGGCAACGGCACGATCTGGCGTGTTGCGTATGGTGGGTAGCTCCCCCAACCTCGTCATTCCAGGGCGGAGCAGCCGCGAAGCGGCGTCGCGGAGACCCTGGAATCCTGTGTGTTGGTTCTGGTGTATGGTTGAAGTGGGAAGGAGACCGAATGAATCCTGGTCGTCCTT
>NZ_JAIUHI010000014.1:0-202272 GCF_020165035.1 Mesorhizobium sp. CA6 | reverse complement strand
AAGGACGACCAGGATTCATTCGGTCTCCTTCCCACTTCAACCATACACCAGAACCAACACACAGGATTCCAGGGTCTTCGCGACGGAGCTTCGCTCCTGCTCCGCCCTCGAATGACGATCGCGATGGGCGTTTCGGCCAATCCCCAACGCACCTGCCAACGCAAACAGCCGATCGATCAAAATCCCTGTGCAGAGCGTTGCTTCAGAAGAATTGTGGTTTACCAATCCCGGCGTCGCCATCCAGCCGCCCTTGACGGCGGATCGCGATGACCGCGACCGACCACGACGATCAAGAATGAACTTCGGCCATTTAAAGAGCCGGACCTAGCCGGACAGGGCTTCCGTCATAGAAACGCGACAATCGAAAACGGCTGAGGTCGTGGCCGGTTTCATTTCCCTGGATCATGTCGCAGACGATGCGGCCGATGCCAGGCCCGATACCGAATCCGTGGCCGCTCATGCCCGTCGCGACGAAAAGACCGCCGATCGCCTGGACCCGATCCACGACGGGAACGACATCGGGCATGGCGTCGATCATGCCGCCCCAGCCGGCCTTCAGGCGAACAGTCTCGAACCGGGGGAAAAGCTGTTTGAAATTGCGCTCGATCGAGCGAAGCTTTGCCGGCTCAGGGGTTGGGTTGAGCACGCGCATTCTTTCGAAAGGGCTTGAGGAATCCGGCGCCCAATCGCGTGGCGTCGACCAGCCATCCGGGTAGCCTGACGGAGCGAACGGGAAATAGCGCGTGCCGAACGGGTTGTCCCTGAGGGCGGGAATATACTTGGTGAAGTGCCGGAATGCGTCAGGCCCCAGGTAAAGCAAGTGGCTGCCGCCCGCAGCGAGCGTATATCCGCCATCCTGCCTGCGCCTGAAAGCGATATGGTCGTCGGCGGCCGCGCCTCGATAGACCTCAGGCATGGGTTCTGTGGCGGCCACGGTTACGCGGACGCTGAGCTGGGGGATGGCTACGCCATGTCTCGCCAGGAACAGGGACGACCAGGCGCCGCCCGCGACCAGCACGGTTGAGGTCTCGATATATCCCGCCTCGGTCCAAACGCCCTTGATCCTGCCGGCTGCGATCTCGAGGGTGCGCGCCGCGCAATTCTCCACGATCCTGGCGCCTTTTCGCACGGCAAGCCTGGCTAACGCAGGCACCGCCAACCAAGGTTCCGCGCGCATATCGGAGGGCGTCGTCATCGCGCCCTTGAACCTGCGCGACATGCCGGTGATGAGTTTTGCGGTCTCGTCGACGCCCAGGAGGCGTGTGTCGAGCTCATGGATCGCGGCGATCCTCATGAATTCTTCGAACTTGGCCATATCCTTGTCGGCGTTCGCCAGGTAGGTCACGCCTGTCTGGTTGAGCCCGATGTCCTCGCCGCATTCCTCGGCCAGTTGCCGCCATAGGCGAATGGCCTCGATGACGATCGGCAGCTCATCCGCGTCCCGTCCCTGCTTTCTGATCCACCCCCAATTGCGGGAGGACTGTTCGGCCGCAACGCGGCCTTTTTCCAGCAGCGTCACCGGAATGTTTCGGGAAGCAAGGAAGAGGGCCGTCGTTACGCCGATGATGCCGCCGCCGACGATCACCACCTCCGAAGCCTTCGGCGGAGGACCGGGGTACTGGACTGGATCCGCTTCGGTGAATGGGAATGTCGGCAAATGGCGCATCCGGAAGGACTGGTTGACGGTTCTGGCTTACCGGTTGTCACCGTCCAATATCAGGAGCAGCCGAAGGCTGACCGTTGTCCCACGGCAGTTGCCGGGAATGAGCCAGTGGCGAAGCTGTTGGATTAGGCGCCTATATCGGCGCTCCGGCCACCGATCCCCTGACGATCAGATCTACCGGCCAGACCTCACCGCGAGCCCCCTCTTCCAACCCCGATATCCGCGCCGCGAGCCGTTCTGCGACACGTGCGCCGGCGAGGCGGATCGAGGAGCGTGTCGTCGACAGCGGCACCGGGAAATTCTCCGGCCGCAGCCAGGGGAAGACGTCGTCATGGGCGACCAGCGAGAGGTCGCCCGGAATGGTGAGGCCGAGATCGCGCACCGCGCGCACCACACCCAGCGCCATGATGAGGCTGGAGCAGACGATCGCCGTCGGCGGCTCAGCCTCCTCGAGCAGGCGGCGGGCGGCGCGGTAGCCGTTCTCCTCGGTCATCGCCACCGAACGGATGTGGCGCTCGCCGAGCGCCAGCCCGTTCGCGGCAAGCGCGCGGCGCATGCCGCGCTCGCGGTGGATGGCGAAGGTCTCGCGCTCGTTGCCGTTGATCAGCGCCAGGCGCTTGTGGCCGAGCTGGATCAACAGCCTCGACGCTTCGTGGAAGGCGCCCTCATTGTCGATGTCGAGATAGGGATAGTCGAAATCGAAGCCCTCGCTGCGGCCGTGGACGATGAAAGGGATGCCCAGCGTGTTGACCAGCGCCAGCCGCTTGTCGGCCGGCCGCGGCGCGGACAGGTAGACGGCGTCGACCTGGCGGTTGGCGACGATGCGCCGGTAGGTCGTTTCCTCGTCGTCGGCGTCGGCGGGCGAAAGCACAAGGTCGAGCTCGTGCGCACGCGCATAGTCGCCGAGGCCGGAGAGGAATTCGACGAAGTGCGGATCGATGTCGACGGCGGCCCCGGTCGGCAGCACATAGCCGATCATTCCCGACTTGCCGGTGGCGAGCCGGCGCGCGCTGGGGTTGGGCCGGTAGCCATGGCGCTTGGCGGCGTCCACAACCCGGCGCCGGGTCTCCTCGTTGACCTCGGGGTAGCCGTTCAGCGCCCGGCTCACCGTGGTCTGCGAGAGCGACAGCATATGCGACAGCTGCTTGAGGTTCATCGGAGGCCTCCAGCCTCAAAGCGCTTTCAATTTTGAATCGGTCTGACGATTGTTGGCGAGATCATCAAGCATGACGACCTTAGAGGCCAGACAGCGTCGTTTGAAGCAAAATTGCTACTGCAGTGCCAAAAAAGCATGCTGCGCTGCACTTTTTTCGCTTAATCTTCTCCTATTTAAATCGATTAATGACGTCGCCCACTTGACTCCAAGGCGATTCAATGGCGTGATCAAAATAGCCAAAGCGCTTTGGAAGTCTCTTCAAAAGGTTGCGGTTGCCCTTTCGCTGAGTCACAGTTCCGCGGCGTCGGCGGACGAAATGGAGGTTTCGTCCTTTTTGTGATCACTGGGAGGACTTGCGATGAAGAAAATGCTTCTCTTGGGTGCGGCATTCGCGGCACTCACCCTCAGCCTGCCGGCGCAAGCCGAACTGAAGTTCAAGCCGGGCGAGGATTCGAAATTTCATTGGGCCAATTACGACGACCTCAAGAAGGTCGACCTCAAGGGCGAGACGCTGACGATCTTCGGGCCGTGGCGCGGCGAGGACGAGGCGCTTGTCCGATCCGTTCTCGACTATTTCCAGGAAGCGACCGGCGCTGAGGTGAAATATTCCTCGTCCGAGAATTATGAGCAGCAGATCGTCATCGACACCCAGGCCGGCAGCCCGCCCAACATCGCCGTCCTGCCACAGCCGGGCCTCATCCAGGATCTTGCTTCCAAGGGCGTGCTGACCCCGCTGGGCGACGACGTCGCGGCCTGGATCAAGGAAAATTACGCCGCCGGCGACTCCTGGGCCAAGCTCGGCACGTATACGGGCAAGGACGGCAAATCGGGCTTCTATGCCTTTCCCTACAAGATCGACGTGAAGGGGCTCGTCTGGTACTCGCCCGACAATTTCGACGAGGCCGGCTACAAGGTGCCGAAGACCCAAGAAGAACTCGCCGATCTGGAGAAGAAGATCGTCGCCGACGGCGGCAAGCCCTGGTGCATCGGGCTGGGTTCGGGCGGCGCCACCGGCTGGCCGGCGACCGACTGGGTCGAGGACATCATGCTGAGGACGCAGCCGCCGGAAGTCTACGACAAGTGGGTGAAGAACGAGATTCCGTTCACCGACCCGGCCGTTGTCAACGCCATCGACATCTTCGGCAAGATCGCCACCGACGACAAGATGGTGGACGGCGGCGCCAAGGCGGTCGCGGCGACCGACTTCCGCGACAGCCCGAAGGGCCTCTTCACCGTGCCGCCCAAGTGCTACATGCACCACCAGGCATCGTTCATCCCCTCCTTCTTCCCGGAAAACGTGAAGCTCGGCCAGGACGCCGACTTCTTCCCCTACCCGCCTTACGCCTCCAAGCCGGAACTGGGCACGCCGCTGGAAGTGGCCGGCACGCTGGTGATGATCACCAAGGATTCCAAGGCCTCGCGCGAGTTCATCAAGTTCCTCGAGATGCCGCTCGCGCATGAATTGTGGATGGCGCAGAAGAGCTTCGTCACCCCCTTCAAGGCGGCCAACAAGGAGGCCTATGGCAGCGACGCGCTGAAGAAGCAGGGCGAGATCCTGGTCGGCGCCACGACGGTCCGGTTCGACGGATCCGACCTGATGCCGGGCAAGATCGGCGCGGGTTCGTTCTGGACCGGCATGGTCGACCTAGTGGGCGGCAAGTCCGCGCAGGACGTCGCCGCCGACATCCAGAAAAGCTGGGACGGCATCAAATAGCATCCTGAAATCTTCCTAATCCTCCTACTGGACCCGGGCTACGGCCCGGGTCCGACCGGCGGTCCGCGCCGGAAGCCTTCGCGTTTCGATTGTTCCGAATAACCGAAAGTCGGTGCATCCGATCGCCAGCCTCGGCCGGCCGGTCATGCGCAGGGAGAGGGACCCATGGCGGCTCAGATTTTCTCGGCCATATTCGTTATCATCATCGGCGTCGGCGGCTGTGTCGCCTATTTCTGGGGCGCCAACAAACTGCTCGATCTCGTCTTCCCGTCACGCGGCGTCTCTGGCACCGCCGCCGTCGACAATTTGCGCCGGCAGGGAATGGTGCGGCCCTGGCTGTTCGTCGGCCCGGCGATGATCATCCTAGCCATCTACCTGATCTACCCGGTGATCGCGACGCTGTGGCTCTCCTTCTTCGACCGCGGCGGCACCAATTTCGTCGGGCTCGCCAATTATGAATGGGCGGTCAGCGATCATGATTTGCGCAATTCGATCTTCAACAACATCCTGTGGCTGGCCGTGGTGCCGGCCGCCTGCACCTTCCTCGGCCTGATCATCGCCGTGCTCACCGACAAGATCTGGTGGGGCACCATCGCCAAGAGCCTGATCTTCCTGCCGCTGGCGATCTCCTTCGTCGGCGCCAGCGTGATCTGGAAATTCATCTACGAGTATCGCGGCGAGGGCCAGGTGCAGATCGGCCTGCTCAACGCCATCATCCAATATTTCGGCGGCCAGCCGCAGGTTTGGATATCGCTGCCGTTCTGGAACAATTTCTTCCTGATGATCATCCTGATCTGGATCCAGACCGGCTTTGCGATGGTCATCCTGTCGTCGGCGCTGCGCGGCATTCCGGAAGAGACGCTGGAAGCGGCCGTGATCGACGGCGCCAACCCGTTCCAGATCTTCTGGAAGATTATGGTGCCGCAAATCTGGGGCACGATCGCCGTGGTGTGGACCACCATCACCATCCTGGTGCTGAAAGTGTTCGACATCGTGCTGACCATGACCAACGGCCAGTGGAATACCCAGGTGCTCGCCAATCTGATGTTCGACTGGATGTTCCGCGGCGGCGGCGATTTCGGCCGCGGCGCGACCATCGCCATCATCATCATGATCGCGGTCATCCCGATCATGGTCTGGAACATCCGCCAGGCCAACAAAGAGACGGGAGGGCACTGAGATGGCGACCAAGACCGGAAAGTCCTTCGTCGGCCGCTTCGGCGTCCATATCGCCGTGCTCGTCTTCGTGGCGATCTGGACCATTCCTACCCTCGGCATCCTCGTCTCGTCGCTGCGCGACAAGGACCAGATCGTCGCCTCCGGCTGGTGGAACTCCTTCGCCAGTTCCAGCCAGAGCGAGGCGGGACGGCTGCCGGGCGCGTCGGCCCAAACCCAGAAGGACGGCAAATACGTCATCGAGGGCAATATCTTCGGCGATGGCCCCAAGCGCGAGATCAGCGCCTTCGGCGTCAAGTCCTCCGCGCCGACGCAGTACAAGGCGGGATCGGTTGCCGACCTCGATGACGGCGTCACGCTGCAGATGAATGCCGACGGCGGCTTCGTGCTGTCGTCACCGAAGGCCTTCGAGGGCGACCGCGGCCAGCGCGTCTATTTCGCCTCCTCGGCGCCGCCGAAATTCACCACGGACAACTACGATTCGGTGCTGTTTTCCGAAGGCATCGGCCGCTCGTTCATGAACTCGCTGACGGTGACCATCCCGGCGACGATCATCCCAATCCTGATCGCAGCCTTCGCAGCCTACGCGCTGGCCTGGATGCGCTTTCCCGGACGGCCGCTGCTGATCGCGGTGATCATCGGCCTTCTGGTGGTTCCGCTGCAGATGTCGCTGATCCCGCTGCTCAGGCTCTATAACGGGGTCGGCGCCTTCTTCGGCGTGCCGTCAAAGACCTATCTCGGCATATGGCTGGCACATACCGGCTTCGGCCTGCCCTTCGCCATCTACCTGCTGAGGAGCTATATCGCCGGCCTGCCGCGCGAGATCATGGAATCGGCACGCATCGACGGCGCCAGCGACTTCGAGATCTTCGTCAAGATCGTGCTGCCGCTGTCCTTCCCTGTGCTTGCCTCCTTCGCCATCTTCCAGTTCCTGTGGGTATGGAACGATCTGCTGGTGGCGATGGTTTTCCTCGGCACGGCGCCCGATCAGATCGTGCTGACAGCCAAGCTCAACGCGCTGCTCGGCTCGCGCGGCGGTAAGTGGGAGATCCTGACCACATCGGCGTTCATCACCATCATCGTGCCGCTGTTCGTGTTCTTCTCGCTGCAGCGCTATTTCGTCCGCGGGCTGCTTGCCGGCTCGGTGAAAGGAGGTTGAAGACATGCAATCGGCTTTGAAGGCGACGTCGCAGCCAGACCCGGCCGTCGACCGCGACTGGTGGCGGGGCGCGGTGATCTACCAGATTTACCCGCGCTCCTATCAGGACTCCAACGGCGACGGCATCGGCGACCTGAAGGGTATTGTTCAGCGCCTGCCCTATATCGCTTCGCTCGGCGTCGATGCCATCTGGATCTCGCCCTTCTTCAAATCGCCGATGAAGGATTTCGGCTATGACGTGTCGGACTATTGCGACGTCGACCCGATGTTCGGAACGCTCGCCGATTTCGACGCGCTGGTGACGGAAGCCCATCGGCTGGGGCTTAAGGTGATGATCGACGAGGTGCTGTCGCACACCGCCGACATCCACCCCTGGTTCAAGGAAAGCCGTTCCAGCCGCAACAATCCGAAAGCCGACTGGTATGTGTGGGCGGACGCAAAGCCCGACGGCACGCCGCCCAACAACTGGCTGTCGATCTTCGGCGGCTCGGCCTGGCAGTGGGACACCAGCCGCCAGCAGTATTACATGCACAATTTCCTGGCCGAGCAGCCCGACCTCAACTTCCACAACGCAGAAGTTCAGGACGCGCTGCTCGACATCACCCGCTTCTGGCTGGAGCGCGGCGTTGACGGCTTCCGCCTCGACACGATCAATTTCTACTTCCACAGCCAGGGGCTGGAGGACAATCCGCCGCTGCCGCCGGAACAGCGCAACGACCAGACGGCGCCCGCGGTCAATCCCTACAATTATCAGGACCATATCTACGACAAGAGCCGGCCGGAGAATCTCGGCTTCCTGGAGCGCTTCCGCGCGCTTCTCGACGAATATCCGGCGCAGGCGGCCGTCGGCGAGGTGGGCGATTCCCAGCGCGGCCTGGAGGTGGTCGCCGCCTACACCGCCGACGGCAAGCGCGTGCATATGTGCTATTCCTTCGACTTCCTGGCGCCGGAGAAGATCAGCGCGGCGAAAGCGCGCGCGGTGCTGGAGGCCTTCGGCACGGTCGCCAGCGACGGCTGGTCGTGTTGGGCCTTCTCCAACCATGACGTGATGCGGGTCGCCTCGCGCTGGGCCGCCAACGAGGCGGATCCGATCGCCTATCTGAAGGTGATCTCGGCGCTTTTGATGTCGCTGCGCGGCTCGGTCTGCATCTATCAAGGCGAAGAGCTCGGCCTTGGCGAGGCGGAGCTGAAGTTCGAGGACCTGCAGGATCCCTATGGCATCCGGTTCTGGCCGGAGTTCAAGGGTCGCGACGGCTGCCGCACGCCGATGGTTTGGGACGCGGCCGCCAAGAATGGCGGTTTCTCGACCGCCAAGCCGTGGCTGCCGGTGCCGGGCAAGCACCTGTCGCAGGCGGTCAACGTGCAGCAAGGCGACGCAAGCTCGCTGCTCGAACATTACCGCCGCTTCCTCGCCTTCCGGCGCCAGCATCCGGCGCTGACCAAGGGCGACATCGACTTTATCGAAAGCGATGGCGACACCGTCGCCTTCACGCGCCGCGAGGGCAATGAGCGGATCGTTTGCGCCTTCAATCTCGGCAGCAAGCCCTCCGAGGTCGATCTCGGCAAAGGTGCGCTGCAACCCTTGCCCGGGCACGGCTTTTCGGGACAGACTGGCAGCGGGCCGGTCCGCCTCGGCGGCTACGGCGCCTGGTTCGGACGCATCGACTGAACTTCTAAAACAGGGATCAACGGGAGAAGAAAAACATGGCCGATGTCACGCTCAACCAGGTGAAGAAATCATACGGCAACCTCAACATTCTCCACGGCATCGACCTCGATATCAAATCAGGCGAGTTCATCGTCTTCGTCGGGCCGTCGGGTTGCGGCAAGTCGACCTTGCTGAGGTCGATCGCCGGCCTCGAGGAGATCACGTCGGGCGAGCTGAAGATCGACGGCGAGGTGGTGAACGACGTGCCGCCGTCGAAGCGGGGCATCGCCATGGTGTTCCAGTCCTATGCGCTCTATCCGCATATGACAGTTTACGACAACATGGCCTTCTCGATGAAGATCGGCAAGGAAAGCAAGGCCGAGATCGACAAGCGCGTGCGCCAGGCGGCGGAGATCCTGCAACTGACCAAATATCTCGACCGCCTGCCCAAGGCGATGTCGGGCGGCCAGCGCCAGCGCGTCGCCATCGGCCGTGCCATCGTGCGAAACCCGAAGGTGTTCCTATTCGACGAGCCGTTGTCGAATCTCGACGCAGCACTGCGCGTCGCCACCCGCATCGAGATCGCCAAGCTCAAGGAATCGATGCCGAACACCACCATGATCTACGTCACGCACGACCAAGTCGAGGCGATGACGCTGGCGGACCGCATCGTGGTCTTGAAGGAAGGCGTTATCGAGCAGGTCGGCACGCCGATGGAACTCTACAAGCGGCCCGGCAACCTGTTCGTCGCCCAGTTCATCGGCTCACCGGCCATGAACATATTGCCGGCAAAGATCGAGAAGGCCGGCAATCCGACCGTGGTCAGCCATGTCGGCGGCCGCAAGGCCACGGTGCCGATCGCGACGCCGGCCTCGGCCAATGGCGCGGCGGTCAGCTTCGGCGTGCGGCCGGAGGATCTCGCGATTGCCACAGGCGCGGACTTTCTGTTCGAAGGCAAGGTCGACTATATCGAGCAGCTCGGCGAGGTTCAGCTCGTCTATATCGATATCGGCCGCGCCGACCTGCCGCTGGTTGCCAAGCTGCCGGGCAATGTCGAGGTCAAGCGCGGCGAGACGCTGCGGCTCAACGCCGGCGCCGGCGATCTGCACATCTTTGACGCCGACGGCCATTCCTTCACGCTGCATCGCGAGGAAGCAAAGGCTGCCTGACGCTAGAGAGTTTCACCGTTTCACCGAAACGGCGAAACTCTCTATCTCTTTGTTTTCACGCAATTTCGGACGGAAAACCGCTTACACTTTTCCTGGAATTGCTTTATCGGCAGGCTGGCTTTCCCGGCAAAAAAAGAGAGCGGCGGGCCTGGCCCGCCGCTCTCTCTTTCAAATCACAGTCGGCTATCAACGGTTGCCGAAGTGGTCGCGGTCGGCACCCTGAGGCGCCGACTTCTGCACGTCGCGCGACGAGTTCAGCAACTTGTAGACGGGCGAGTCGGTGCCGATCGATGACGTAGGGGCGGTATCGACCGCCGGGGCCGGCTGGTTGACGCCACTGTTGTTGTAATTGTCGCTGCCCGCAAAAGCAGCGCCGGAAACCGCCAGCAGGGCGGCCGTGGCAAGAACGATCTTCTTCATTTCAGTGCTCCTGAATCTTGTGGTCCGACCGATGCGGCGGGCGAGCCCGCCGCCGGTTCAAGGTCGGCTGTTAGTTGTTGCCGAAAAGGTTGTGGTCGGCGCCCGTCGTGGCAGGCTGCTGGGTGGCCGGCGCAGACTGGCGGACCGCAGCCGTGTAGGACGAGTCGACCTTGGCCGCCGCCTGATTGGCTTCATTCGGGTTGTAATGGTCGCTACCAGCAAAGGCGCTGCCAGAAATTGCCAGAAGGGCTGCGGCAGTGAGAACAATCTTTTTCATTTTTGCTACTCCAGTATCTTTATTCAGTCCGTCTAGCGGCGTGTCTTGGGAATGAAACTCGCGTCGTTCGGACAGCGCTGATTTGGGTGAGCCGAGGGCAGGATTCCAATCACGAAGTTTTTCCGTCTGGACCATGATTCCGCATCTTGAAGTTTTGATAAGCATGCCTATAACTTTATTTTTATCGCATTTAATCAATAACTTATGCAGATTTGACCGTTGGCTCACCAAATGTATCGGAGCGCCAACGTTCACACCGTCCTGCACGCACCGTCAACAGAAACGAACCGTTCAGTTCGATTTTAGAATCTCCTAATAGTCACTTTTCGATACTATTAACCATCATACCCCCCGTTCCACCGGCCGATTCGGCCCGCTCCATGACCGTGTTCAGACTGAAGGCCAGCGGGCATTCGCGCCGGAAGGGTCGCAGTCGCCCTGCTTGTCGGTGCCCGTAATCGGGGCTCGAACCGCGAATTGAACACCAAAATGGTCGAGATGACGCCGTTATGCCCTGCCTTGCCAAGCAAGGATCGAGTGTTTACAGGCGTTGTCCAGGGGTCAGGGCAACGATACGACCGGCGCAGCCGCCGGCCGGAATTGCAGAGCGGGGGTCAAGAACATGCCTCTTTCCGACGTCTACGCCGTTGCAAGCCGGGACATCGTCTTCGAATCCTTCGACGGCGAAGCTGTCGTGCTCGACCTCTCCAACGGCAAGTATTTCGGCTTCTCCGATTCCGGCAGCAAAGTGTGGCAGGCGCTGTCCTCGGGTGTCGGCACCGAAGCGCTGATCCGATCGGCCGCTGGCAGGATCGACGCCGCCGCTATCGAGGCATTCATTACGCAGCTGGTCGAGTTCGGGCTGCTGGCGCCTTCCAGCGCAACGCCGCTGCCGTCATCCGACGATTTGCCGGCGGCGCTGGCTGCGGCGAGCGAACCGCTCACCGTGAGCGTCCATGACGATCTTGCCGACTTGATCATCGTTGACCCGATCCATGAAGTCGAGGAGCCGCTCGGCTGGCCGGCCGTCAGGCAGGTTTCCTGAACCGGCGAAGGGTCAGGGCGGCCGGAACAGACCATGCCACATGTGACGCTCGAGACCCTGCCGGACTATGCCCGCTTTCTCATCGCCGCTGCCGAAGGCGCCGCCGGGCAGTTTCCGGTCCGGCGTGCTGTCCGCCTGCCAGGCCTGGAATTGATCGCGCATCTCGATCCCGGCGCGCTCGCTGATGCCCTTGGCCAGGCCTTCATCGAAGCCGAAGGCGATCCGCGGGACTCCCGCCAATGCCGTATCTTCATCGGCCATCCAGGCATCGGCGACATGCCGGAACCGGCAAGCTGGGGCGATGCGCATTTCACCGAGCACGGCTTTGCCCGGAAACTTGCGGAGGCAGGGCTGCGCGGCCATCATTACCACGATCTGGATTTCTGGCAGGTCTACGATCCCGCCCGACGGATCGGCGTCCAGTTGATGCGGTCTCCCGACGCGTTTCCGCCTTGGGAGCAGGGGTCGCCGCTGCGCGCCTTCCTGCACTGGGAATACGCCGCGCGCGGCATGCGCCTTGCCCATGCCGGCACGCTGGGCCTCGACGGCAGGGGCGTGCTGCTGGCAGGCGCCGGGGGTGCGGGAAAATCCGGAACCGTCGTTGCAGGACTGCTCAACGGGCTGGACAGCGTCGGTGACGATTACGTGCTGATCGATCTTTCCGGCGGCGTGACAGCGCGACCGCTGTTTTCGATCCTGAAGCAGGATCCGCCGGGTTTCGCCCGGCTCGGGCTGGAAAGGCGGCTGGGAACCGGCCGCCCGCTCAACTGGCAAGGCAAGCATGCCTTCCACATTCACGAGATCGCGCCCCGGCCAGTAGGTGAGAGTCTGGACATTTGCGCGTTGCTGGTGCCACATGTCAGCGGCGGAAAGATAAGTTCGATCGCACCGATTTCGCGCAAGGATGCCATCATCGCGCTGGCGCCGTCCGGCATCGCCCAGATGCCTGGCGAACGCGACAGCGGTTTTCGCTTCTTCAGCGATCTGACCCGGCTACTGCCATGCTACCGGATTTCGCTTGGGTCACGCCCAGGAGAAATCGCCGCTACGATTGCGGATTTCCTTGTCCGGAGCGCCCGGTGAAGTTGAGCGTGATCATGCCTGTCTACAACCGCGAGCGCTATGTCGTTGCGGCATTGCGTTCGCTCATCAGGCAGCGCGACGCCGCCGATCTCGACATCATCGTCATCGATGACGGCTCGACCGACGGTTCGGCCCAAGCGGTGCGCGCGATGATGGACGAAGCGCCTTGCATCCGGCTGTTTCGGCAGGAAAACATGGGCGTGACCCGGGCGCGCAACAGCGGGCTCAGCCGGCTCAAGCCGGAGACGGAACTGGTGTCCTTTCTCGATTCGGACGACATCTCGCCGGCCGGGCGCTTCGCGGCGGATCTGGACCTTTTCAGGCGCGATCCTTCTCTCGAGCTCACCTATTCCAGGATGATGCTGGTCGACAGGATCGACGACGAGACGCTGGAGCCGACCCGCGACAGCACCAGCATCACGGTTCGCGGCATCCATCTCTCGGCGGCGATCTTCTCGCGCCGTCTGGTCGACCGGATCGGCGCTTTCGACGAGGACTTCGTCCAGGCCGAGGATACGGACTTCCTGCTGCGCAGCTTTGAGGTCGGCCCCCGATGCGCGCTTCCGGACACGCTGGCGCTTTATTACCGGCGGCACGCCGGCAACATGACAAGGCAGCAAGATGTCCAGTCGCGCGAGTTCATGCGCGCGATCTACAAGTCGATGAAGCGGCGCAGGGCCAACCCTTCGCTCAAGCCGATCGAAGGCATCTTCGAACTGAAGAAACTCGCGGACTGGCAGTTCATGTGATGAGCGCATACGGCGTCGTCATTCCGGCCTACAACGCCAGCGCCACGATCGCGGAGACGCTGCGATCGGTGGCGGCGCAGACGTTGCGGCCCGAACTGGTCGTGGTGGTCGACGACGGCTCGACCGACGATCTCGCCGGCGCGATCGGCGGCATCGACCTGCCGCTCAGGCTTTTGCACCAGGACAATGCCGGACCCGGCAGCGCGACCACCCGCGGCATCGCCGCGCTGTCGACGCCCTTCGTGGCCACGCTCGATGCCGACGACCTTTGGCTGCCTGGAAAGATCGCGGCGCAGCTTGCCCATCTCGAACGGCTTCCCGGCATATCCGGGGTCTTCGCCCATATGCGCGCCTTCCGCGACGGAGAACCCGACGCGATGGCCCCGACCGCAACCCCCGGCTGGTCGCGCTCAACGATGCTGATGCGCCGGCAGACCGCGGAGAGCGTCGGCCCGATGGTCGATCCGCCGGGCGGCCGCGGCGAGATGATCGACTGGATCGCCCGCGCGCGGGAAAGCGGTTTTGTCCTCGACATGATGCCTGATGTCCTGGCGCTCCGGCGCATCAGGCCGGGGAGCCTGTCCTATGGGCGCGACGCGGCACGCGACCGCGGTTACCTGGAAGTGGCACGCCTGGCCATGCTGCGACGGGCACAAAGCAAAGCCAGTTCCAGCTGATGGCGAAGATCCGTCGCATCGGCAGGCGTTTTCCAGACTATGGCTGGTCCTGGCCGACCGGCTCGCTCGACCAGTTGCTCAAGGCGGCACTTCTGCCCGACGAAGAGGCGGCGCGCCTTTGCGCCGCCGGCTGGCTGAACGAGAACGACATCGACCACGTCTCCTTCCGGGAACACCGGTTGCTTGCCGCGATTTCCGACAGGTTCGGACGCAAGCTTGCCGGCAACGCCGCTTATCCGCGCCTGGTCGGCCTGCAGAAGATGCTGTGGACGAAGTCGCGCATGGCCATGCGCGAGGCCGAGCCCGCACTGAAGGCGATGGTCGATGCCGGCTGCACGGTGATGTTGATCAAGGGCGCCAGCCGCACCGCGCTCGATGCCGCCGCGCAGCGCGGGCGCGTGGCGCATGACATCGATATACTGGTGCGGCCGGGCGATATGCAGCCGGCCTTCGATGTGCTGCGCGACCGCGGCTGGCAGATCGCCAGCGGTGTTTCCCCGCAATATCTGCGCGCACGGCTGGGATCGCTGCGCTCGATGAATTTCTTCAAGGGCAATTACGGCGACATCGACCTGCATCAGCTTGCCTATGACGGGTCGCAGCAGAACACCGAGGACGACCTCGCCATCTGGCGCCGCGCGATTGCCGCCAAATTCAGCGATGTCAGCGTAGTCGTCCCCTCGGCAGCCGACCGCATCGCGCTCGCCATCGCGCATGGCGGCCTCGACGCACATACGCATAGCGACTGGCTGGTCGATTGCACCGTGGCCATCGAGGGCGGCACTGTCGACTGGACCATATTCCTCGATGTCATCGCCAGGCGCAGTCTCGCCGTCGCCGCGGCGGTGGCGCTTTCCTATCTTGCGCTGGAGATCGGCATCGCTGTGCCGGAGGCCGTGCTGGCCAAGGTGGTGGACATGGCTGACCGGCGCGGCGCGGCCCGGTTGTCGTCGGTTCTGCAGGCCAAGCCGCGCACCGATTTCGGCGCGCTGACCTGGCTGTCGCGGGGATTTGCAAAGCAGCTGCGCCTGCAGCGCAAGAAAGGCCGGCTGAAGCAGACCGAGCCCGACATCGTGTGGCGCGGCAAGTCCGTGAAGACCAAGGCCATAGGCAAGCCTGCCGCATTTGTGCTCTCGCAACCCCTGGATGAACCGGAGGGCGAAGCCAGCGAGATGATGCTCGATCTCATCGTGCGCATCGTCGTCCCGCCGGTCAGGCGACGCATCGAGATGGAGATCAATGCGGGCGACCGGCACGTGGCCCGGCTGCGCTCGATGGCGATCAGCCGCTCCGGCGGGGAGCGGATGCTGCGCTTTCGCGGCAAGGTGAAGCTTGAGCGGGCGGGACGGGCCCTGGTGCTGGAGGCTCGGCCGTCACGCCAGTTTCGCGTCTGGGACAGCGAGCAGGCCGTCGCCAGCTATGGCGCGCTGCCTTTCCAGCTCGTTTCGGCGAAATTCTCTCCGACCGGCTGACATCAGCGCAACAGTCCGGGACGGCTCAAGAGCCTGGGGTAATCAGCTTCAAGGAGGGGAAATAGGTTCGATATCGGCCGATATCGCGGGTCAGAAGTGGAAGATGGCCGACCGCAGCGTGCGCACCAATGAAGAAGTCCGGCAAAACACCAGTCTTTTGTCCTCCTGACCGGCGGTACTGTGTAAATACCTTTCCGGCCAGGAAAAGAGCGGCCCTCGGCATGGGAGCCATTTCAAGACCGGCCGCATCGAGAAAAGCGTCAAGATCCTCGATGCGGGCGTAGCGTACGGCGAGCTCGGCATAGACCGCATCGTTGATCAACAATGGTCCGTTGAGGCTCGCCGCCTCAAGCTGAGCAACCGACCAATCTGCCCAGTTTGGATCGTCAGTAACAAGGTCAAGCAGGACGTTGGTGTCGATGAGCGTCACGCTTCACCACGCGTCAGCGCCATGATCGCGTCGGTCGTAAGCCCCTCGCCGGCATGGCCGCGCAACTTGGCGAAGCGGCTCGCCGTTTGCTTTCTGTCGACACGAGCAAGCACTACGCTCCCATCGGCGGCGCGCCGGAAATCGACCCTGCTTCCCGGGACAATCCCCAACAGATCGCGGACCGGTTTTGGAATGGTGACCTGTCCTTTTGACGTAACGGTGGTAGCCATCTTCGCTCCCCAGTAATACCAATTGTAAGCAAGGTATTACCTTTTGGGTCGAATTTCAACGGGCTTCTGTCAAACTCCATAGCGCTCGGTGCGGATAATCCCCGCCGGAACGCCGGCGCCAATCAGGGCATCAGCGGCGGCCGAGACGAAGGCGTTCGAGCCGCAGACATAGGCGAGCCTCGGTGCCTTCGGCAGGCGCTCGACGGCCTGCACCATCATGCGGGCGTCGACGCGCCGGGAATAGTCGGACGGCCGCCTAGCCGGCTCGCGGGTCAGCGTCAGCACCAGATCGAAACCGTCGCGGCGATCGTCGAGACCGATCAGCTCGTCGCGGAAAATCACCTCGTCCCAGACCCGCGCCGAGAACACCAGCACAACGGGTACCGCCGTGTTGCGCAGCATACGATGGCGCACCATCGCCATCAGCGGCACGACGCCCGAGCCGCCGCCTACCAGAAGGATCGGCCCGCCGTCGCTCTCCTCCCAGATGAAATGGCCACCCAGCGGCCCGCGCAGCTCGATCTCGTCGCCGACGGCAGCCACGTCGTGGAAGAAGGGCGAGACCTCGCCGTCGTCGAGCCGCTCGATCGCGAGCTCGACGACGGCACCTGCTTCGGGCGCCGAAGCTATGGAATAGGATCGGCGCGCCTGATAGCCGTCCGGCGCCGTCAGCCGGACGTCGACATGCTGTCCGGCCAGATGGGCGAAAGGCCGCGACGGTTGGAACCAGAAGCTGGTGACGCGTGGCGTGCGCTTTTCGATGCGGGTGATCGTGGCTTCCTGCCAGGGCGATTGCGGCGACGGCTCGGCACTCATCGATTGCTGCTCATAAATCGCCGCTCACGGGTCACTGGAATAGCGCTGCTCGCGCCAGGGGTCGCCATACATATGATAGCCGCGCAGCTCCCAGAAGCCCGGCTCGTCGCGCTCGGTGAACTGCAGCCCGTTCACCCATTTGGCCGATTTCCAGAAATAGAGATGCGGCACCAGAAGCCGGGCCGGCCCGCCATGATCGGGCGTGATCGGCTTGCCTTCGTAGAGCAGCGCCACCATCGCCTTGCCGGTGACGAGGTCCTTGGTCGGCACATTGGTGGAATAGCCGTCAAAGGACAGCGCCAGCGTGTAGGCCGTCGGCGGCTCGATGCCGGCATCGGCGAGGACGTCGTCGATCATCACGCCTTGCCAGGGCGTGTTGAACTTGGTCCAGGCCGTGACGCAATGGATGTCGCGCGTCATCTTGCTTTGCGGCAGGGCGTTGAACTCGGCCCAGTTCCATTTCTTGAGCGGTCGCGGCCCCTGCTTCAAGGTGAAGGACCAATTTTCGGTGCGCACGCGCGGCGTCGGCCCGGCCGAGAGAACCGGGAAACCTTGTTCCAGGTACTGGCCCGGCGGGATGCGCGCGTCGGCGTCGGAAGGAGGACGCCGTCCGGAAAAAAAGCCGCGCGTGACCATCGAGACGCCTCCTGCACCGGTGGAAGGATGCGGGGAGTGTTCTCGAATATACCTCTACGGGCAACAAGAATCTTGGCGACCCGCCTTGCAACAGGCAGGTCGCCACGACGTCGTCAGCCGGCCGCGAAAGGCACTGCGACGAAGATCTGCTGGTCGCCGCGATCAACAAGCAGCAGCACCGACTTCTTGCCCGACTTGGCTGCCTCGGCGATCGCCTGGTTCGCCTGTCTGGCGTTCTTTACGGGCGTCTGGTCGACGCCGATGATCACGTCTCCCGGCTGGAGGCCCGCCGCCGAAGCCGCCTTGTCCGGATTGACACGCTCAATCACGGCGCCGTGCTGGTTGTCGGCAAGGTTGAGCTCCTGCCGGATATCGGGAGTGATATCGGTCAGCCCGAGGCCGAGCGACGGCACGCCCTGGCCCGCTGACGGCTTGCCGCCTTCGCCATTCGAGGCGGTCTGCACCTCGTCGGTGTTGCGGCCGACGTCTGCGGAGACCTGAACCGCCTTGCCCTTACGCCAGATGTCGACGGTTTCCTTGTTGCCGGGCGGGACATCTGCGACGGCGCGCGACAGGTCCTTCGGATCCTTGATCTCCTGGCCGCCAAAGCCGGTGATCACATCCCCGACTTCAATGCCCGCCTTGGCCGCCGGCGAGCCCGGCGTGACCGACGAAACCAAGGCTCCGGCAGGATGGTCGAGGCCGATGGCGCCGGCAACATCCGGAGTGACCGGTTGGATCTGCACACCGAGATAGCCGTATTCGATGTCGCCGCCCTTCATCAGCTTGGCCACGACTTTCTGGGCCTGATCCGACGGGATGGCGAAGCCGACGCCGACGCTGCCGCCATTGGGCGAGTAGATGGCGGTGTTGATGCCAATCACATTGCCATGGATGTCGACCAGCGGACCGCCCGAATTGCCGTGATTGATCGGCGCGTCGATCTGAATGAAATCGTCGAACGGCCCGCTATGGAGATCGCGGCCGCGCGCCGACACGATGCCGGCGGTAACCGTGGTGCCGATGCCGAATGGGTTGCCGATCGCCAGCACCTGGTCGCCGGTCATCAGCTTGCTGGAATCGCCCCACTTGACGGTCGGCAACGGCTTGTCTGCCTTGATCTTGAGCACAGCCAGGTCATGCTTCGCATCGTGGCCGACAAGCTTGGCCGGAAGCTCGGTGCCGTCGTCGAGCGTCACCTTGATCGAGCTGGCGCCGTCGATGACATGGTTGTTGGTTACGATTGTGCCATCCGCGCTGACGATGAAGCCGGAGCCGAGCGCCTCGCTACGTGGTGCCCGCTGAGGGGGCGTCTTGGGCATCGGCATGCCCTGGTCGCCGAAGAATTGCCGGAAATAGTCGTCGAAAGGCGAGTTGCCGTCGAAGGGCGAACCCTCGCTCATGGCGTCCGGCTGGCCCTTCATCATTGTCGTGACTGTTACGACTGCCGGCTTTGTGGTGGCAACGATGGGAGCGAAGGAGCCGTTAGGCGCGGTAACGCCGGCGGCGGGAGTTTGCGTGGTGGCGACGGCGTTGCTCAATCCGGCGTTGTTCGTGCTCTCGGCAAAGGAACCAATAACGGGAGAAATGATCAGCGCAGCGCCCAACAGGGCCGCGACGCGATGTCTGCGAAGAATGTTCATGGGTGACATGGTCGTTTCTGTCCGGGCGAGAGGTTGATCGGGCACCCCGGATGTGTCTCGAAGCACGCATCCGTTGGCGTGTCGGCGACCGGGATTGCCTGCCTCGCCTTGCATGGCAGCCGGCCGGATCGACAATCAGGATTTAGGGTGCGGAATGGCCTGAATCAGGGCCTTTGGATGACCTTACGAAGATTTAATTCAGAGAGCGCTTACGAACCGCTCTCTCCGACGCAGATAAGCGGAGGCGATCTCACGCATTCGCTGGCCGGTAAAACTCGGGCCATGGCCGCCATGGCCGATGCGGATCGGCAGGTCGAGCAGGCGCCGCATGGTGCGGCAATAGGCCGTGCGGTCCGAATCCGGCAGATCGTCGATCAGCATGCCGTCATAGATGGCATCGCCGGCGAGGAAGAGGCCATCGGCCTCGTCGAAAAGCGCGATCGAATCCGGCGAGTGTCCAGGCAGATGCAGCACACGGAATTTGCGGTCGCCGAGATCGACGATGTCGCCTTCGTCGAGCGCACGCGTCAGCGGTGCTGACGGAATCCGGTAATCGGCCGCCTTCCAGTCCGGCGCCGGCAGTTTCGAGACGGCGCCGTCGAGATTGTGGAACATGTAAGCGTAGGTGACGGCATCATCCATGGCGTCGAACCGCGGCGCGCTCATCTTCGGGCCCAGGCGCAGCGGGAATTCATGCAGCGAGCCGACATGGTCGAGATGGATGTGCGTGGCGACGACGATGAGCGGCTTGCCGGGCGGCGTGTCGATCTCAGGCGCCAGCGGACGGATGCCCATGCCTGTGTCGACCAGCAGATCCGCCTCGCGGCCCTTCAGATGCCACATATTGGCGCGCACGAAATCGTGCACGAAAGGCTCGGTCAGCATCGTCGTGCCGGCATCGACTTTCGCCTTGCCGAACCAGTCGCCAACCTCAAGCTCGGGCATCGAGCCGCCGCCCATCAGATGAACGGCTTGCCGACCTTGTATTTTTCCGGCACCAGCCGCTTCAGGTAGGCCATGCCGGCTTCCGAAAGCTGATTGGCGTCCGGCTTCATGAAATCGTCGGGCATGTGGCGGGTCTTGCCGGCCACCGCCTTCAGCGACACCTTCTTCAACACCGTCTTCGACCCGTCATATTGCAGCGCGACCGAGCCGCCGCCTTCGCCTGCGACAGCAACCGCGAAAGCGCCGGCGTCGAAGGCTTCCTTGGCGTCCACGGCGCTGATCGCGCCGACGTAACCGCGCGGCATGTAGCCCAGCGCGTCGACCCGCGCGCGCTTGCCGGGCAGGCCCTCGGCCAAGGCCCGTTCGAGCGCCGCCGGCAGGTCGCTGCCCGACAATTTGACGTTGCCGTGCTGATCGCGCTCCAGCTTGTCCGGCGGCACCAGGCTTTCGACCAGCGCCTTGCCGTCGGCAGTGCTGACGCCCTCCGAGACAGCGACGATGCAGCGCTTGTGGCGGTCCAGCTTTTCGCGCACTTCCTCGATGAAGCGCTTCGCCGAGAAGGCGCGCTCCGGCACGTAGATCAGATGCGGTCCGCTGTCGGGATCGAGCTGCCATGCGGCCGCGGCGGCGGTCAGGAAGCCGGCATGCCGGCCCATGACGATGCCGACATAGATGCCGGGCAGGGCGCGGAAATCGAGGTCGACGGAGAGGAAGGCGCCAGCGACGAATTCTGCCGCCGAGATGAAGCCCGGCGTGTGGTCGTTCTCCTCGAGGTCGTTGTCGATGGTCTTGGGCGCGTGCACGAAGGCGATCGAGCCGCCGGCGGCATCGGTCAGGATCTGCTGCGTGCCCGAGGTGTCGTTGCCGCCGATATAGATGAAGGCGTCGGCGCCGGCCTTTTTCAAGCCGTTGAGGATGACCTCGCAATAGGCGGCGTCCGGCTTGTCGCGGGTCGAGCCGAGGGCGGCGCTCGGCGTGCCGGCAATCAGCCGCAACCTGTCCTCGGGGATGGCGGAGAGATCGACATAATTGCCGTCGCGCATGCCGCGCACGCCGTGGAGCGAGCCCAGCACCTTGGCGCCTGGATGGCGTTTGCGGATTTCCAGCGTGGCGCCGACGACCGTCTGGTTGATGACGGCGGTCGGGCCGCCGCCTTGCGCGATGACGAAGGTTCCAGACATGCTCGATTTCTCCCGAAGCGAAGGTTTTCAGGTACCTTGGCCTGTCTTGCGGCATCGCGCAACGGAAGAAACGGTATCTCGAAATGGCGGCCAGACAGGTCGCCTGGAAAGATCAGACCACGACGACCGGGTTCTTCTTGGAAACGCGGCTGTAGAGGTCGATAATGTCCTGGTTGATCAGGCGCACGCAGCCCGACGACATGGCCTGGCCGATGCTCCACCATTCGGGCGAGCCGTGGATGCGGTAGCCGGTGTCCTTACCGTTCTGGTAGATGTAGAGCGCCCGGGCGCCCAGCGGATTGGTGAGGCCGCCGGGCTGGCCGCCTTGCCATTTCACCAGTTCGGGCTTGCGCTGGATCATTTCCGGCGGCGGCGTCCACACCGGCCATTCGCGGCCGTACTGGATGTTGGCGCGGCCCGACCAGCGGAAGCCGTCCTTGCCGATGCCGACGCCGTAGCGGATGGCGTCGCCGCCCGGCTGGACGAGATAGAGCATGCGCTCCTGCAAGTGGACGACGATGGTGCCGGGCGCCTCGCCGGTCTTGTCGACGACGATCTGGCGGCGGAACTGCGGCTTGACCTTCTGCCACGGCACCTCCGGCACCTGGAAGCCGCCGTCGGTGAGCGAGGCATACATGACGTCCGGGCCGGTGATGTTCTTGTCGACGCTGATCGCCGGACGCATCGGCGGCACGGAACCGGTGACGGTGTTGTCGAGCTGCATTTGCGGCAGGTCGAGCGTGTCGGTGGTGCTGCAGCCGGCAAGGCCGAGCAGCGCCATGGCGCCGGCGCCGGAAAGCATGGCGCGGCGGGAAAGCTGAATTTCGGTATCGATTGCTGCGCCGTTGGAAGGCGACGTCAGACGTTGCGGCAACTCGCGCATGCACAAACCCTACGCTGCCGGCGGGGGTCCGGCCGGATCGCAGGCATTTTCGCCATTCATCGTTGAAAAAGGGTGAAAGAGCCCGTGCCGGGCTTAACCCTAACGGATCGTTATGGCGGTAGATGAGCCGCCGGCCTCGGCGCTGAAGATTTTTCCAACGGCCCCTTTACATTCTCCCCGGCCCCAGGATTTATCCTTTTCTTTGCGTTCAAGGAGCAGGGAAATGTCCTTCGAAAACTGGGCTGCCTTCGCCGCCGCCTCTTCCATTCTTCTCATCATTCCTGGCCCGACGATCCTCCTGGTCGTCTCCTATGCGCTTGGGCAAGGCTGGCGCACCGCGTTGCCGATGGCAGTGGGCGTGGCGCTGGGCGACTTCACCGCCATGACGCTGTCGATGCTCGGCATTGGCGCGCTGCTTGCGGCTTCGGCAACGGTGTTCACCATGCTCAAGGTGATCGGCGCCGGCTATCTCATCTATCTCGGCATAAAACTGTTCCGCGCCGGCGGCGCGCTGAAGGCCGAACCGCGCACCGACGCGGTCTCGGCGGCACGGATGATGGCGCATGCCTGGCTGGTGACGGCGCTGAACCCGAAGAGCATCACCTTCTTCGTCGCCTTCCTGCCGCAATTCCTCGACCGGCATGCCGATTTCTGGACGCAGATGCTGATCTTCGAGACGACCTTCCTGACTTTGGCCTTCGCCAATGCCTTCGGCTACGCGCTGGTCGCGTCCAGGGCCAGGGCGATCGTGCGCAACCCGAAGGCGATCCGCATCTTCAACCGCACCGGCGGCACGCTGCTGGTCGGCGCCGGCATCGCCACGGTGGCGATGCGGTCGGCCAACTGAAGCTATGAAGGACGCATTCGGTCTTACCTATTCCGGTGCGACCGAAGCCGGGTTTTCGTCCTACGCCCGCGCTGTGCATGAATTGCAATGCTTCATCGGCGATCCGGTCAGCTCCATCGACCGCGCTATTGGCGAAAATCCCGGTTTCGTCATGGCGCATGTATTCAAGGGCTATCTGTTCGGCCTGGCGACGGAGCGCGAAGCGACTGCCGTGGCCAAGGCGTGCTACGAGGCGGCGTTGCCGCTTGCGGCGACGACCCGCGAGCAGGCGCATGTCGCCGCACTCGGCCATCTCGCGGGGGGACACTGGCACCAGGCGTCGCGCATTCTGGAAGATGTCGCCATCGACCACCCGCTCGATGCTGTGGCGCTGCAGACCGGGCATCAGGTCGATTTCTTCACCGGCAATGCGCGCATGCTGCGCGACCGCATCGGCCGGGCGCTGCCGGCCTGGCAGAAAGACATGCCGGGCTACCACGCCGTTCTCGGCATGCAGGCGTTCGGGCTGGAGGAGATGGGCGATTATGGCCGTGCCGAATCCTTCGGCCGGCAGGCTGTGGAGATCGAACCGCGCGACGGCTGGGCGCAGCATGCGGTCGCGCATGTCATGGAAATGCAGAGCCGGCAACGAGACGGCATCGCCTGGATGCGGGCCAATCCCGACGCGTGGTCGACGGACAGCTTCCTCAAGATCCACAATTGGTGGCATCTGGCGCTGTTCCATTACGATCTCGGCGAAACCGACGAGGTGCTCAAGCTCTATGACGGGCCGATCTATGGCGACCGCTCGACATTGGCGCTCAACATGGTCGATGCCTCGGCGATCCTGTGGCGCCTCGCACTGGGCGGCGTCGATGTCGGCGACCGCTGGGCGGCGCTTGCCGGCAACTGGATGCCAAAAGCCGCCGCCGGCAATTATGCCTTCAACGACGCGCATGCGATGATGGCCTTTGTCGGCGCAGGCCTGGAGGCGCCGGCCAAGACGCTGCTCGAGGCGCAACGCGAAGCGATGCGCGGCGAGGATGACAACGCCGTCTTCACGCGCGATGTCGGCCATCCGCTGACGCTTGCGATCAAGGCTTTCGGCGAAGGCAAATATGACGAGGCCGCGCGCCTGATCCGGCCGATCCGCTCGATCGCGCATCGTTTCGGCGGCAGCCATGCGCAGCGCGACGTGATCGACCTGACGCTGATCGAGGCCGCGTTGCGCGCCGGCGATACGGCGCTCGCGCGGGCGCTGACGGTCGAACGGCAGCTCGCCAGGCCCGACAGCCCGCTGTCGGCGCTGTTCTCGCGTCGCGCCGCCGATTTGTCAGAGAATTGACCCGGAGCGGATCTTGTCCTAAAAACTGGCCAAGCCAGATTTTTTCGGGATCCGAAAAAATTAACGGCAGTGGGAGGAAATCATGTATCTCGGCCTCGACCTGGGCACTTCGGGCGTCAAGGCGCTGCTGATCGACGACGGCCAGAAGGTCATCGGCTCCGGCCATGGCTCGCTCGACGTTTCGCGGCCGCATCCGGGTTGGTCGGAGCAGGATCCGGCGCATTGGATCGAGGCCTGCGAGACGGCGATTGGCGAACTCAAGGCTTCCCATCCGAAGGAGCTGGCCGCGGTCAAGGGCATCGGCCTTTCCGGCCAGATGCACGGCGCCACCCTCCTCGACGCCTCGAACAAGGTGCTGCGCCCCTGCATTCTGTGGAACGACACCCGCAGCCATGTCGAGGCGGCCGCGCTCGATGCCGATCCACGCTTCCGCAAGCTCACCGGCAACATCGTCTTCCCCGGCTTCACCGCGCCGAAGCTTGCCTGGGTGAAGAACAACGAGCCGGCAATCTTCGCCAGGGTGGCCAAGGTGCTGCTGCCAAAGGATTACCTGCGGCTCTGGCTGACCGGCGAGCATATTTCGGAAATGTCGGATTCGGCCGGCACCTCGTGGCTCGATGTCGGCAAGCGCCGCTGGGCACCCGAATTGCTGGCGGCGACGTCGCTCGACGAAAAGCACATGCCCTCGCTGGTCGAAGGCACGGCCAAGGCCGGCGCCTTGCGCGGCGAGCTCGCGTCGAAATGGGGTATCGCGGCGGGAATTCCAATTGCCGGCGGCGCCGGCGACAACGCGGCCTCGGCCTGCGGCATGGGCACGGTCGGCGCCGGCCACGCTTTCGTGTCGCTCGGCACGTCGGGCGTGCTGTTTGCGGCGAACGCCTCCTATCTGCCCAATCCGGAAAGCGCGGTCCACACATTCTGCCATGCGCTGCCCGACACCTGGCACCAGATGGGCGTGATCCTTTCGGCCACCGATTCGCTCAACTGGCTGTCGGAGATCACGGCAAAGAGCGCCGGCGACCTGACCGGCGAACTCGGCGATACGCTGAAGGCGCCGACGGGCGTTACCTTCCTGCCCTATCTCTCCGGCGAGCGCACGCCGCACAATGATTCCGCCATTCGGGGCTCCTTTACCGGGCTGGCGCATCAATCGAGCCGGGCCGTGCTGACGCAGGCCGTGCTTGAGGGCGTCGCTTTCGCCTTTCGCGACAGTCTCGAGGCGCTGAAGACGGCCGGCACCACGCTGAGCCGGGTGACCGCGATCGGCGGCGGCTCGCGCTCGCGCTATTGGCTGAAGGCGATCGCTACCGCGCTGCAGGTTCCGGTCGATATTCCGACCGACGGCGATTTCGGCGCGGCGTTTGGTGCGGCAAGGCTTGGGTTGATTGCGGCTACGGGGGCCGATCCGCTTGCCGTCTGCACTGCGCCGGCCACGGATGCGACGATCGAGCCGGATGTCGGGCTGGGTGGCGCTTATGCTGATGCGTATCAAGGGTATCGGGCGCTGTATCCGGCGATAAGAGCGATAACTGCGTGACTATGTGCGAGGCCCCCCTCTCTGCCCTGCCGGGCATCTCCCCCGCAAGTGGGGAGATTGGATGTCACGCCGGCTTTCGCCAATCGCCGGCGTTGCAAGGAGAGGCGAGGCCTCGAAGCTGCCAATCTCCCCCCCTGAGGGGGAGATGGCCGGCAGGCCAGAGAGGGGGGCCTCGCATCCCACCTCTCCAGTTATCACTGCGCCGGCACCTTATCCAAAAACCCGGTGACACTCTTCAGCCGCCCATTCTCGATGACGCCGATGTCGGTGCCTTCGATGACGGAGTCCGTGCCTTCCGGCCCAAGATTCCACGAGAAGCGGATGCGGTCGGCGAAACCGTCCGGCTCACCCTTCAGCGAGAAGCGGAAGCCGACGAAGCGCTGTTGCACGCCGTCGATCAGCGCGGCGATGCCGTCATGGCCATCGCCTTGCATGATCGGGTCGCGATAGCTGACGTCGCTGGTGAAGGCGGCTTCGAGCAGCGCCTTGCGGCGCTGCGCATCGATCTCGTTCCAGGCGGCGATGTAATTGCGGGCGATCGTGTTGAGGTCGGTCATAGTCATGGTCCTTCGTTGGATCGTTTCGACATGACGCTTTTCGCCCGGCAAAAGAGTGAAACCAATTACGCCTGAGGTAATCGGGAAACCATCTCGGAGAGGAAGGAAACCATGAGCAGCGGATTTTTCGGCGACATCAAGACAATCAAATATGAAGGGCCGGATTCGACCAATCCGCTGGCCTACCGCTACTACAACCCCGATGAGGTGGTGGCCGGCAAGCGGCTGGAAGACCATCTGCGCTTCGCCGTCGCCTACTGGCATTCCTTCGCATGGCCGGGCGGCGACCCGTTCGGCGGCCAGACCTTCGACCGACCCTGGTTTGCCAAGCCGGGCGGCGTCGACACGATGGAACTGGCCAAGCTCAAGGCCGACGTCGCCTTCGAGATGTTCTCGCTGCTCGGCGCGCCCTATTTCTGCTTCCACGACGCAGACGTGCGCCCGGAAGGCAAGGATTTTTCGGAGAGCGCCGCGCGCCTCGACGAGATCACCGACTATTTCGCCGACAAGATGAAACAGACCGGCGTCAAGCTGCTCTGGGGCACGGCGAACCTCTTCTCGCATCGCCGCTTCATGTCCGGCGCGGCCACCAATCCCGATCCGGATGTGTTCGCCTATGCGGCGGCGACGGTGAAGAGCTGCATCGACGTTACCAAGAAGCTCAAGGGCGAGAACTATGTGCTGTGGGGCGGCCGCGAGGGCTATGAGACGCTGCTCAACACCGACCTTGCCCGCGAGCAGGAACAGGCCGGCCGCTTCCTCAACCTCGTCGTCGATTACAAGCACAAGATAGGCTTCACGGGCACGATCCTGATCGAGCCGAAGCCGCAGGAGCCGACAAAGCACCAGTACGACTACGACGTCGCGACGGTCTACGGCTTCCTCAAGCGCTTCGGGCTGGAGAAGGAAGTAAAGCTCAACATCGAGCAGGGCCACGCGATCCTGGCCGGCCATTCCTTCGAGCACGAGCTGGCTTTGGCGAATGCGCTGGGAATCTTCGGTTCGATCGACATGAACCGCAACGACTACCAGTCGGGCTGGGACACCGACCAGTTCCCCAACAACGTGCCGGAAATGGCGCTGGCCTACTATCAGGTGCTGCAAGGCGGCGGCTTCAAGACCGGCGGCACCAATTTCGACGCCAAGCTCAGGCGGCAGTCGCTCGATCCGGACGACCTCCTGATCGGCCATATCGGCGGCATGGATGCCTGCGCGCGCGGTCTGAAAGCTGCGGCGAAGATGATCGAGGACAAGGCGCTGTCCGGCCCGCTCGCCGAGCGCTATGCCGGCTGGAACACCGCCGAAGGCAAGGCGATGCTTTCGGGCGAGCGCACGCTGGAGGAGATCGCCGAGCGCGTGGTGAAGGAGAAGATCGAGCCGCAGCCGCGCTCCGGCCGGCAGGAACTGCTGGAGAACATCGTCAACCGCTACGTCTGATCGCTCAGGCGGAATGCCCGAGCGTATAGCATTCGCGCGGGGCAGAACTTCACGACAAGGTTTTGCCCCGAGCCGCCCCTCAATCGCCCCGCTCTTGCCTTCAAACAGCCGTCACGGAACTCGTATAAACGTGGCTCCTGTGGCGGGTGAAGAAGAAGGAGGCGAACCGATATGCAGCACGAACGCGAGATCGACGCCCTGCTTTCGTCCGGTGAAACCGGATCGATCATCGACCGGCTGATGGCCTTGCCCCATTCGAAAGAGGGCGGTCGCAAGACAAATGAATGGGACCGCGCGGTCGCCGCGCGGTTGGAAACGGCGCTGGCCAAGAGCATGCGCACGCGCATCGTCGGCGAAGGCCGCGACGCCGCCTGACAATTCCCGTGATTTGACGAAAAGAGGTGGCTTCTCCATCCTGCACCGATGATACGCGCGGTGCTGCTTGACCTTGTGGGTGTCGTCTATGATGGCGATCACCCGATCGCAGGAGCCGTGACCGCGGTCGGGCGTTTGCGCAAGGCCGGCCTGCCGCTCCGCTTTGTCAGCAACACGACACGCTCGCCGCGCAGCAAGATCGTCGCGCAACTTGCCGCCATGGGCATCGAAGTTGCGGATGAAGAATTGCTGACGCCGGCGCGCGCTGCGATCGAATGGTTGCGCAGGCATGGCCGCGAGCCGCATCTGCTCGTCCATCCCGATCTCGAAGCAGAGTTTTCGGGCCTGGAGGGAGGAAGCGGCAAGGCGGTCGTCGTGGGCGATGCCGGCGAGGCGTTCGGCTACGCCAGTCTCAACCGTGCTTTCCGCGCGTTATCCGCCGGCGCCGATTTTGTGGCTTTGGCCACCAACCGCACCTTCAAGGATGCGGACGGCCAGCTCAGCCTCGACGCCGGCGCTTTCGTCGCGACCCTCGAATTCGCCAGCGGCCGAAAGCCCGTCGTGCTCGGCAAGCCGTCGGCGGACTTCTTCCATTCGGCGCTTGCCGATTTGAACTGCCCGGCCGCCGATGCGGTCATGGTCGGTGACGACGCGGAGAGCGATGTCGCCGGCGCGCTCAGCGCCGGGCTCGGCGCGGCGCTGCTCGTGCGGACGGGCAAGTACCGACCCAAGGACGAGACGCGATACGATCCGGCTCCGACGGCAGTGGTCGATGACCTCGCCGCCGCAACAGACTGGATTCTCAATCGCGCCGCAGCCTGACCGGCGCCTCGCCGAAAGCCCTGGAAAATGCCCTGGAAAATGCCGCGGCCGAGGAAAAGCCGGTGCGCCCGGCGATGTCGGCCATGGCGATGCGCGTATCGACCACCAGACGCCGGGCGGCGCTGAGGCGCAGCCTCAGATAATAGGCGCCGGGCGTCTCGCCGATCGACTTGCGAAAAATGCTTTCCAGCGTCCTTGCCGTGACGCCGGCGCGTTTTGCCACGGCGTCGATGGTGAGCGGCTGGTCGACATGCGCTTCCATCAGCCGGATCGCCTGGGCAAGCCGCGGATCGTAGCCGTCGAGCCGGCCAAGCGAGACTAGCGGCTGCGCGTCGGTCGCGGCGCGCGCCTGGTCGTAGATGAAGACGCTCGCCACATCGAGCGCGGCGGCCATGCCGAGCCGGGTGCGAATGAGATGCAGCATCAGGTCGAAGGTCGGCGAGGCGCCGCCGGAGGTGAAGACCGGCCCGTCGATGACATAGCGGTCCGGCCGCACGTCCACGCCCGGAAAGGCGGTCGAGAAATCCTCCATGTCTTCCCAATGCGTGGTGGCGCTGCGGCCCTCGAGCAGGCCGGCGCGCGCCACCAGCCAGGTTCCCGCCTCGACACCACCGCAAGCGCGTGCAGCGCGCGCTGCCCTGCGCAGACCCGCGAGCAATGCCGAGGTGGCGTAGTTCTGCGTGCCGAAGCCGGCGACGACAACCAGCATGTCGGTGGCCTCGGCCGCGTCGAAGCGGCCGCTGACGGCCACGGGGAGGCCGCATGTGGTCACCGGCGCCTCGCCGGTGACCGAGACCAGCTTGAAATCGAACAGCGTCTCGCCTGAGATGCGGTTTGCTGCGCGCAGCGGGTCGACCGCCGAGGCCACGCACATGATCGAGGACCCCGAGAACACGAGGAGCGTAACCTTGAGCCTCTCGCGCTCGGACCGAAAGATGGTCGGCTTTTCGCTTTTGATCATGAGAGCTTCGTAAAACGCAAAACAGTTTCCGGCAAGTCGGGCATTCTTGCTAAATTGCCGTGCATGCCGTGCCGCTGTCGGCTCCCGCTTCTGGGTGGCATGCATGGCCGATCGAATCTGGGAGGATCAAGATGCCGCTTGCGATGAACCGCGAGGTCTTCATTACCTGTGCCGTGACCGGCTCCGGCGGCACGCAGGACCGCAGCCCGCATGTGCCGCGCTCGCCTAAGCAGATCGCCGATTCGGCGATCGACGCCGCCAAGGCGGGTGCGGCGATCGTCCATTGCCATGTGCGCGACCCCGAGACCGGCAAGCCGAGGCGCGACGTGCATCTCTACCGCGAGGTGACCGAGCGCATCCGCGAAGCGAACGTCGACGTGGTGCTGAACCTCACCGCCGGCATGGGTGGCGACATGGTGTTCGGCTCGCCGGAAGCGCCTTTGCCGCTCAACGAGAAGGGCACCGACATGGGAGGCGCCACCAACCGCATGGAGCATGTGCGCCAGTGCCTGCCGGAGATCTGCACGCTGGATTGCGGCACGATGAACTTCGCCGAGGCCGATTATGTGATGACCAACACGCCCGGCATGCTGCGCGCCATGGGCGGCATGATGACGGCGCTGGGCGTGAAGCCGGAGATCGAGGCCTTCGACACCGGACATCTGTGGTTCGCCAAGCAGTTGGTCGAGGAGAAGGTGCTCAACCCGGATGCGCTGGTGCAGCTCTGCATGGGCGTGCCGTGGGGAGCGCCGGACGATCTCAACACCTTCATGGCGATGGTCAACAACGTGCCCTCGACCTGGAACTGGTCGGCCTTCTCGATCGGCCGCAACCAGATGGCCTATGCGGCGGCTGCGGTGCTTGCCGGCGGCAATGTCCGTGTCGGCCTGGAGGACAATCTGTGGCTCGACAAGGGCGTGCTGGCGACAAACGCGCAGCTCGTCGAACGCGCGGCTAGCATCGTCACCAATCTCGGCGCGCGTATCCTGGGGCCTGAGGAAGTGCGCAAGAAGCTCAACCTGACCAAGCGGGCACCGATCGCAGCATAGTTTGGGGGTGCAGATGGCTACCGTCAAATTCACCGCGATGAAGGACGGCGACAAGGAAGACTACGAATTCCTGACCGCCCATGAGATCGACTACGCCGCCAAGACCGGCGACCGGCTGCTCGACGCGCTCGTACAGCTGGATGAGGGTCTTTCCGGCTACAAGATCACCCGGCTCGGCCATTCGCTGCAGGCGGCGACGCGCGCCTGGCGCGACGGCGCCGACACCGACTGGATCGCCTGCGCGCTGCTGCACGACATCGGCGACATCTACGCGCCCTACAACCACGACGAATATGCGGCTGCGATCCTGAAACCCTTCGTGCGCGAGCAATGCACCTGGGTGGTGGAAAAGCACGGCGACTTCCAGCGCCTCTATTACGCGCATCACCTGGGCGGCAATCGGCATGCCCGCGACCGCTTCGCCGGCCACCTCTATTTCGATGACTGCGACCAGTTCTGCGAGCGCTGGGACCAGTCGAGCTTCGATCCCGACTACGAGACGCTGCCGGTCGAGTTCTTCCGGCCCTTCGTGCTCGAGGTCTTCGCCCGAAAGGCCTACGATCCGGCGGTGATCCGCGCCGGCGAGCGCGTGGCCCTCACAGATCCCGAAACAGCCAAGACGAGAACCGGAGCCTGACAAGCATGAGCATCATCAACAAGGCGGCCGCCATCGGCGGCGGTGTCATCGGCGCCGGCTGGGTGGCGCGGCTGCTGCTCAACGGCATCGACGTGTCGATCTTCGATCCGGATCCGGAAGCCTCGCGCAAGGTGGGCGAAGTGATGAAGGGCGCGCGCCGCGCCTACAAGCAGATGCTGCCCGGCGGCCTGCCCAAGGAAGGCAAGCTCACCTTCGCCAAGACCATCGCCGAGGCGGTTGCCGACGCCGACTTCATCCAGGAAAGCGTGCCGGAGCGGCTCGACCTCAAGCACAAGGTGCTGGCCGAGATCGACCAGCATGCGCCCGCCAACGCCATTGTCGGCTCCTCGACCTCCGGCATCAAGCCGACCGACATGCAGGTGGCGATGAAGAAGCATCCGGAGCGGCTGGTCGTCGGCCATCCGTTCAACCCGGTTTATCTCTTGCCGCTGGTCGAGATCGTCGGTGGCGAGCAGACCTTCCCCGAGGCGATCGAGGTGGCCAAGGAGCTCTACGCCTCGATCGGCATGAAGCCGGTGGTGGTGCGAAAGGAGATCGAGGCCTTCGTCGGCGACCGCCTGCTCGAGGCCGCATGGCGCGAGGCGCTGTGGCTGGTCAAGGACGGCATCTGCACCGTCGAGGAACTCGACGACATCATGCGCTATTCCTTCGGCCTGCGCTGGGCGCAGATGGGCATGTTCCAGGTCTACCGCGTCGCCGGCGGCGAAGCCGGCATGCGCCACTTCATGGCGCAGTTCGGGCCCTGCCTGAAATGGCCGTGGACCAAGCTGATGGACGTGCCCGAGTTCAACGACGAGCTGGTCGACCTGATCGCCACGCAGTCGGACGAACAGGCGCACGGGCTGTCGATCCGTGAGTTGGAGCGCATCCGCGACGACAATCTCGTCGCGATCATGGAGGCGCTGTCGAGGCAGAACAAGGGCAAGGGCTGGGGTGCCGGCGCGCTGCATAAGGACTATACCAGGCAACTCGCCAAGCTGGCAGCGAAGAAGACTCCAGCCAAAACTGCCGAAAAGCCCAAGCCGGCGAAGAAGGCAGCCAAGCCGGCAAAGGCTGAGAAGTCCGCCAAGGCCGACAAGGCGAAGAAGAGCAAGAAGAAGGGCTGAGGCGATGCATTTCGGTCTTTCGGAAGAACAGAAGCTCATCGTCGAAACGACGCGCGCCTTCGTCGAGAACGAGCTCTACCCGCATGAGCGCGAGGTGGAGCGCACCGGCGTGCTGCGCCGCGAGCTGATCGACGAGTTGAAGGCCAAGGCGATCGAGGCGGGGCTTTATGCCGCCAACATGCCGGCCGATGTCGGTGGCGCCGGCTTGGACACGGTAAGCTGGCTGCTCTACGAGAAGGAGCTTGGCCGCGCCAATTACGCGCTGCACTGGACCTGCGTGGCGCGTCCGTCCAACATCCTGCTTGCCGGCACGCCGGAGCAGCGCGAGAAATACCTCTTTCCCTGCATCCGCGGCGAGAAGTCGGACTGCCTGGCGATGACCGAGCCCGGCGCCGGCTCCGACCTGCGCGGCATGAAGGCGACCGCGGTGCAGGACGGCTCGGACTGGGTGCTCAACGGCACCAAGCACTTTATCTCGCATGCCGACATCGCCGACTTCGCGATTTGTTTCATGGCCTCGGGCGAGGAGGAGACTTCGCGCGGCAAGCGCAAGAAGATCACCGCCTTCTTCGTCGACAAGGGCACCAAAGGCTTCACGGTGCGCGACGGCTATCGCAATGTCTCGCATCGCGGCTACACCAATTCGATCCTCGAATTCGACGATTGCCGGCTGCCGGCTTCCCAGGTGCTCGGCGAAGTGCACAAGGGCTTCGACGTCGCCAATTCATGGCTCGGCGCCACGCGCCTGCAGGTCGGTGCCACCTGCCTCGGCCGCGCCGAGCGCGCGCTGTCGCATGCCATCGAATATGCCGCGCAGCGCCAGCAGTTCGGCCAGCAGATCGGCAAGTTCCAGGGCGTTTCGTTCAAGCTGGCCGACATGGCGACGGAGCTCAAGGCTGCGGACCTGATGGTGTTCGAAGCCGGCTGGAAGTACGATCAGGGCACCGTCACCGACCAGGACATGGCGATGGCCAAGCTGAAGGCCACCGAAATGCTGGCCTTTGTCGCCGACGAGGCCATCCAGATCCATGGCGGCATGGGACTTATGGACGACCTGCCGCTGGAGCGCATCTGGCGCGATGCCCGCGTCGAGCGCATCTGGGAAGGCACGTCGGAGATTCAGCGACATATTATTTCGCGGGCGCTGCTGCGTCCGTTCGGAGCTTAGAGCATGATGCGCCAAGGCCCGGATCCGGCCTTGGACAAGATCGCGCTCAAACGAAAAGATGGCCATGCATAAACTCGAACGTCTCCTGCGCCCGAAATCGATCGCCGTGTTCGGCGGGGCGCAGGCCGCCGCCGTCGTGGCGCAGTCGATCAAGATGGGCTTTGCCGGCGAGATCTGGCCGGTGCATCCGACCAAGGATGAGGTCGCCGGCCGCAAGGCCTACCGCTCCGTCTCCGACCTGCCCGGAGCGCCGGACGCCGCATTCGTCGGCGTCAACCGGCATCTCACCATCGAGGTGATCAAGGCGCTGGCCGAGCGCGGCGCCGGCGGCGCCGTCTGTTTCGCCGCCGGCTTCCTCGAGACCGAGGCCTATGACGAGGACGGCGAGCGGCTGCAGGCCGAGCTCGTCGCCGCCGCCGGCCAGATGCCGATCATCGGCCCGAACTGCTACGGCCTAATCAACTATGCCGACGGCGCGTTGCTTTGGCCCGACCAGCACGGCGGCATCCGGTTGGCCGAAGGCGGCAAGGGCGTCGCTATCATCACCCAGTCGTCCAACATCGCCATCAACATGACTATGCAGAAGCGCGGCCTGCCGATCGCCTTCCTGATGACCGCCGGCAACCAGGCGCAGACCGGCCTTTCGGAAATGGCATTGGGCCTGATCGAGGACGAGCGCGTCACCTCTCTCGGCCTGCATATCGAGGCCTTCGATTCGGTCGCCGGCTTCGAAAGGCTGGCTGCGCGGGCGCGCGAGCTGAAGAAGCCGATTATCGCCATGAAAGTCGGCCGATCGGAGCAGGCAAGGCAGGCGACGGTGTCGCACACCGCTTCGCTGGCCGGCTCGGACGCCGCCTCCGGCGCGTTCCTGAAGCGGCTCGGCATCGCGCGCGTCGATTCCATTCCGGCCTTCATCGAGGCGCTGAAGCTGTTGCACATCACCGGACCATTGCCCGGCTACAGGCTCTCGTCGATGAGCTGCTCGGGCGGCGAGGCTTCCGTGATGGCCGACAGCGCCGAGGGGCGCTGGGTGCATTTTCCGGCCCTGACGGCCGAGCACCGCGCGCATGTCAAATCGACGCTCGGACCGCTGGTCGCGGTCGCCAATCCGCTCGATTACCACACCTTCATCTGGAACAACGAGCCGGCGATGACGGCCACTTTCACCGCCATGGTGTCGGGCGGCTTCGACCTCAACATGCTGGTGCTCGACTTCCCGCGCCCGGACCGCTGTTCCGACGTCGACTGGTGGGCGACGCTGCGCGCCTTCGAGGCGGCGCTGAAGACCAACAAGGCGCAGGGCGCGATCGTCTCCTCGCTGCCGGAAAACCTGCCGGAGGAATACACCGCCGGATTGATGGCGCGCGGCATGGTGCCGTTGTTCGGCATCTCGGAAGCCATGGACGCCGCCCAAGCCGCCGCCTTCATCGGCTGGGCATGGCGCGAGCCGCAGGCGCAGCCGGTCGACACCACGGCGGCGGGCACGTCGGAAGCCAAACGCGTGACGCCGGACGAGGCCGAGGCCAAGGAAAGGCTGATCAACGCCGGCCTGCCGGTGCCGAAGGGCGAGCGCGCCTCCAATGCGGTCGAGGCGGTGATTTCCTCGATGAGCTTGGGTTTCCCGGTGGCTCTGAAGGCTCTCGGCGTCACGCACAAATCGGAAGTCGGCGCCGTCAGGCTGAACCTCAAGGACGCCGAATCCGTCAGCGCCGCCGCGCATGACCTTTTGCCGCTCGGCACGGGACTCTACGCCGAGCGCATGGTGCGCGACGGCGTCGCCGAATTGATCGTCGGCTTCACCCGCGACCCGATGTTCGGTGTGGTGATGACGCTCGGCACCGGCGGCGTGCTGGTCGAGCTGTTGCGCGACAGCGTGACCCTGATGTTGCCGGCGACGCGCGACGATATCGAGGCGGCATTGCGTGGATTGAAACTCTATCCTCTGCTCGAAGGCTATCGCGGCCGGCCCAGGGCCGACGTCGACGCCGCCATCGACGCCATCGCCGGCATTGCCGACTTCGTGCAGAAGAACGAGGGCGAGATTGAGGAACTCGACATCAACCCGCTGATCGTGTGCGCCGAAGGCAAGGGCGCCTGGATCGCGGACGCCCTGCTCGTGCTTGGAGAGAAGAAGAATGGCTGAAATCATCACCACCCGCCGCGAAGGCGCTGTCCTCGAGGTCACGCTCGACCGGCCGAAGGCCAATGCTATCGATCTGAAGACATCGCGGCTGATGGGCGAGACCTTCAAGGCGTTCCGCGACGATCCCGACTTGCGCGTCGCCATCGTCAAGACAGCCGGCGACAAGTTCTTCAGCGCCGGCTGGGACCTGAAGGCGGCGGCCGCAGGCGACGCGGTCGACGGCGACTATGGCGTCGGCGGCTTTGCCGGGCTGCAGGAGTTGCGCGACCTCAACAAGCCGGTGATCGCCTGCGTCAACGGCATGGCGGTGGGCGGCGGCTTCGAGTTGGCGCTTTCCTGCGATCTCATCTACGCCTCGGACCATTCCTCTTTCGCGCTGCCCGAGATCCGCGCCGGCACGCTGGCCGACGCCGCGACGATCAAGCTGCCGAAGCGCATCCCCTACCATATCGCCATGGACCTTCTGTTCACCGGCCGCTGGATGGATGTCGCCGAGGCGCATCGCTGGGGCCTAGTCAACGAGGTGCTGCCCAAGGACAAGCTCGAGGAGCGCGTCTGGGAGATCGCAAGATTGCTCGCCAGCGGCCCACCGCTGGTCTTCGCCGCAATCAAGGAGACGGCGCGGGTGGCCGAGGCGCTGACCTTCCAGGACGCCATGAACAAGGTGACGCGCCGGCAGCTGCCGACGGTCGATAAGCTCTACGGGTCGGAAGACAATATGGAAGGGTTCCGGGCTTTCGCGGAGAAGCGCGAGCCGGTTTGGAAGGGACGATAACGTCGGAGATGACGGCGCGAGGCACCCCCCTCTGGCCTGCCGGCCATCTCCCCCGCAAGGGGGGAGATTGGCAGTGTCGGCGCCGGCGCTCCCTTTCCAACGTCGGCGATTGGCGAAAGTCGGGGCGACATCTGATCTCCCCCCTTGCGGGGGAGATGTCCGGCAGGACAGAGGGGGGTGCCCGGGCTCGACCTCTCCAGTTGGCCCAGCCAGCATGACCGACTACAAAACCCTCATCGACGCAGAAACCTGGGCCTTCATCGAGAAGACCAACTCCTACTATCCGCCGAACACGATCGACTACACGATCGAAGAGCAGCGCGCGATCTATGACCGGATGTGCCGGGAGTTCTTTGCCGGCTATCCGCAGGGCGTGACCGCCTTGACGACAGGCATCGCCGACGGCATCCCGATCCGCATCTATCGCAACGCGGAGCCGAACGACGCTGCGATGGTGCTCTACCTTCATGGCGGCGGCTTTATCCTGGGCGGGCTGGAGAGCCATGACGATGTCTGCGCCGAGCTTTGCGCCCGCACCGGCTACGAGGTGGTCTCGGTCGATTATCGGCTGGCGCCGGAGCATCTGCATCCGGCCGCCTTCGACGACGCCATGGACGCGTTCGAATGGGCCGCCAAGACCTATGACTGCCCTGTCGTGCTTTGCGGCGACAGCGCCGGCGGCAATCTCTGCGCGGCGGTAGCGCATGCGACGCGCGGCCATGAAAAGAAGCCGGCCGGCCAGATGCTGATCTATCCCGGGCTCGGCGGCGACCATTCGCGCGGCTCCTACGTCACCCATGCCGAGGCCCCGATGCTGACCGCGCGCGATCTCGACTTCTACAAGCATATCCGCACCGGCGGCGTCGACCAGACCGGCGACATCACGCTCTATCCGCTGGCCGACGCCGATTTCGCCTATTTGCCGCCGACGGTACTGATCACCGCCGAGTGCGACCCGCTGTCGTCCGACGGCGAAGCCTATCGCGACCGCGTCATCGCGGCCGGCGGGCGCGCCGCCTGGTTCGAGGAGCCGGGCCTGGTGCATGGCTATCTCAGAGCCCGCCACATGGTCGGCCGGGCACGGACGAGCTTCACCCGCATCGTCGAGGCGGTGTCGGCCCTCGGCCGGGGCGACTGGATCTGGTAACGCCCCTGGCGACCGCAAACACTTTCCACCCCGCTATCCGCCCATGAACCTTTCCATGCCGGCCAGCGACTGACGGCCAGGCGCCGCAATGGCGCGGCCCGGAAAGGAAAGCCGCCATGACCAGAAACCCAGAGACTTCGCGGTCTCCGGGAACAACGGGAATCCAGCGCGATCACCGCCTTCGGGAAGGGGTCGACGCGCTGGGCTTCCGGCTGATTCCGTTGACCCTGCCCAGCAGCCGGCGTATCGTCGCCAAGAGGAAAACAGACAATTCGAACGGGGAAGAACGTGCCGCAACGCCGCGCCTTGCCCTGGTTGGCGCGGTAGAGGCGGACGTTCCTTCCAGCGGCTTCGGGGGGAGTTCAATGTCTGGCGTTCGCGGCTCGTTCCTGCGTTCCCGTGGCCGCCGTTTGCGCCGCGCAATCGCAACAAGCGGCGGAATTCTGGCTTTGGCGCTGTCCGCCGGCTTGTGGCTCGGCGCGGCGAAGGCGCAGGAAACCCAGATCATCTATCCCGGTTCGATGGCGGTCACCGGCTTTCCGGGCACCACCATTCCCGATTTCGATCAGGGTCTGCCCCCCGGCGTCGACGCGGTCGACGAGACCTTCATCGATACGTCCCGCGCATCCTTGCGCATTTTCGACGTCTCGCATCTCGGCGGGCCCGCTTCCGGCCAACTCGTCAACACGCGGCCGCCCTTCGATGTGACGGCCGGGCAGATCGGCGAGGTGTTCGGCCTCGCCTATGACGATGGCGTGCGCGACGGCGTGCCCTCAGGCGTTCCCAACCTCTACGCGGCTGCGACCTCGCTGCATGGCGTCGAGATCGTCACGCCGGACGCCGACCATGACGGCAGGCCGGAACGGCAGCGCCGCGGCACCGCGGGCGCCACTTTCATGGACGGCCAGTTCGGCACCGAGAATGGCGGCGGTCCAGGCACGATCTGGAAGATCGACGGCATCACGGGCGCCGTCTCCAAATTCGCCGACATCGACACCAACAGCGGGCCGGGCATCGCCAATCTCGCCTTCGATCCGACCCATCGCCAGTTCTTCGCTTCGGATCTCGACACCGGGCTGATCCACCGCATCGATATCGAGGGCAATCTGATCGACAGCTTCGACCATGGCGTTGCCGGGCGCCCGGCGCATGGGCTCGCCCCGGTCGCCGACGACACCGCCGTGATGGACATCCAGGCTGCCGCTTTCGATAGCGAAGACCCCGCGACCTGGGGCTACACGCAGGATGCGCGCCGGGTCTGGGCCGTCGCCTATCATGGCGGCCGGCTCTACTATTCCGTCGGCGAGAAGGCCGAAATCTGGTCGGTCGGCATCGCGAGCGACGGAGGCTTTGCCGGCGGTCCGCACTGGGAACTGACGGTCAAGGCGGACCAGGACTATGCCGTCACGGACATCGCCTTCGACAACAAGGGCTTCATGTACCTCGCCCAGCGCGGCCCGGTCGAAAACCGTTACGATTACAGCCGCTTCGCCCATACCGGCAAAGGCGAGCTGATCCGATACTGGCGCGAGGACCCGGACGATCCGACGACGGAATCGGCCTGGGTCGAGGTGCCGCAGGAATATGCCGTCGGCTTCCCGCCAGGCAACCGCCAGTCGGCCGGCGGCGTCGACCTGCAATATCGCTATGACGCCGAAGGCAATCTCGACACTTCCGTTTGCACCGACACCGTCGTCAACACCGGCGACAAGTTGCGCGACAATCCCGAACTTGCCGAGCGCCTCGCCGCTGGCGGGCCGCTTGCCGTGCATGGCGTCCAGCTGACGCCAAGCGCGCTGGTCAAGCCGGCGAATGTTCCGCCCTTCGGCTCATGGTTCGTCGACTTCGACGGCTATTTCGAAGACCCGGACGTCCAAGGCCATGTCGGCGACGTAAGGGTCTGGCGCCCCTGTGAGGGCCGCGCCGGCTATTACGAGGAAATCCCCGGCGGCGGCTACCTGCCTCCGTTCTATCCGCCGGACTTCCCGCCCCCCGGCAACCTGCCGCCCTGCATCGATATCGAGGACGTGCATTATTACTGCACGCCGCGCGGGCTTCAGGCCGAGCTCTATCTCCATGACCATGCCGGCTTCGGCGGCGATTCGATCAAGGCGCAGTCCAGGACGCCCGGCGTCGGGGTATCAACCCTCATGTCGCATGTTCCGGGCAAGCCCTACACGGTCGACATCACCGGCCACGATCCTGGCGACACCGTCAATGTCGGGCTCTGCTTCTACCGCAAGTCCGACCAGGACAAGGGTGGCTACTACCCTTGCTGCAAGATGACGCTGCCGCTCAGAACGCCAGCCGTCAGCTGCGAACGTTGAGGGAGGGACAGATGAGCAATCTCGCCCTTTCCCGCTTCGTTTCGAGCAACCCGAAACCCGTCATGGAGACGATCATGAAACCCCTGTCATATGCCAGGCGCGGCGCGCGCTGGCTGATGGCGGCCGGTATCGCGGTCGCCATGATGCCGGCACTGCCGGCGCTCGCCCAGGACCAGGCTCCGGCCAAGACCAATCAGGCCGCCAATCCGGCGTCACGCGGCATCAATGCGGAACTCGCCCGGATCGTGCCCTTCTTCACCAAGAAAGGCAGCCAGAAAAGCTGCGATACGGTCGAATATGTCCTGAGCTTCGGCATCCATGGCGACCCGCAGGACTTCGACCGCCCAAGCGTGGCCGCCCTGCTCAAAGCGACAAGGCTCGATTTCAAGGACCAGCTGCCGCACGGCCTGCAGATTGTCGGCGTCGATGTCACCGGCGACGGCACCAGCGCCTCCGGCGGAGCGCTGCCCGCTGTTTCAATCGGCACGTCGGACAGCCCGAACGACACGGCCAGCGTTTCCAACTTCCGCATCAGCGCTGCCAACCTCGATGGCGCGGGTGCTGCGAACGAACGCGTCATCACCTTCCGCATCACCGCCAGGATAGACCATGCGACCTTTCCCGTGCCGACGACGGTCGACAACCAGGGTGAGATCGAGGTGGCCTTCAGGGGCGGTTCGGCAACAACGATCCACTCGCAGGATCCGGACAGACCGGACGACGGCGATTTCCTGACCGGCGTGAAGACCTCGATCAAGATCGACCTGATCAAGTGCAACCCGCCGCCGCCACCTCCCGGCAAGGAATGTTTCAAAGTCGAGCGCGGCACGGTCGATTGCGTGCCAGGCGGCGGCGCCTTCATCTATCATATGCCGGCCGGCCCGGAGATGGGCGACAAATGGGTGCAGGTGTCGACGACGACGCCCGGCGTCAGCATCGTTCCCGACATGCAGAAGGTGCCGATCGGCGGCGGCGTGCTGAACTGGAAGATTATCGGCGCTTCGCCCGGCGAGACCATCCACCTCGTCGTCACCGGCATCGAGACCTATGCCGGGCCGAAGGAAGGCTGGGGGCTCTGCTGCACGCAGGTGATCGACATCGTCATCCCGCGTGACCTGAGATGCCCGCCCAAGGACAAGGAGCCGGACCTCAAGGTCGAAAAACATGCGGACGTGCCGCGTTGCACGATGGCCGGCGGCTGCGACTTCACCATCACCGTCACCAATGTCGGCGACGCGCCCTATAACGGCAAGATCGTGCTCGACGAGGTGACGCTGCCGGCAAGCTCAGTGCTGACCTCCGGGCCAAACGCGCCCTGGGTCTGCGCGCCCGGCACGACGCCGATGACCTGCACCTATCCGGCGACTACGCTCAACCCCGGCGCCTCCGTCAACCTCAAGCTCGGCTTCAAGCCGGCGGGCGGCTGGCAAGGCGGCATGCTGCGCAACTGCGCCGCCTATGACTACCAGGCCAGCGGCAAGCCGCTGTTCGGCAGGCAGCAGAACGACCGCGGCTGCGCCTCGATCCCGATCTGCCGCCGCGGCGATCGCGATCCGCAGTGCAATCCGCCGGTCGAGAAGAAGGTCGACCTGATCCTGAAGAAGCGCGCCCGTACCCCGGTCTGCACGCCGGACGGCGCCTGCACTTTCGTGATCGACATCATCAACAACGGCACCGACACCTATAACGGGCCGCTGACGGTGATCGACACCTACCCCGGCGGCGCGCCCACCTCGTCGACCTTCGGGCCGAGCCCGCCATGGGCCTGCGGACCGAACGGCCCCGGACAGTTCCGCTGCGACAATGCCGGCATCTCGCTGCCTCCGGGCGCCTCGACGCCGATCGTCGTCAGAGCGGTGATGCCGACGAACTACCGGCCGGACACGGTGGAGAACTGCGCCGAGGTGAAGGGCATTGCCGGCGAGGTCGACCTTGCCAACAACAAGGCTTGCGCCACCGAGCGCATCCGCCACCCGAATGGCGGCCAGCCTGGCCTGCGCATCACCAAGACCTGCGATGGCTCGCTGGCCGGTGCCGCGGTTTCCTGCCGCATCACCGTCACCAATGCCGGCACCGCCGCCCCCACCGGACCGGTGCGGGTCAGCGATGCCGCGACGCTGGTATCGGGCGGAGCGCCTGTGCAAATCCAGAGCGTCACCCCCGGCGGTGCGGACTGGGCTTGCGGACCAGTGCCTGCCAACACGCTGTCGTGCCAGATTCCCGGCGCCGCGATGACGCCCGGAACCAGCCGGCACTTCGACGTGACGGTGAGCGGCAATGGCGCGTTCGAGAACTGCGCGCGCGGCTCCTACGGTCCGGCGCCGGGTGACGACATCGTCTACCCGATCGGCCAGGCCTGCGCGAAGGGCGGCGGCGGCTCGACCATCCGCGTCGAGAAGACCGGCGATGCCGAATGCCGACCGGGAGAACCATGCTCGTTCGAGATCACCATCACGAACGATGGGCCTACCCGCTTCTCCGGTCCGGTCCGCATCGGCGATGCGATCGGCATCGACGGCATCGGCAGGCTGGAAGGCGTCCGGATCACCGCGATCGAGCCGCCCTTCGGCTGCTCGCCGGAGCCGGCGACGCTGCCGGCGTCCTGCATCGCCAACCTGGCGCTCGGCGCCGGGGAAAGCCGCAAGCACCATGTCACCGTGACCCTTCCCAACGACAGCCGGCTTGCCGATCTCAAGGGCACGGTCACGGGGCAGAATTGCGTCGGCGTGCTCTCGCCGAACACGCCGGTGCAAAGCGGCGGCGACGTGCTGTCGCGCACGCCGAGCGGCATGCAGGGCGATCGCGGCAAGGCCTATGCGTGCCATCCCTTCACCGTCAGCCGAGAGGTTAAGAACCAGTGCTTGTATGGAATGGTGCTGAACTCGGCCGGCCGCTGTGTCTGTCCGGAAGGCACCACCTTCCGTGACGGCCAATGCTCGTCCGGTGGCAGCAAGCTTCTGCCGCTGCCGCAGCGTTGCGTCCTGCTGCAGGGCCAGATCCGCACCGAGGACGGACGCTGCGTCTGCCCGCGCGGCACCGAGCTGGAGAACGGCAAATGCGTGCGGGGCGAAGAGCCGCAGGAGCCGCAATGCACGCTGCGTCCCGGCCAGTACCGCGACCAGAACGGCAACTGCGTCTGCCGCCGCGGCGAGCTGGTGAACGGCGTATGCCAGGTCGTCCCGCCGAAATGCACGATCCGTGGTGCAGTGCTGACGACGGACGGCTGCGTCTGCCCGAAAGGTACGCATCTCGACCGTGCCGCCAAGGCTTGCGTGCCTGACAGGGAGCCGCCCGCCCAGTGCCGTATCCGCGGCCAGTCCCGCAACGCCGATGGCGATTGCGTCTGCCCGAGCGGCATGGAGGTGCGCGGCGGCGCCTGCCGGCCGATCGTGTCGAAGCAGTGCCCGGTCCGCGGCCAGCTGCGCGACGCCAACGGCAACTGCGCCTGCCCGGACGGCCTGGTGGTGCGGGGCAAGGCCTGCCAGCGGCCGAAGCCGAGCCAGGAGCAGTGCGCCATCCGCGGCCAGGTCCACAACAAGCGGGGTGACTGCGTCTGCCCGCGCGGGACCGAAATCCGCAACGGCGCCTGCCGCAAGGCGTCGGTGGAATGCGCACCGGGTGCGGAGTTCATCGACGGACAGTGCCAGCCGGTTTTCACCCGGCGGCGCTGCCCGGCCGGAACGGCCGGACAGTATCCGGATTGCTACCCGATCCGCAGGCAGCCGGACATCGAGATCAACCCCGGCATCCTGCTCAACCCGAATGTGCTGCAGCAACTGGTGCCGCAGCGCCAGCCGCGCCGCATGCTGCAGGATCCGGCGGGCGCCAACATCCAGAACTTCAAGCCGTAATCGTGCGGCTGAAGATCGAGACCCGCCGGAGCGATCCGGCGGGTTTTCTCTTCCACATCGAAGAAAGCTCCACGGCAGGCGGGCCAGTGCGCCCGTCGAAAACATGCCGCCCCTTGGCCGGATCATGGTCCAGGGCGTTGCACCGTTTCACGAAAACGGTGAACGCCCTATCTCTTTGTTTTCACGCAATTCCGGACGGAAAAGCGCTCGCACTTTTCCTGGAATTGCTCTAGGCAATCGCCCTGACAGGCGCGCGACCACGCGCACAGGACCGCCGGGAGAATTTGCGCCATGAGCAAGAAGACCCTGATCGCGCCATCGGTGCTGGCGTCGGATTTTTCGAAGCTGGGCGATGAGGTCGAGGCCGTCACCGCGGCCGGCGCCGACTGGATCCATCTCGACGTGATGGACGGCCATTTCGTGCCCAACATCACCTTCGGCCCGCCGGTGATCAAGGCGATCCGCAACCGCACCAAGGCCTTCTTCGATTGCCATCTGATGATTGCGCCGGCCGATCCTTACCTGGCGGCCTTCGCCGAAGCGGGCTGCGACGGCATGACGGTGCACGCCGAGGCCGGGCCACATCTCGACCGCTCGCTCCAGACCATCAAGGGCCTCGGCAAGAAGGCAGGCGTGTCGCTCAACCCGGCAACGCCGGAAACGGCGATCGAGTATGTGCTCGATCGGCTGGACCTCATCCTGATCATGACCGTCAATCCGGGCTTCGGCGGGCAGGCCTTCATCCCGGCGATCGTGGACAAGGTGAAACGGGTGAAGGCGCTGATCGGCGGTCGGCCGATCCGTATCGAGATCGACGGCGGTGTTTCGGCCGAAACGGCGCCGCTGGTGACCGCGGCCGGAGCCAATGTGCTGGTAGCGGGCGCCGCAGTCTTCAAGGGCGGCAGCGTCGAAGCCTATAGGGCAAATATCGAAGCAATTCGAACGGCTGCCGACAGGGCCGCCAGTTAAACATATAACGGTGCGAGCCTCGCGGGAGTTGTACAACCGCGACAGGGATTGAACGATTGTTCATTCTATGAAGCGACGCAGGAACATCGACTTTCCCTGAGATTCTACTCTGTTCAATAAATAGACGATCCGCTTGTCTTAAAGTCGAATATCGTCATCTTCCGCTTGAGACACCTCATTGCCCGGCTGTATGATACATGTACGGGAATTGCTTCGCCGCGGGGCCCTGGCAAACCAGGGGCAAAGCAACAGGAGTTCGATTGACAAACGGAAGCACCGAGCCGGGCGAGAGCAAGGGCGGCAAAAGCACGCTTGCCAGCTCGGTCTACCAGCAACTGCGCGACGACCTGCTGCGCGGAGCTCTGGAGTCCGAGACGAAACTGCGTGTCGAATGGGTCGTTTCCCGCTACGGCGCCGGCGCCTCGCCGGTGCGCGAGGCGCTCAACCGCCTGGCCGCCGAGGGCCTGCTCGGCCGTCACGACCAACGCGGCTTCTTCCTGATGCCGGTCAGCGCCGCGGAACTGGAGGAGCTGACGCGTACGCGCTGCTGGCTGGAGGAGCGGGCGCTGCGCGAATCCATTGCGCACCGCACCGCCGAATGGGAAGAGCAACTGGTGCTTGCGCTGCACCGCCTGGCGCGCGCCGAGCGCCGCCTGCCGGATGACCCGGCAACCAACAATCCGGAATGGGAAAAGCTGCACCGAGCTTTCCACCGGGCGCTGATCGCGGCCTGCCGGTCGCACTGGCTGATCGGCTTTTGCGATCAGCTTTCCGACCAGGCCTCGCGCTACCGCCTGATCGCGCAAAACGCGCCAGGCACGGGGCGCGATGATCTCGGCGAGCACCGCATCATCGCCGAACGCACGCTGGACGGCGACGCCGACGGCGCGGTCGAGGCGCTTCTCAATCACTACCGCCTCACCGCGGCGATGTGCATGGAACGCCTTGCCCAGGGTTATGATCCAAGGGCCGGCAAGTCCCAACGCGGCCGTAAATAGCGGATCGAAAAATCAACGCAGTTTTTGCTCCGGGCGCCAAATCTGGTATTCGCTCAGGCGAGCGCAAGGCATGCGCCATTCGGCCTTCGTCCGCCTTGAGGACATTTCATGCCCAATCATCTCTTCAGCGCTTTCCGTTCCCGCATGCCGGCGCCCGGCCGGTTGCTGATGGAGACGGATGACGGCCGTTCGATCACCTATGGCGACATGGTGGCGAAGTCGGCGCAGCTGGCGCATGCCCTGGCGCAGGCCGGCGTCGAGCCCGGCGACCGCGTCGCGGTCCAGGTCGAGAAGAGCCCAGAGGCGATGCTGCTCTATCTCGCCTCGTTACGCACCGGCGCGGTCTTCCTGCCGCTCAACACCGCCTACACGCTGCCCGAGCTCGACTATTTCTTCCGTGATGCCGAGCCGAAACTGATCGTTTGCGATCCGGACCGCCTTTCGGGCGTCGAGCCGCTTGCCGCGGCGGTCGGCGCCACGGTGCTCACGCTCGGCCGCGACGGCCAGGGGATGCTGGCCAGCCAGGCTTCGCGGCAGGCGACGGACTTCAGCGACGTCGCGCGCGGGCCGGGCGATCTTGCCGCGATCCTCTACACTTCCGGCACGACCGGCCGTTCCAAGGGCGCGATGCTCAGCCACGAGAATCTCGCCTCAAACGCCCGCGTGCTGGTGGAGCAATGGCGCTTCGGCGCCGACGACGTGCTGATCCACGCGCTGCCTATCTTCCACACACACGGCCTGTTCGTCGCCACCAACGTCGTCTTGATGGCCGGCGCGAAAATGTTCTTCGAGCAGAAATTCGATCCCGCGCGCATTCTGTCGCTGATGCCGCGCGCGACGGCTTTGATGGGCGTGCCGACCTTCTATGTGCGGCTGTTGCAGCAGGACGGCCTGACACGCGAGGCGGCGAAGACGATCCGGGTCTTCATTTCCGGCTCGGCGCCGCTGCTCGCCGAAACGCACAAGGCCTGGCGCGAGCGCACCGGCCACGCCATCCTCGAGCGCTACGGCATGACCGAGACCAACATGAACACGTCCAACCCCTATGACGGCGAGCGGCGCGCCGGCACGGTCGGCTTCCCCTTGCCCGGTGTCTCGCTGCGCATCACCGATCCCGAGACGGCCAAGCCGCTGGCCCAGGGCGAGATCGGCATGATCGAGGTCAAGGGGCCGAACGTCTTTGCCGGCTATTGGCGCATGCCCGACAAGACCAAGGCCGAGTTCCGCGACGACGGCTTCTTCATCACCGGCGACCTCGGCCTGATCGATGCCGACGGCTATGTCCACATCGTCGGGCGCGGCAAGGACCTGATCATCTCGGGCGGCTACAATGTCTATCCGAAGGAGATCGAGAGCGAGATCGACGCGCTGGACGGCGTCAGCGAAAGCGCGGTGATCGGCGTGCCGCATCCCGATTTCGGCGAAGGCGTCACGGCGGTCGTGGTGCGCAAGCCGGGCTCGGCGATCAGCGCCGCCGACATTGCCGGCGCCATCGCCGGCCGGCTGGCGAAATACAAGCATCCGAAGCAGGTGATCTTCGTCGACGAACTGCCGCGCAACACGATGGGCAAGGTGCAGAAGAACGTGCTGCGCGAGGCGTATAAGGATATCTACTCCAAAGCCGGCTAACTATCGAGGTTAGCCGAGACGCCCGTAGCGTTCGTCATCCTAGAGCAATTCCGGGAAAAGTGTGAGCGGTTTTCCGTCCGGAATTGCGTAAGAACAAGGAGATAGTGCGGTTCGCCGTTTCGGTGAAACGGTGAAACGCACTAGGGCGAGCAAGGAGCGAAGCGACGCGCGCAGACCCTAGGATCCATTCCGTGACGCTAAGGCGTTGCAACAGTTACAGAATTCTGCACCGTTGCGCCCTGCGGCAGAGGTCACGGAATGGATCCTCGGGTCAAGCCCGAGGATGACGAAACCGCGAGGGCCTACGCTCCAAACACCTTCCTGCCGCCGATCCAGACGTTGCTGACATCCAGGTCCTCCGACAGGCGGACAATGTCGGCGGCGGTGCCGTTGGCGAAGCGGCCGAGGCGGTGGGCCTGGCCGATCGCCTCGGCCGGATAAAGCGAGGCCATGCGCAGAGCCTCGTCGAGTTCCAAGCCGACGACACGATGGACGTAGCGCACGGCCGAAATCATGTCGAGATCGGCGCCGGCCAGCGTGCCGTCGGCAAGCCTGAGACTCCCGTCCTTGCGGTAGATGGTGCGGCCGTTGAGCATGAACGATGTCATGTCGGTGCCGATCGTCGCCATGGCATCGGTGACCAGCACGATCTTGCCAGGCCCCTGCTTGCCGCGCAGCGCAAGCATCATCGTCGCCGGATGGACATGGATGCCGTCGGCGATGATCCCAGCATACAGGCGGCCGGTGTCGGTCGCCGCACCGGCCAGGCCCGGCTCGCGGTTGCCGATCTGGCTCATGGCGTTGAAGAGGTGCGTGACCACCGTGGCGCCGGCTTCGGCGAAGGCGGTGGCCGTCGCGTAATCGGTATCGCTGTGACCGAGGCTGACGACGACGCCGGCCTTGGCCAGCGCCGCGACACGTGCCGGCTCGACCGATTCCGGCGCGATCGTGGTGAGCAGGACGGGAAGCTGTTTGCGCGCCGCGATCAGCGCCGCCTGGTCGGCGTCGGTCATCGGCCGGATCAGCGCCGGATCATGCGCGCCCTTGCGGGCTACCGAGAGATGCGGCCCTTCCAGGTGCAGCCCGAGGAAGCCTGGCGCCTTTTCCCGGGCGGCCTCGGCGCCGGCGGCGATGGCGGCGGCGGTGATCGCCGGCGTGTCGGTGATCAGCGTCACCAGCAGCGCGGTGGTGCCGAAGGGCGCGTGCGCCCGGCAGATGGTCGTGATCGAGGCGACATCGGGATGGTCGTTGAGCATGACGCCACCGCCGCCATTGACCTGGATGTCGACGAAACCGGGCACAAGCAGGCCGCCGCCGGTCTCGACCGTCGAAACGCCGGACGGAATGGCGCCGGCGGGCAGGATGGCCTCGATGACGTCGCCCTTGACGACGAGGGAGGCGTTGTCATGCCAGTCGGCGCCGTCGAAGATGCGGGCGCCGGTGAGTGCGAAACGGTCGCTCATACGGTTTCCGTCACCTTGCGCAGGTTGCGCGGCGCATCGGGGTCGAGGCCGCGATGGCGCGCGAAGGCCTCGACGAAGCCGTAGAAGGACACGATCAGCGGCAGCGGATCGGTCAGCGGGTGGCCGGTGGCGACATGGGGAAGAAGCCGCGCGGCCTTCGCCTTGTCGGATGTGATGAAGGCGGCGGCGCCCTTGGCCGTCAATCCGTCGGCCGCCTCGGCGACCGAGGGTTCGGACGCATCACGGGCGGCAAGCGCCAGGACCGGAAAACCCGGACCGACCAGCGCCAGCGGCCCATGCATGACCTCGGCGGCGCTGTAGGCCTCGGCATGCATGGCGCAGGTTTCCTTGAATTTCAGCGCCGCCTCGCTGGCAATCGCGAAGGACGGGCCGCGGCCGAGGATGAACAGCGATTGCGGGTTTTCCAAAGCGCCGGCGAGCGCCATCCAGTCGCAGGCGATCGCCTTCTCGAAATGGCCGGGAAGGCCGGCGAGCGCCTTGATCAATGCTTGGTCATCCGTGGCATGCGCCATCAGCGCAAGGCCGGCGACGGCCGAATTGACGAAGGTCTTGGTGGCCGCGACGCTACGCTCAGGTCCGGCCAGGATATCGATGGCATAGTCGGAGGCCCGCGCCAGCGGCGAGTCCGCCGCGTTGGTGATGGCGACGGTGAGCGCGCCGCCGGCCCTTGCCGTTTCGGCCATTGCGACGATGTCCGGGCTCTTGCCCGACTGCGAGATCGCCAGGCAGGCCGAGCCCCGGAGCCTCAACCTGGCGCCATAGATCGATGCGATCGACGGCCCGACCGAGGCGACGGCAAGGCCTGCCGTCAGCTCGACGGCATATTTCATGAAGGTCGCGGCATGGTCGGACGAGCCGCGCGCCACGGTGACGACGAAATGCGGATCGCGCTCGCGAAGGCCGCGACCAGCCTCGGCCAACATGGCGGACGAGCCGTCGAGAAGACGCGCGGCCGCTTCCGGGATCTCGTTGATCTCGCGCCGCATATGGGTGGTGCTGGCATTCATGGCCGGAGCTCCTCTCCCGGCCCGGTCAGCCGGAGTTCCGCGACAAAGTCATAGGCGTCGCCCCTGTAGACCGAGCGGGTGAACTCGATCACCTTGCCGCTCGCCAGATAGGAAATGCGCTCGATCTGCAGTCCGGCAACCCCCGGAGGCACTTCCAAGAGGCGCGCATCGGCGTCGCCGAGATTGGTGGCGGAGATGCGCTGCACGGCACGTACCGGGCGATTGCCGGTCGTTTCCAGCGCCGCATAGAGCGAGGAGCCGATCGCTTCGGGATCGGGCAGGACGCTGGCCGAGAGCGCCGCGCGCTCGATCGCCAGCGGCGTGTCGTTGGCGATGCGCAGGCGCGCGACGCGCGCCACCAGCTCGGTCGAGGAGAGGCCCAGCACCATCATCTCGTCCGGCGACGGCGCATAGAGACCGCGATCGAGCCAGACCGAACGCACATTCATGCCGCGGCGCGCCATGTCCTCGGTGAAAGAGGTGAGCCGCGACAGCGACTGCTCGACACGCTCCATGCGCGGCGCGACGAAGGTGCCCGAGCCGTGACGCTGGACGAGGATGCCGCCCTTGACCAGGTCCTGCACCGCCTTGCGCACCGTGACGCGCGAGATGTCGGCCTTGCTCGCGATGTCGCGCTCGGAGGGCAACGCGTCGCCCGGACCGATCAGGCCGCGATTGACCGCTTCCTCGATGCTGCGCCTGAGCTGCAAATAGAGCGGCGCGCCGCTCTGCGAGGATTCTTTCAGCATGGAGAAGATCTGGTCGGCGGCGCTCATCGGGCGGCCTCCGGACCCTTGGCAAAGATGCGCACGGCCATCTGCACGGCGCCGCCCAGCGCATCGTCGAGCGGGGCTTTGAGCAGCGCCTGATAGCGTGCCGAAAGGCGCGGCGCGTAAAGCGGCGCCAGGCCGCCGAGCAGGCAGAGCGGAGCATGGTCGGCAAGCTCGAGCGCGTTGAGCGACGCCTCGACATCGGCGACCGCCTTGCCGAGGATGAAATTGGCGACGAGGTCGCCCTTTTCTGCATGCTCGAAAACCTTTGGCGCGAAGCCGCCGAAATCGCCCGGCTTGGCGTTGGTGGTGAATTCGACCACGTCTTCGGGATTGTTGCGGAAGACAGCGAGCATGGCGTCGGTCAAGGGCGAGCCCGGACGGATGCCGTCATAGGCAAGCAGCGTCTGTTCCAGCAGGTCGCGGCCGATGCGGGCGCCGCTGCCCTGGTCGCCGACCTGGAAACCCCAGCCGCCGATGGCGCGCGACTTGCCGCCCTTACGCGCCATATAGGCGGTGCCGGTGCCCAGAATGGCCATGGCGCCGTCACTAGGCCCGACCGCGCCCTCTAGCGCGATCTCGGCATCGGTTTCGACACGACTCCGGCTGAAGGGCAGGATCGCCTCGAGCTGCTGCCGGTAAGTGCCGACATTGGCGCCGGCGAGACCGAGAATGGCCGGCGTTTGGGGAATCAGTTCCGGATCCGCGCCGGCGGCCAGAAAAGCCTGCCTGGCCGCCTCGACAATGTTGGCACGGGCGCCGGTGAGATCGGTGCGGATGTTGGCGGCGCCGCTCTTGGCGCGGCCGACAACGGCGCCGCCGACGGTCGCAAGGGCCGCCCTGCAGCTGGTGCCGCCGCCATCGATGCCAAGCACGAATTTCACGCGATTTCTCCTCGGAACCGGATAATACCAATAAAATACCAATAGCCAAGAGTTAATTTCTGTTCAAAAAAGGTTAAGGCGCATTTTATTGAAAAATCACGCCAATTTGCCGACAAGGGAGGTCCGCCGCCTGAAATTCATTAATGCGTGTGGACAAGTGGTATTTTTTTGGTATTGTTCGCTCAATCGGAGGAAAATGCATGGCCGAGACGCGCACCGAAGCGCTCCACCAGAATGCCGAGGGGCTGGATGTCCAGGCCCCGGAAACCATTCTGGCGTTCCTGGCCAACGCCCAGATCGAGGCCGGCAAGGCCGTGCACGGCGCCATTCCGGCGATTGCCATTGCCGCCGAACTCATCGCCAAGCTGTTGAAGAGCGGCGGCAAGCTCGCCTATGCGGCGGCCGGCAGCTCCGGCCTGATGGCGGTGGCCGACGCGCTGGAACTGCCCGGCACCTTCGGCATTGCGCGCGACCGCATCGCCATACTGATCGCGGGCGGCGACGACGCCTTCCGCACGCTGGCCGGCGGACCGGAGGACGATACCGAGGAAGCGGCGGCGGCGGTTGCCGCGGCCGCCATCGGCAAGGGCGACTGCCTGATCGCCATTTCCGCCAGCGGCTCGACCCCTTATGCGGTCCAGGCGCTGCAGGACGCGCGCAGCCGGGGCGCCGCCACCATCGCGATTGCCAACAATCGGGGCGCCGTCCTGTTCAAGCAGGCGGACGTCGCCATCCTGCTCGAAACGCCGCCTGAGCTGATCGCCGGCTCGACGCGCATGGGCGCGGGCACGGCGCAGAAGATCGCGCTCAACATGCTTTCGACGCTCACCGCCATCCATCTCGGCCATGTCCATGACGGCTATATGGTTAACCTCACCGCCGACAATATCAAGCTGCGCGACCGCGCCGTGCGCATGGTCGCCGCCATCAGCGGCAAGAGCCGCGACGACGCCGCCCGCCTGCTCGAAGAGAGCCGCGGCGGCGTCAAGACCGCCATTCTGCTCGCCGCGGGCGCCGCCAGCGCCGACGCGGCCGAGAAGATACTGGAAGGAACCGGCCAGAAGCTCAGGCCGGCGCTTTCCGCGCTGGGGCATGATCCCGAAAAATGGAACCCGCTTTTCGGAAAAGATCACGCCCTAACAAAGAGGTAGGGCTCTTTTCATCCCGATTTCCATCGGGGTGAAACGGGCTTGCGAGGGGAGCAAGGGGCGCTGAGCCTCTGTTCTCAAAACCGAACCTGAAAAAGGTCAACAGGGAGACTGAAGATGAAGACCAAACTACTGACGGCCCTTCTGCTCGGCACAAGCATTCTCGGTACGGGCATCCTCGGCACGACCGGGATGGCGCTGGCCGAGGACGTGACGCTCAACATCGAAAGCTGGCGCGGCGACGACCTGACCATCTGGAAGGACAAGCTGATCCCGGCTTTCGAAGCCAAGAACCCCGGCATCAAGGTGGTGTTCGCGCCTTCGGCGCCGACCGAATACGACGCGGCCCTCGGCGCCAAGCTCGCCGCCGGCTCGGCGGGCGACCTGATCACCTGCCGCCCCTTCGACAAGTCGCTGGAGCTGTTCAAGAAGGGCAACCTCGCCGACCTGAGCTCGCTGCCTGGCATGGAGAACTTCTCGCCCGTCGCCAAGGCCGCCTGGCAGACCGACGACGGCAAGTCGAGCTTCTGCGTGCCGATGGCCTCGGTCATCCACGGCTTCATCTACAACAAGGATGCCTTCGACAAGCTCGGCATCAAGGTGCCGCAGACCCGCGACGAGTTCTTCGCGGCGCTCGACAAGATCAAGGCGGACGGCACCTATATCCCGATGGCGATGGGCACCAAGGACCTCTGGGAAGCCGCGACCATGGGCTACCAGAATGTCGGCCCGAACTACTGGAAGGGCGAGGAAGGCCGCCAGGCGCTGATCAAGGGCGAGCAGAAGCTCACCGATCCGCAGTGGGTCGAGCCCTTCAAGGAATTGGCCAAGTGGAAGCCGTATCTCGGCGACGGCTTCGAGGCGCAGACCTATCCGGACAGCCAGAACCTGTTCACGCTCGGCCGCGCCGCCATCTACCCGGCCGGCTCGTGGGAGATCGGCCTGTTCAACACCCAGGCGCAGTTCAAGATGGGCGCCTTCCCGCCGCCGGTCGAGAAGGCCGGCGACACCTGCTACATCTCCGACCACACCGACATCGGCATGGGCCTGAATGCGGCATCGAAGCATGCGGAAGAGGCCAAGAAGTTCCTGTCCTGGGTCGCCTCGCCGGATTTCGCCACCATCTACGCCAACGCACTGCCCGGCTTCTTCAGCCTGAACTCCTCGCCGGTTAAGATGGAAGACCCGCTGGCGCAGGAGTTCGTCTCCTGGCGCGGCAAGTGCAAGTCGACGATCCGCTCGACCTACCAGATCCTGTCGCGCGGCACGCCGAACCTCGAGAACGAGACCTGGGTTGAATCGGCCAATGTGATCAACGGCACCGATACGCCGGAAGCTGCGGCCAAGAAGCTGCAGGACGGCCTCGACAGCTGGTACAAGCCGGCGAAGTAAGAGCATCGATTGCGATGCCGGCCGGGCTCGGGCCCGGCCGGCGTTCAAACAGTTCCCGATAGCGATTGTCGGCGCAGCCTCCTGGTCTTACCCTCGCCGTGCGGGGAAGACGGAGCCGATCTGTCGCTGGCCTTGTCTTTCTCCTCAAGGGGACAGCCAAGCCGTGCATCGAGGCATCAGCTAGCATCAACCGACCTGGAACCCAGAGACGGCGGGGAACCGAACTCATGGCTACCGAACTCATGGCTGCAGAAACGCGACCGAAAAGAGCGATCCGCTGGCATGTCGGCGTCTTCCTGGCGCCGGCGGTGCTGGTCTACACCGCATTCATGATCCTGCCGCTGTTCGGCACGCTGCAGCTTTCGCTGTTCCGCAACATCGAGCAGTCCCAGGTCTTTGTCGGACTGGGCAATTTCCGCACGCTGTTCGGCGATCCGAACTGGTCGGTGAATTTCTGGAACGCGCTGAGGAACAATGTCTGGTTCTTCATCATCCACATGCTGGTGCAGAACCCGATCGGTGTGCTTCTGGCGGCGCTTCTTTCCAGCCCCCGGCTGCGCTTCACCGCCTTCTACCGCACGGCGATCTTCGTGCCGACGATCCTGTCCTTCGTCATCGTCGGCTTCGCCTGGAAGCTGATCCTGTCGCCGATCTGGGGCGTGGCGCCGCATCTGATGGATTTCGTCGGGTTGAAGAGCCTCTTCACGCCGTGGCTCGGCAAGGAGCAATATGCGCTCACCGCGCTCAGCCTGGTCTCGGTCTGGCAGTTCGTCGGCATCCCGATGATGCTGATCTATGCAGCGCTGCTGTCGATCCCCGACGAGGTGATCGAGGCGGCCGAATGCGACGGCGTCACCGGCATGGCGCAGTTCTGGAAGATCAAGCTGCCGCTGATCCTGCCCTCGATCGGCATCATCTCGATCCTGACCTTCGTCGGCAATTTCAACGCTTTCGACCTGATCTACACGGCGCAAGGGGCGCTGGCCGGGCCGAACTATTCGACCGACATCCTCGGCACCTTCCTCTACCGCGCCTTCTTCGGCTTCCAGCTGCAGGTCGGCGATCCCAACATGGGCGCGACCATCGCCACGATCATGTTCCTGATCATCCTCGCCGGCGTCTGCGTCTATCTGTTCCTCGTGCAGACGCGCCTGCGTCGCTACCAGTTCTGAGGCGCACCATGAGCACAGCCACACGTTCGCTTCCCCGCGCCATCGGCGCGCATGCGATCCTCCTGACCTACACGGCGATCGCGCTGTTTCCGGTGGTCCTGGTGGTGATGAATTCGTTCAAGTCGCGCGCAGGCATCTTCGGCGCGCCGCTGACGCCGCCGACGCCGAAGACCTTCGACCTGATCGGCTACACCACGGTGATCGGCCAGGGCGACTTCATCCACTATTTCCAGAACAGCCTCGTCGTCACCGTCGCCTCGCTGTTCTTCGTGCTTCTGTTCGGCGCGATGGCCGCCTTCGCGCTGTCGGAATACCGCTTCCGCGGCAACACGATGATGGGACTCTACCTCGCGCTCGGCATCATGATCCCGATCCGCCTCGGCACCGTCGCCATCCTGCAATTGATGGTGGCGACCGGGCTGGTCAACACGCTGACGGCGCTGATCCTGGTCTATACCGCGCAAGGCCTGCCGCTGGCGATCTTCATCCTGTCGGAATTCATGAAGCAGGTGTCCAGCGACCTGAAGAATGCAGGCCGCATAGACGGGCTTTCGGAATACACGATCTTCTTCCGGCTGGTGCTGCCGCTGGTGCGTCCGTCCATGGCGACCGTCGCCGTCTTCACCATGATCCCGATCTGGAACGATCTGTGGTTCCCGCTGATCCTGGCGCCTTCGGAGGAGACCAAGACCGTGACGCTCGGCGCGCAGCTCTTCCTCGGTCAGTTCGTCACCAACTGGAACGCGATCCTGGCGGCGCTGTCGCTGGCGATCCTGCCGGTGCTGATCCTCTATGTCATCTTCTCGCGGCAGCTGATCCGCGGCATCACGTCGGGAGCGGTGAAGTGAGCCGCAATAGCCAACTTTTGATAGGGCTGCGCTTCACCCTCTCAGGAAAAAATGGAGCAGTCAGGTGAGCGATAAAACCCCTCTTCGCGTAGTCGTCGCCGGCCTCGGCAATATGGGCCGCAGCCATGCGCTTGCCTACCACAGCAACCCAGGCTTCGAGATCGCCGCACTCGTCAACCGTTCCGACGTGCCGCTGCCGGACGGGCTCGCCGGCTACGGCATAAGGCGCTCCTTTGACGACGCGCTGCGCGACGAGAAGCCGGATGTCGCGGCGGTCGCCACCTATTCCGACAGCCATGCCGACTATGCGGTGCGGGCCTTCGAGGCCGGCTGCCATGTCTTCGTCGAGAAGCCGCTGGCGACCACGGTTGCCGACGCAAAGCGAGTGGTCGATGCCGCGAAGGCCAACGGCAAGAAACTGGTAATCGGCTATATCCTGCGTCACCATCCGTCCTGGGTGCGGCTGATCGCCGAGGCGCGCAAGCTCGGCGGCCCATATGTCTTCCGCATGAACCTCAATCAGCAATCCTCCGGCCACACCTGGGAGACGCACAAGCAGCTGATGCAGACGACGTCGCCGATCGTCGATTGCGGCGTGCATTATCTCGACGTGATGCTGCAGATCACCGACTCGAGACCCGTCGAGGTGCGCGGCATGGGGGTGCGGCTGAGCGACGAGGTGGCTCCGTCAATGTACAATTACGGGCACCTGCAGGTGCTGTTCGAGGACGGCTCGGTCGGCTGGTACGAGGCCGGCTGGGGGCCGATGATCTCGGAAACGGCCTTCTTCGTGAAGGACGTCATGTCGCCGAAGGGCTGCGTCTCGATCGTGATGAAGGAGGGCGTCAGGTCCGACGACATCGACACCCATACCAAGACCTCGACGATTAGGCTGCATAGCGCGGCGACTGGGCCGGACGGCAAATTCGCCCGGGAGGACCAGCTGCTGTCGATGGAAGGCGAACCGGGCCACCAGGAGCTTTGCGACCTCGAACAGGCCTTCCTGCTCAAGGCCATCCGCGAAAACATCGACCTCACCCGCCACATGGACGATGCCGTGAAATCGCTCGCCGTCTGCCTTGCCGCCGACGAGAGCGTGCGCAGCGGCAACGCCGTGAAACTCTAGAACAGGGACGACGCCGTGGGTTCGCTGAAGATCGAGAATGTGAAGAAGGCTTTCGGGCCGGTCGAGGTGCTGAAGGGCATCAACCTCGAAGTGACGGACGGCGAGTTCGTCGTCTTCGTCGGCCCGTCCGGCTGCGGAAAATCGACGCTGCTGCGCGTCATCGCCGGCCTGGAAGATTCGACCTCCGGCCGCGTGCTGATCGATGGCACGGACGTTTCCGTCACGCCGCCGGCCAAACGCGGCATCGCCATGGTGTTCCAGACCTACGCGCTCTACCCGCATCTGACGGTTAAGAACAATATGGCGCTTGGCCTGAAGCAGGCCGGCACGCCGGCGGCCGAGATCGAGCGGCGCATCAAGATCGCCTCCGCGATGCTGTCGCTGGAGCCCTATCTCGAGCGCCGCCCGGCGGAACTGTCGGGCGGCCAGCGCCAACGCGTCGCCATCGGCCGCGCCGTGGTGCGCGAGCCGAAGCTGTTCCTGTTCGACGAGCCGCTGTCCAACCTCGATGCCGCGCTGCGCGTCAACACCAGGCTCGAGATCGCGCAGCTGCACCGGCGGCTGAAGGCGACGATGATCTACGTCACCCACGACCAGGTCGAAGCGATGACGCTGGCCGACAAGATCGTGGTGCTCAATGCCGGCCGCATCGAGCAGATCGGCAGTCCGATGGAGCTCTACAATTCGCCGGCCAACGAATTCGTTGCCGGCTTCATCGGCTCGCCGAAGATGAATTTCATCGACGGCGCCAGGCTTGGCGAGACGGCCAAGACCATCGGCGTGCGGCCGGAACATGTCACCGTCGACGCGACGTCGGGCGCCTGGAAAGGCACGGTCGTGCATGCCGAGCATCTCGGCGCCGACACCAATCTCTATCTCGACTGCGAGAAGGCCGGGCTGATCACCGTGCGCATCTTCGGCGTCTACAACGCCGAGCCGGGCGCGACGCTCTACGCGACCCCGGATGCGGCGAAGACGTATCGGTTTGGGGCGGATGGGAAGGTGCTGAAGTAGGCGGCGGCGTTCCCTTCTCCCCTTGTGGGAGAAGGTGGATCGGCGCGCCAGCGCCGAGACGGATGAGGGGTGCTCCAGCGGAGTGCGCCCTCAAAGATTGAAGAATTCCAGGCGTAATTCTGCAGCGCGGAGATCCTTCCAACACCCCTCATCCGGCCGCTTCGCGGCCACCTTCTCCCACAGGGGGAGAAGGGGAAATCTGAGCTTACTCGTCCGCTTTGAAGGTCTGCTTCTGCTGGCCCAATCCCTCGATGCCGAGCTCGACGACGTCGCCGGGCTTCAGGAACACCGGCGGCTTCATGCCGAGACCGACGCCGGGCGGGGTGCCGGTGGAGATGATGTCGCCGGGATGCAGCGACATGAACTGGCTGAGATAGGCGACCAGATATTTCACGCCAAAGACCATGGTCCTGGTCGAGCCGTTCTGCATGGTCTTGCCGTTGACGGTCAGCCACATCTTGAGGTTCTGCGGGTCGGCGACCTCGTCCTTGGTGACCAGCCAGGGGCCGGTCGGGCCGAAGGTGTCGCACGATTTGCCCTTGGTCCACTGACCCTGGCGCTCGGCCTGGAAGGCACGCTCGGAGACGTCATGCGCGACGCAGTAGCCGGCAACATAATCCAGCGCGTCGTCCTCCGAGACATACTTCGCTGTCTTGCCGATGATCACGCCGAGCTCGACTTCCCAGTCGGTCTTGACCGAGCCGCGCGGGATCAGCACGTCGTCATCGGGCCCGACGATCGCCGAGCTTGCCTTCATGAAGATGATCGGCTCCGGCGGCACGGTGGCGCCGGTCTCGGCAGCGTGATCGGAATAATTCAGGCCGATGCAGATGAACTTGCCGGTGCCGGCGACGCAGGCGCCCAGGCGCGGCTTGCCGGGGACCACCGGTAGCGACTTCGGATCGAGCTTCGAGAGCATCTCCAGCGAGGCCGGATGAAGCGCCGTGCCGGCGATATCGGCGACATGAGCCGAAAGGTCGCGGATCACCCCATCCGCATCGAGCAGGCCGGGCTTCTCGCTGCCAGCTTCGCCATAGCGCAACAACTTCATCATTCTTCTCCTAAGGTGCGGCCTGAAGCCATTTGCAAAATTCGTTTCGATGGGGACGTTGCGAAAGCCGGCCGGACCGTAGCCATCGATCTGATCCCCGGCAAGCGCGAACGCCGCATCGGGCGATCTGGCGAAAGGGATTTTCAGACTGATCGATGCAGTACCCCGATCTTCCTGCCAAGCCCTTCCGATTCCTCAGATCGACCAGCCGCCGTCGATGTTATAGGCCTGCCCCGACGTGTAGGTGGCGCCGGCAAGGTAGACCGCGAGATCGGCGATCTCCTCCGGCGTGCCAAGCCGGCCCATGGGCTGGCGGGCGATGAAGGCGGCGCGCGCCGCCTCATAGTCGCCCTGCGCATGCATGCGGTCCTGCAGCGACGGGCTTTCGACCGTGCCCGGGCAGATAGCGTTGCAGCGAATGCCCTTGGCGACATAATCGGCGGCGACCGCTTTGGTCAGGCCGACCACGGCTGCTTTGGTCAGGCCGTAGACGAAGCGGTTCGGCACGCCCTTTTGCGAGCTTGCCAGCGAGGCCATGTTGATGATCGAACCGTCGCCGCGCTCCAGCATGCCCGGCAGCACGGCGCGGATGGTGCGGATCATCGAACGGACATTGAGGTTGAGCGCGAAGTCGAGATCCTCGTCCTTCATCTCGAGGATGGAGCCGCCATGGACGAAACCGGCGCAGTTGAACAGTACGTCGACTTGGCCGATCTCGGCGAAGGCAGTAGCGACGGCTGCATCGTTCAGCACATCGAGCTTGCGTATCTTGATGCCAGGCGTCTTGCCCAGCTCGGCCAGCAGCGGCTCGTTGATATCGGTGGCGTGAACGGTCGCGCCCGTCTTGGCGAAAGCCAGCGCGCTCGCCCGGCCGATGCCTTGCGCCGCCGCGGTGACGACGACCACCTTACCTGCCAGATCCGCCATGTTTTCTCCTCGCTTCCCTGGAGTGTTTCACTGTTTCACAGAAACGGCGAACCGCTCCATCTCCTGCTTTGGCGCAATTCCGGACGGAAAGCCGCTCACACCTTTCCTGGAATTGCTAGTGCGTCCGCCTCTATCGATGGCCGGCCCAGGCGTCGTGTGCCAGACAGCCGGCATCGTGCGGTCAGATTTCCGCTTCATACATAAAGATGTTTTTTCTCGTTAAAGAACACGCGCCCGGGCGTCAAGCCCGAGGGCAATCACCTTCGCGGCAGCGGCCAAAACGGCTCCGTCGCGCGGCGCGCCTCAACCGGAACGCCATCAGTCGCCGTACGGCACCCAGACGTTCTTGACCTCGATGGCGCGGCGCAGGAAGGCCTCGCCTGCCGCCTCCCCCGAGGCCCAGTCGAGCGTGCGGCCGTTGCCGGTCCAGACCCGCTTCAAGTTGCCGATGGAGTCGGCCTCTGCCTTGGCACAGGCGTCGGCATCGGCAAACACCCAGAGCCCGTCGACGTCGTCATGCTTGGCCAGCACGCCGGCCAACTCCGCGCTACGGCCGGTGACGATGTTGATGGCGCCGGCAGGCAAGTCGGAATATTCGATCACCTGGTAGAGGTCTGTGGCCAAAAGCGGATGCCGCTCGGACGGGACGGCGACGACTGTGTTGCCCATGGCAAGCGCCGGCGCGACCAGCGAAATGAAGTTGAGCAAAGGCTGGTTGTCCGGCGCAACGATGCCGACGACGCCGACCGGCTCATGCAGCGCGAGCGTCACGACGCGGGCCGGCGGCTGGTGGACGCGGCCCTCGAACTTGTCGGTCAGGCCGGCATAAAGAAACAGCCGCTCGATCGACTGCTCGACCTCTTCGCGCGCGGCCTTCGCCGTCACGCCGGTCAACTGGACAAGGCGCGCGGCGAACTCATCGGCGCGGCCCGAAAGGTTCTCGGCGAAATAATAGAGCACCTGGCTGCGGTTATAGGCAGTCGCGTCCGGCCAGGCCTTGCAGGCGCGGGCGGCGGCGACGGCATCGCGGATGTCCTTGCGGTTGCCGAGGCCGACTTCGCCTGCAAGCTTGCCCTTGGCGGTGGCGACGGCGAGCGAATAGTTGCCATCCGGGCGCACCTGCTTGCCGCCGACGAACAGCTTTGCCGTGCGGTCGATCGCCATGCCGTCGGCCTGTTCGACCGGCTGGGCCGTTCCGGCCACGGCTGGCTTGATGACGGACCCGACCGGCAGCTTGGCTGCGAGATATTCGAACATGCCCTCGCGGCCGCCTTCGCGGCCAAAACCGCTTTCGCGATAGCCGCCGAAGCCGCAGGCGGCGTCGAACATGTTGGTGCCGTTGACCCACACCACGCCCGCCTTCAATTGCGGCGCGACATGCAGGGCCAGATTGATGTTCTCGCTCCACACCGAAGCGGCAAGGCCGTAGCGCGTGTTGTTGGCAAGCTCGATCGCTTCCTCGGTGTTGCGGAAGCTCATCGTCGCCAGGACAGGGCCAAAGACCTCTTCCTGCGCCAGAATGTTAGCCGGCGAAACACTCGTCGCGAGCGTCGGCAGGTGATAGTAGCCTGTCGTCGGCAAGGCAGCGTCCGGCTGCCAGCAGACGGCGCCCTGTTTCGCGCCCTCGGCGATGAGACCCTTGACGCGGTCCAGCTGGGCGCGGTCGACAAGCGGGCCGATGTCGGTGTTCTTGTCGAGCGGACTGCCGACGCGCAGCCGCGCCATCCTGACCTTGATCTTCGCAATGAGGGCCTCGGCGATGCCTTCCTGCACCAGGAGGCGCGAGCCGGCGCAGCAGACCTGGCCCTGGTTGAACCAGATGCCGTCGACCAGACCTTCGACGGCGCTGTCGAGATCGGCATCCTCGAAGACGATGAAGGCCGACTTGCCGCCGAGCTCCAGTGAAAGCTTCTTGCCCGACCCGGCGGTGGCCTTGCGGATGATCTTGCCGACTTCCGAAGAGCCGGTGAAGGCGATCTTCTGGACGCCGGGATGATTGACGATGGCCGCACCGGCCTCCGGTCCGCCCTGGACGATGTTGACGACTCCTTTCGGCACGCCGGCCCGCTCGCAGATCTCGGCGAACAATATGGCGGTGAGCGGCGTGAATTCGGCCGGCTTCAGCACCACCGTGCAGCCGGCGGCCAGAGCCGGCGCGATCTTCCAGGCCAGCATCAGAAGCGGAAAATTCCACGGGATGACCTGGCCGACGACGCCTACCGGCTTGTGATCTGGAAAATCCTTGTCCAGCGTCTGCGCCCAGCCGGCATGATGGATGAAATGACGGATCGCCAGCGGCACATCAATGTCACGGCTTTCGCGGATCGGCTTGCCGTTGTCGATCGATTCCAGCACCGCGAGCAGGCGCTGGTGGCGCTGCATGGCGCGGCCGATGGCATAGAGCACTTTCGCGCGGGCGTAGCCCGAGGATGCCGACCATTTCGGCAGCGCTTTTGCCGCAGCAGCGACCGCGCTATCGATGTCGGCGGCGCCGGCATCCGAGACCTTGGCCAGAAGCTTGCCGGAAGACGGCTCGCTGGTGTCGAAAGTCTTGCCGCTTGTCGCCGCTTTCCAGCCGCCGTCGATGAACAGCGCCTTGGAGAAGTCGCGCGAGATCAACCAGGCGTCGGCCTCGTTGCGGGCTTCCGGCGCCGGGCCGTATTCCATGGCGTGATAGCGTTCGAGGATGTTCATGGGGCGCACTCGTAGCCTACGCCATCGCGTGGCGGTGGTTGGCCGAATAGTGGCCGGTCAAATGATGTTCGAGCTGGCGCTCGATGTCGGTGAGCAGGCTGGAGGCGCCGAAGCGGAACAGGTCCGGCTCGAGCCAGGGACGGCCGAGCTCCTCTTTCATCAGCACCAGCCAGTCGAGCGAGACTTTTGCCGTCGAAATGCCGCCGGCCGGTTTGAAGCCGATGAGATAGCCGGTTTCCTCAAAATAGGCGCGGATGGCGCGCACCATGGCAAGGCCGACGGGAAGCGTGGCGTTGACGCCTTCCTTGCCGGTCGAGGTTTTTATGAAATCGGCGCCCGCCATCATCGCAACCATCGAGGCGAGCATCACGTTGCGCAGCGTGGCGAGGTCGCCGGTGCCGAGAATAACCTTGAGATGCGCATCGCCGCAGGCGGCGCGCATGGCGACGATCTCGTTGAACAGCTCGCGCCATTTGGCGCCGTAGACCAGGCCGCGCGGAATGACGACGTCGATCTCGTCGGCGCCGTCCTTCACCGATGCTTCGATCTCCTGCAGGCGGGTCGAGAGCGGCGCAAGGCCGTGCGGGAAAGCAGTCGAGACGGCGGCGACATGGATGCCGGTGCCGCGCACGGCGTCGACCGCGGTGGCGACGAAGGGATGGTAGACGCAGACCGCCGCCGGACGGATCGCCTCGCTCGATATGCCGAGGCCCTCGACGATATCGCGACGCAGGGGATTGATCGCCTTGGCGCAAAGCCGGCGCACGCGCTCGTCGGTGTCGTTGGAGTTCAGCGTGGTGAGGTCCATGCAGGCGATGGCGCGCAGGAGCCAGGCGGCCTGGTTGTCGGCCTTGATCGAGCGCCGCTTGGTGAGCGTCGCGACGCGACGCTCCAGCGCCGAGCGGTTGACGCTGCGCACCGATTCCAGAAAGCCGAGATCGAGCTTCATGCCGGGGTTGCGGGCGATGCCGTGTTCCAGCGGCAGCGGCGTGTTGGCGGCGGCCCGCGCCGGCAGCGGCATCACCTTGGGCGCGCCTGCGCCGGCCTCGCGGATCGTGCTCATCTCCTGCCCTTTCACTCAGCGCCTTTGCGCTTTTATGCCTTCGTGGGTGTCATTGGGTGGCACGAACGAAGATAGCCCGTGAAGCGATGCTTCACGAGTCTTTCAAAGGGTCATAGCGCAAAAAGCCCGCTCAGGCAGCAGATTTTTGACCGTATGGTCAAAACATCATGCTGGGTAGGCGCTCCATGCGTTGGAGATTGGCCGAAATGCCCATCCCTTCGTCATACTCGGGCTTGACCCGAGTATCCATGCCGTGACCTCTGCCGCAGAGTGCAACGGTGCAGAATTCCGTAACCGCCGCAATGCCTTAGCGTAACGGCATGGAGGGTCTGCGCGCGTCGCTCCGCTCCTTGCTCCGCCCTAGAATGACGAAGCGCGAATGCCGTCGCTAATCTCAGACGCCTCCAACAGAGCAGGCGGACCGCGATATGTCTCAGCCGACGAAAGCGCGCTCGACGACGAAGCTGGCCGGGTGGCTCAAGGAGCCTTCCTGGAAGCCGAGGCTTTCGGCGAGTTCCTTGACGTCCTTCAGCATGTGCATCGAGCCGCAGATCATGATGCGGTCCGTCTCGGGATTGAGCTTGTCGATGCCGAGGTCGGAATAGAACTTGCCCGAGCCGATCAGCGCGGTGATGCGGCCCATGCGCGCCGACTCTTCGCGCGTCGTCGAATTGTAGAGCGTGACGCGGCCGCCGGTCAGCTCGCCGATCAGCGGATCGCTTTCGAGCGCCGCCACCAGCTCCTGGCCATAGGTGAGCTCGGCATTGTCGCGGCAGGTGTGGGTGAGGATGACCTCGTCGAACTTCTCGTAGGTATCGGGGTCGCGCAGCAGGCTGGCGAAGGGCGCGATGCCGGTGCCGGTCGAGATCATGATCACGCGCTTGGCAGGCGTCAGCGCGTCGAGCACCAGCGTGCCGGTCGACTTCTGACGCATGATGACGGTGTCGCCGACCTCGATCTTCTGCAGCTCGGACGTCAGCGGACCGTCCGGGACCTTGATCGAGAAGAATTCGAGCTCGTCGTCCCAGGCGGGGCTCGCGACCGAATAGGCGCGGAAGATCGGCTTCTCGGCATTGGGCAGGCCGATCATGACGAACTCGCCGGAGCGGAAGCGCAGCGACTGCGGCCGGGTGATGCGGAAGGAGAACAACCGATCGGTATAATGCTTCACCGACACCACGGTCTCGGCATAGACATTGGCCGGGATCGGGAACTGCAGCGGCTTTGCGCCGGCGACGTTCAACGCGGATGTCGTGTTCATTCCAACCCAACTTTCCGGCCCAGATGAAACGCACTGGGCGCCAAACTTTCTCCTACGCGCCCGAACGGTCAGGTTCCGGCGTGCTCCCTGCACACTGTCAAGCGGTAAGCTCTTGTGTCGATAATTTATTAGTATACAAATGATCTTCAGGTCAAGATGGCGGCGTAAAACGCCTTTCCAAACCGAGGCATATCCGTAGTCCTGGCATTTCGGGTTTCGGCAATGAATGAGAAATTTTCGGCGTCGGCGGGAAGCGTCGTGGCTGGCATCGATGTCGGCGGGACTTTCACCGATCTGCTTTTGATCGACGGCAAGGCGGGCGGCAAGGTCCATATCGCAAAGACACCGACCACGGTGGAAAACCAGGCCTTCGGCGTCGTCGCGGCACTTGGCGCCACCGGTTTTCCGATCGACGCCATCGACCTCATCGTGCATGGCACGACGACCACGACCAACGCCGTGCTGGAGCGCCGGTTGGCGCGGACCGGCATGATCACCACCCGAGGCTTTCGCGACGTGATCGAGCTTGGGCGGCGCACGAGGCCGCAGGCCTATGGGATGACGGGCACTTTTGTCCCCGTCATTCCCCGCGACCTTCGGCTTGAAGTGTCGGAGCGGGTCGAGGCGTCGGGCGCCGTGCGCATTGAACTCGACGAAGCCGAGATGCGCGATGCGGTGAAGGCGCTGCTCGACGCCGGCTGCGAGTCGCTGGTCATCCATTTCCTGCACTCCTACGCCAACCCGTCGCATGAGCGGCGTGCGGCAGAGATCGCGGCGGAGCTCTGGCCGAACGGCCACATCACCACCGGCCATGCGCTGCTTTCGGAAGCGCGCGAGTTCGAGCGCGGCGTCACCGCGGCGGTCAACGCCTCGGTGCAGCCGATCCTGGAGCGCTATGTCGAGCGGCTGCGCAAGGAGCTTGCCGCGAAAGGCTATGCGCGCGACTTCCTGATCATGAACGGCAATGGCGGCATGATCTCGGCCCGCTTCGTCACGCAGGAATCGGCCAAGACCGTGATGTCCGGCCCGGCCTCCGGCGTGATCGCCGCCGCCTATACGGGAAAACGCGCCGGCTTCGGCAATCTCGTCACCTACGACATGGGCGGCACCTCGACCGACGTGGCGCTGATCCGCAACGCCGAACCCGCCGTCTCCAACGAGATCGAGATCGAATATGCGATGCCGATCCATGTGCCGATGGTGGCGGTGCACACGGTGGGCGCCGGCGGCGGCTCGATCGCGCGCGTCGATGCGGCCGGGCTGATCCAGATCGGCCCGGAAAGCGCCGGCGCCAACCCAGGCCCGATCTGCTACGGGCGCGGCGGCATCGAGCCGACCATCACCGACGCCAATCTGGTGCTCGGCCGCCTGGCGCCGAAGAAATTGCTGGCCGTCGACAATCCGGTCACGGTCGAGCGCGTCACCGGGATTTTCGAGGAGAAGATCGGCAAGCGCACAGGGCTCTCCGGCGTCGAAGCGGCGGGTGCCGTCTTGAGGCTCGGCAACATGAAGATGGCGGGCGCCATCCGCATGGTCTCGGTCTCGCGCGGCCACGATCCGCGCGATTTCGCGCTGTTCGCCTTCGGCGGCGCCGGACCGCTGCACGCCACGGCGCTCGCACGCGAGCTCGGCCTGCCCAGGGTGCTGGTGCCGGCGCGCCCGGGCATCACCAATGCGCTCGGCTGCGTTGTGGCCGATCTGCGGCACGACTTCGTCAACACAATCAATCAGCCCGTCGGCGGCCTCGACGAAACCGCGCTTCGCGAGGTGTTGGAACGGCACCGTAACGAGGGCGAAGCGCTGATCGCCAAGGAAGCTGTGAAGCCGGACGAAATCCGCGTCACCCATTCGGCCGACATGCAGTTCGTCGGCCAGACGCACATTATCAACGTGCCGCTGCCCTCCTCGTCGGTTTCACGAGAAACACTGCAGCTTCTGTTCGAAAAAGCCTATTTCGCCCGCTTCAAGGTCGAGCTGCCGGAAATCCGCGCCAACCTCGTCAACCTCAACACCTCGGTCACCGGCGTGCGGCCGCAGATCGACCTGTCGCGGCTGATCGACCCCGCAGGACGCGCGGCCACGCTTGAGGAGGCGCGGCGCGAAATCCGGCCGGTCTGGTACAACGGGGGCTGGCACGACACCCCGGTCTATGCGCGCGAAAAGCTGCCGCTCGACGCCACAATCGAGGGACCGGCGATCCTGGAGCAGATGGATGCGACGACCGTGCTCGAACCCGGCGACCGGGCGCGCTCGGATGCGGACGGCAACATCATCATCGACATCGGCGAGGCTTAAGATGGCAAAGCTCGACACGATCACGCTTTCGGTGCTGCAGGCGGCGCTGCAGCAGGTCTGCGACGAGATGGACCTGACCTTCTCGCGCGCGGCCTTCTCGCCGGTCATCGCGGAAGCCAATGACCGTTCGGACGGCATCTATTCGGCCGTCGACGGCTCGCTGATCGCGCAAGGCAGCCGGGGCCTGCCGGTCTTCGTCGGCGTCATGCAATACTCGACCAAGACCGTCATCGAGATGATCGCCGACGGCCGTTGCCTGGCACCGGAGCCCGGCGATATCTACATCGTCAACGACCCCTATCTCGGCGGCACACATCTGATGGATGTGCGCTTCGTCATGCCGGTCTATCGCGGCAGCAAGATCTTCTGCTGGCTTTCCAACACCGGTCATTGGCCGGATATTGGCGGTTCGGTGCCGGGCGGTTTTTCCGCTTCGGCCACGGCGGTCGAACAGGAAGGCCTGCGCCTGCCACCGGTAAAGCTGTTCAAGAAGGGCGCGCTCGATCCGGAGATCTACGCCATCATCTGTTCCAACATCCGGGTCGCCGACCAGCGCATCGGCGACATCCGCGCGCAGGCTGCGGCGCTGCTGATCGGCCAGGACAGGCTCAACGAAATCCTGGATCGTTACGGGGACGAAACCGTCGTTGAGGCCATTGCCGAACTGCGCCGCCGCGCCGCTGAGCAGATGCGCGCCTCGATCGCCGTGATCCCGGACGGCGTCTACCGCTCGCAGGCCTTCGTCGATTCCGACGGCGTGGTGAACGAGCCGCTGACCATCAATCTCGCCGTCGAGAAGCAGGGCGACACGCTGACCTTCGACTTTGCCGGCTCATCGAAACCCTGCGCCGGACCGATGAACAGCGTGCTGGCGACGACGCTGTCGTCGGTCTATCTGGCCATGCGGCATATCTTCCCGGAAGTGCCGATCAGCGCCGGCGCTTTCGAGCCGCTGAACGTCAAGCGGCCGGAAGGCACGTTCCTCGACGCCAAATATCCGCGCCCGGTCTCGGGCTGCGCGGCGGAGGTTTCGCAGCGCATCGCCGAAGCCGTATTCGCGGCGATGGTGCAGGCGCTGCCGGAAAAGGTGACGGCGGCGCCCGCCGGCTCCAGCGGCAATTTCGCGCTCGGCGGCAACGATCCGGCGCGTGGGCGCGACTATGTCATGTACCAGATTTCGGGCGGCGGTTATGGCGGCAATGCCGGCCATGACGGGTTGAGCAACGGCTGCTCGACCATCGGCATTTCGAAATCGCCGCCGGTCGAGATCATGGAGCAGGCCTTTCCGGTGCTCTACCGGCACTATGCGCTGCGCGAGGGCTCCGGCGGCGCGGGAAAACATCGCGGTGGCTTCGGGCTCGCCTATGAAGTCGAGCTATTGCGCGGCGAAGCGCGCGCATCATTCGTCATGGATCACGGCCGCTTCGGGCCGCAAGGCGCGCTCGGCGGCAGGGACGGCGCGCCGAACAGCGTCACCGTGTTCCGGGGCGGCGAAGCGCATGTGCCGCCGCATCTTTCCAAGGAACAGGACATCGCGCTCAAGGCCGGCGACCGCGTGCGTGTCGGCACGCCCGGCGGCGGCGGTTACGGCGATCCGCGCGAGCGCGACCCGAAGCAGGTCGCCGAGGATGTCAGGCTCGGGTACTATACGGCTGAGCAGGCCAGGGAGATGTTCGGGGTGGACGTGTAGGCGGACGGGCGTGGCGGATAGGTCGCGATCCAATCCAATCGCCCGCGTCGAGTTCCCGCCAACCCCCCTCTGCCCTGCCGGGCATCTCCCCCGCAAGGGGGGAGATCGATGTCACCGGCACTTTCGCAAATCGCCAGCGCCTTAGGAAGGCACCGGGTGAGAAGCTGCTAATCTCCCCCCTTGCGGGGGAGATGGCCGGCAGGCCAGAGGGGGGTGCTGTCCCTCCAGCGTCTAAAGGTGCCACCCTCTCGAAAGCAACCCTTCACGCCAGCTTCGCCAACAGCCGCAGGAACGTCGCGGTTTCCTTGGCAGTCAGCGGCGCCAACGTCTCCTCGGTGATTGCGCGCGCGAGCGGGATCAGCCGCTCGATCGTCTCGCGGCCTTCCGGCGTCAGATTGACCAGCAGCCGCCTTTTGTCGACCTCGTGCTTGGAAACTTCGACCAGCCCGCGCGCCTTCAGCCGGTCGATGACACCCTTCACGGTCGCGGCGTCCATGGCTATCAGCGTTCCCAACTGGTTCTGCGAGGTTTCGCCGATGTCGTAAAGCTTGGCCAAAGCGGCAAATTGCGGCGGCGTCAGGTCGCCGATATGCGAGGCGAAGATCGAAACATGGCGCTGGTGCGCCTTGCGCAGGATGAAGCCGACCTGGTCCTGCAGGTGGTAGTTGTTCTCGTCGCCGTCTTCGGCTTCGACCAGCCGCAGCAGATTGTCCTCGGCGCTCATCTCAGGCCGTCCCATGCCTTGATGTCCTCGGCAGCCAGGCCGCCCATGCGGTTGTGGACGCGCGGACCGCAGGTCATGGCGAGGCAGAACAGGATCTCGTCCGGACGCGGGCCGTCGCTGATGCCGACCTCCATGGCGTCGAAATGACTGCGCACATAGGCGGCGTTGATATGGCCGAGCGGCACATCGAGCCTTGACCCGAAGGCGCCGACCTTCTTGGCCGAGGGCACGATCGCCTTGGCGTCGCCGAGGCGCTCGCGCATGGCATAGCCGCCAGGGACATGCCACAGCGCGCCGTGCTCCAGCTCCCCTGCCGTGCCGACGATGGCGCCCTTGCCGTAGCCGTCGATCTTCTTCACGTCACCGCCGAGCGCCGCGATCAGCCTGTCCGAGAGCAGAAGCCCGAGCGGCTTCAGGTCCTCCATCGCGCCCTGCAAATCCTCGACATAGCGGCCGGCGAAGGGGTTCTTGACCACGGCAAGAGCCGCCGCGCGCAGGCGGGGTTCTTTCACCACCGGTCCGCCGTCGTGAAAAATCTCCTCGGTCAAGACCGCGACCTTGCGGATCGGAAACTCAGGCATCGGCAAATTCCTCCTGTGCATGCTTGTTGGGCGCAGCGAGCGTCACCGAGCCACTGATGCGGGCCTCGCCCGCCAGAAATAAAGCCGATGCGGCGACCAGGCCGCGCCGGCGAAAATCTTCGGCGACGGCAAGGCCGTTGTCCAGCGCGCGCGCAATCTCGGCGGCGTCAAGCGGGCCAACGCTCTGCGTCACCAGCATCTCGCCGAGATCGCTGTCTGGCGCCAGATCGCGCGCGGCGGCGCGTGCAATGGCGGGATGTCCGGGTAGATCGACGGCGTTGGCAATCAGCGTTGCCGCCGCGTCGGCCTCGGCGCCGGTCGGCGCCAGCACCGTGACCGCATCGGCAATGCCCAGTGAAAACGACCGGCCGCGCCAGCCGCTGGTGGAGACGCCGCGCACGCCGTCTTCACCGCGAATGGCGACGCGGTCGGCCATGCCATTCCCGGTGCCGGCGATCGCCACTGTCATCGTCTGGCCGATGCCAAGATGGAGAGCGCAGTCGCCGCCATTGTTGACGTAAGCGCGATCGAGCCGACGGCCGGCGAGCATTGAGCTGAGAATTTCGTCGGCTACCGAACCGGCAACGGCGGCCATCGGCGTGATGAAGCATTCCGCCAACGGCATGACGGCAGCCTCCATGCGGCGCGCTGTCGGGCCGGCGAAATCGCGCGGCGCCAGGAAGAAGGCCGGCAAGCGCAATTCAGGCAGTTCCTCGACCACCTCGATCAGAATCGTCTGAAAGCGGGCGACCGCCTGTTCGTAAGCGGCGCGGCATTCATCCGCTTCCCCAAAGGCCTCGACGATCAGATCGATCGGCCCATGGTTGAGATGGAGCCGCCTGCCGTCGGCAAGCCAATGCGCCTGCGGGCCGTTCATCAGCCGGCCCCGTTCGCCACGGCGCGGCGCAGCTGCGCCAACGGCGGCCAGGGGTTATCGGCCGGCGCGCCCGTGCCGCGGCGTGGGTTGAGATATTCGCCGCCCTTGGCGAGGATGTCCTCGATGCTGCGGATCTCGTTCTCGTAGCCGCCGAGCCGGACATAATCGTCGCGGCGCATGGTGAATTCGATCGGCGCCACCAGCGCCGGCGTCGGCACATAGCCGAAGGCGCCTTCCGGCACGCGGGTGACGTCGACCATCAGCGTGATGCCGCCGCCCGGCCAGACATAGACTGGCGCGCCGCCCACGGTCACATAGGTCTTCAGCCCTTGCACCGAGCGGGTGAGGTTGACCGGGTTTTCGGTGACGCCGGCGCGCAGCGAGCCGCCGGCGCCGCCGATGAACAGAACCGTGCACAGCGCCGGCTCGCAATTGTCCTCGATCAGGCCGACGGACTTTTGCAGCCGCTCGGGAAATGGCTTCTGGACCGGCTTCAGCTGGTCGTCGAGCTCGTAATAGGCGAACTGCTCGCCGGTGGTCGAGACCATCAGCAGCGACAGGCCGGGACGCGCGCCCTTCTTGGCGTTCCAATCGCCGAGGATCGACAGCGGATCGGAAATCGTGGTGCCGCCCCAACCGAGGCCGGGCTCGGACACCTTGAAATAGCGGCCGGGGGTCGAGCGGCGGCCGATGATCTTTATCCCCGTATCCTCCCAGCCCAGCACCTTGCCGGCTTGATGCTCGGAGACGACGCCGGTGATGTGGTCGTCGACCACCACGACCTCGTCAACGACGCCGCGCCATTGCGTGGCGAACATGCCGATGGTCGCCGAGCCGCAGCCGACGCGCATGCGGTGCTCGACCTTGCCGTCGATAACCGGCGCCTTGCCGGCTTCGACGATGACCGTCGCGCCGCCGTCGATGGTGAGCTCGACGGGCTTGCGGTTGCAAAGATTGAGCAGCGCATCGCAGGTGGCACGTCCCTCCGCTTTCGAGCCGCCGGTCAAATGATGGACGCCGCCGAGCGACAGCATCTGCGAGCCGTATTCGCCGGTCGTGACATGGCCGATCGCCTCGCCTTGCGCGCGCACCGTCGCCGTCTCGTCGCCGATATGGCGGTCGGTGTCGATCTTCACCTTGACCCCGCAATAGGAGAAGATGCCTTCGGTGACGACGGTGACGAGATCGACGCCTTCGACTTCCTGGCTGACGATGAAAGGCGCCGGCTTATAGTCCGGATAGGTGGTGCCGGCGCCGATCGCGGTGACGAAGCGACGGCCGGTGTTGACCAGCTCGCCATCCCAGGCCTCGCCCTCGGCAATGAACGGCACGACCGCGCCACCGGTCTCGGCCGCGTGGTCGAGGATGGTCAGCGGGTCCATGCGCACGATGCGGCCGCCGACATTGCCGTAGCGGTCGCAGGCGCCGGTGCGACCGTCTGCGATGTAGCACATGACCGGGCAGGCGTCGCAGCGGATCTTTTCCGCCACCTGCTTCTCACCGGGATCGTGGGTTTCGAACCGTTCGGCAAGCTCGCTCATCGGCGCGCCTCCTTCTCGCGGATCGCCGCCAGGATGCGGCTCGGCGTCGCCGGCACCTTGGTGACCAGGATGCCGGTGGCATGGCGGATGGCGTTGAGGATCGCCGGCGCGGTCGGGATCAGCACATGCTCGCCCAACCCTTTGGCGCCGAACGGTCCTTCCGGATCCGGAACCTCGACCAATATATGTTCGATGGGCGGCACGTCGCCGATGGTGGGGATGAGGTAGTCGTGCAGGTTCTCGGTGCGGCCGGGGATATATTCCTCCATCAGCGCCATGCCGATGCCTTGCGCGATGCCGCCCTCGATCTGGCCTTCGACCAGGACCGGGTTGATCGCCTTGCCGACATCATGCGCCGCGGTGATCTTGATCAGCTTCACGGTGCCAAGCTTGAGATCGACCTCGAGCTCGGCGATCTGCGCGCCATAGCCGTAGACCGCGTAAGGCTTGCCCTGGCCCTTGGCATCGAGCGGCAGCGTCGGCGGGTCGTAGGTTTCTTCCGCAACGAAAACGAAGCCGTCGGCATCGGCCTTCAGGGTCGCGAGATCGATGCGCCGCGCGGCATCGCCTTCGCGGATGGAGATGCTGGTGCCGTCGAGCGCGATCGTCGCTTGTTCCGAGACATTGGCAAAGCGCAGGATCTTCTCGCGCAGGGCGCGGCCTGCCTTTTCCGCCGCCTTGCCCGTTACAAAAGTCTGCCGCGAGGCGGATGTTTTGCCGGCATCGGGGGTGATGGCGGTGTCGGCGCTCTTCAGCTTGAAACTGGCCAGCGGCAGGCCGAGCGCGTCGGCGCATATCTGGCTGATGACGGTGTTGGAGCCCTGGCCGATGTCGACCGCGCCCTGGTGCAGGACGACGTCACCCGCGGCCGAGATGCCGACCTTGATGGTGGACGGATTGGGCAACGAGGTGTTGCCGCAGCCATACCAGCAGGAGGCGATGCCGACGCCGCGCTTGCTCGCGGCATGGGTAGCGTTGAACGCCTCCGCATCCGCCAGCGCACGTGCCCAGTGCGGCTTGAGCTGTTCCAGGCATTCGTCGATACCGACACCGGATTCCAGACGCTGGCCGGTGACCGTTTCGTATCCGTTACGAAGGCAGTTTTTAAGCCGGAAATTGAGACGATCCATGCCAAGCTTTGCGGCGAGCTCGTCATAGAGCGTTTCCTGCATGATGGTGGCTTGCGGCACACCGAAGCCGCGGAAGGCGCCGGCGATCGGGCCATTGGTGTGGATGGCGTAGCCCGTCGCACGATAGTTCGGCGTGAAGTAAGGACCGGAGGCATGTACCGGCACGCGGTTGGCGACCGTCGGACCCCAGCTGGCATAGGCGCCGGTGTTGAAATCGCCCTCGAAGACCATGCCGGTGACCCGGCCCTCGGCATCGGCGCCGATCGTCGCCTTCATCTCGGCCGGATGGCGCTTGGTGGTCGACATCATCGATTCGTTGCGCGTGTAGGCAAGTGCCGCCGGCCGCCCGGTCTTCATCGCCACGAGGCCGATGAGAGGCTGCAGCGAGACATCGAGCTTCGAGCCGAAGCCGCCGCCTGTCGCCGTCGGCACGATACGGACCTTCTCCACAGGAAGGCCCAGCACCTTGGCCGTGTCGTCGCGGTCCATGTAGGGCGCCTGGGTGCAGGCGACGACGACCAGCGTGTCGCCGTCCATATAAGCATAGCCGGCTTCCGGCTCGATATAGGCGTGCTCCACAAAGGAGGTCTCGATGGCGCCGGAGACAGTGACCGCTGCGCCGGCGAGCGCGCCATCGGGATCGCCGCGCTCGACATAGCCGGAGGTGAGCAGGTTTGCCGGTCGGTGCGGATGGATCAGCGCAGCGCCCTCGGCCTTCGCATCGCGCGGCTGCAGCACATGCGGCAGCTCGGTCCAGGCGATGGGAAAGTCCGTCAGGTCGAGGTCGAGGATCGCCTCGCGCTCGCCCGCCACCAGCGCAACTGCCTCACCGCGCAGGCGGACAAAACCGTCGGCCAGCGCCGGCTGGTCGGCGAAGGGGCCGATGACGCCGAAGCAATTCTTTCCCGGAATGTCCTTGGCGGTGAAGACGCCGGCGATGCCGGGATGCGCTTCCGTCCAGGCATCGAGATCGCCGAAGCCGAAGCGGGCATGATAATGCGACGAGCGCACCACAAGCACCGCCAGTGCGTCGGACGGGAAGGAATCGCCGCCGAATTTTTCGTCGCCGGTGACTTTCGGCACGCCGTCGAGCCGGATCGGCGAGGCACCGACGGCATGGCCGGCTTCCGGCAGGCGAAGATCCACGCTGTTCATGTGCTGCGAGGCCTGCATCACCGCCGCGACGATTTTCCTGTAGCCGGTGCAGCGGCAAAGGACGCCGCCCAGCGCGTCCTGCGTCTCGGCCTCGCTCGGCGTGGGATTGCGATCCAGCAGCGCGGTGGCCGCCACAAGCAGGCCGGGCGTGCAGATGCCGCATTGCGCGGCACCATGTTCGAGGAAGGAGGCCTGCAAGGCGGACAGCCGGCCGTCGGCGAGGCCCTCGACAGTGGTGACGGAGGCGCCGGCCACGGAGGCCACCGCCAACAGGCAGGCGCAGACCGGATTGCCGTCGACCAGCACCGTGCAGGCGCCGCAGTCGCCGGCATCGCAGCCGACCTTGGTGCCGGTCAGCCGCAACTCGTCGCGCAACACCTGCGACAGACGCCTGACCGGCGGCACCGACACGCTGACGGCGGCGCCGTTGACCTCGAAGGCGATCTCGGAGCGGTCCATACTGGATCGGGCCATGCCAGATTGAGCCATGCCGGATTTGGCAGCACCGGACTGGGTCATGCTCATGCGGCCACCTTGCTTTCGCCGTGGCCGATCGCAGCGCGCACCGCGCGGGCTACGATCTCGCGCGCGGCATCCTGTCGGTATTCCGCACTGCCACGCACGTCGGCGATCGGCGACAGTTCGTCGATCGGCGCGGATAGCACCGCATCGGCAAGGGCAGAAGTAACTGGCTGCCCGCGCAACGCCGCCTCGACACCGGCGAGACGGCGGGCGACTGCCGAGCAGGCGCCGACGGCGATCGCCGCATCGGCGACGACGCCATTCTCGACCACCAGCCGCGCCGCCGCCATGGCGATCGAGATGACGAGATAGCGCCGGGCGCCGAGCTTGACGAAGGCAGAGGTGCCAACCGCGGAGCGCTTCGGCACGCGAATGGCGGTGACCATCTCGCCCGGCTGCAGCGCGGTGCGGCGATTGCCAAGGATGAAGTCACCGAGGGCCAGATAGCGGACGGCTTTCGCCGAGCGCAATTCGACATCGGCATCGAGGGCCAAAAGCGCCGGCACGCCATCCGCTGCCGGCGAGGCATTGCAGAGATTGCCGGCCACCGAGGCGACATTCTGGATTTGGACCGAACCGACCTCGCGCGCGGCCGATTTCAACGCATCGAACGCGGCCGGCAACGGGTGGCGCACGATGTCGGTCCAGGTCGTGCGCGCGCCGACGCGCCAATGCTCCCCGGTCTCGGCGATGCCGCGCAGTTCGGCGAGACCGTTGATGTCGAGGACGTTGTCGCGGAAGGGTTTCGCGCCCTGCGCCGGATAGAAATCCGTGCCGCCGGCGAGAATGCGCCAGCGGTCCTCGCCAAGCAAAGCGAGCGCTTCGTCGACCGTGGTGGGTTTTGCGTAACGGATCACGCTCTGCCTTCCAGACAATTAGGGCCTTCCCAGACCTTTAGGCCTTCCCCTGGCCTCCCGAAGTGCCGCTTCAGGTCTTCTTGCCGGTCTCCGGACCGGTCAAATTCATTCGTATGCAAATGATATCAGGCCGGCCGGAATTGTCAAAGCCGGAGTTGACGCCGCGAGGAGCTGAACGCGATTGTTATGACGCCGGAGGTTGACGCCGCCGGCCATCTGGTCAAGGTTCCGTGTCCGGTCGCGTCAGCGGCTTTTGGACAGGTGCCCCAAGCCAGACGAGAGGGCCGGAACGAAAGGGACCGCATGGCCGAAGAAGCGCTCATCGTCATCGACCTGCAGAACGATTTTTGCCCCGGCGGCGCGCTGGCGGTTGCCGGCGGCGACGAGATCGTGCCTTTGGTCAACGACCTGATCCGGCGAACGGAGCACGTGATCCTGACCCAGGACTGGCACCCGGCCGGGCATTCGAGCTTTGCCTCCAGCCATCCGGGCAAGCAGCCTTTCGAGGGCATCGAGATGCCATATGGGCCGCAGACGCTGTGGCCCGATCACTGCATCCAGGGAAGCCTCGGCTCCGATTTCCATTCGGGACTGGCGTGGACCAAGGCGGAACTGGTGATCCGCAAGGGATTCCGCACGGCGATCGATTCTTATTCCGCCTTCCTCGAGAATGACCATAAGACGCCGACCGGTCTCGGAGGCTATCTGAAGGAACGCGGCATCGACACGATCACCCTGGTCGGCCTCGCCACCGATTTCTGCGTCGCCTTCTCTGCGCTCGACGCGGTGAAGCAGGGTTTCAGGACGACCGTGCGGCTCGACGCCTGCCGCGGCATCGACCTCAACGGCTCGGTCGAGGCGATGCTGAAGCGGATGCGCGACGCCGGCGTGACGCTCGAAGACCATTCGGCGGACTGACCGGATCGTGGGGCAAGCGACGGTTCCTTTCGTATCTTCCTGGTGGGGAGAGGCCACCAGTTTGCGGAGCCAAGATGCGGGCTCCCCCTTCTCCCCTTGTGGGAGAAGGTGTCGCCGAAGGCGACGGATGAGGGGTGTTCCAGGGAACGCCAGCGCCTCACTCCGCTGGAACACCCCTCATCCGTCTCGGCGCTACGCGCCGATCCACCTTCTCCCACAAGGGGAGAAGGGGAGGGCGCGCCGCGGCCGAAGGAAGGAGCTTTTCGCATTCATCGCGCTCGCCATCGCGATGCTGCTTCCGGTCCAGGCTTTCGCCTCCGAAATTCACGGGCTGCCGGGCGCCGCGATGCCGCTGTGGTGGGGATTGCCTTTTGCCGGCCTGCTGTTGTCGATCGCGACCGGACCGCTGCTTTTCCCGCATGCGTGGGAGCATCATTACGGCAAGATCGCCGCTGCCTGGGCCATGCTGGCGGTGGTGCCGCTGACGATCGCCTTCGGCCTTCCATCGGCAGGCGAAGCGGTGCTGCACACGCTGCTTACCGAATATCTGTCCTTTATCATCCTCCTGTTCGCGCTCTACACCATCTCGGGCGGCATCCTGCTTGCCGGCAATATCCATGGCACGCCGCTCGTCAATGCCGGCCTGCTGCTCATCGGTGCGCTGCTTGCCTCGGTGATCGGCACCACCGGCGCCTCGATGATCCTGATCCGGCCGATGCTGCGCGCCAATGACAACCGGCCGTTCAACGCGCATGTGGTGATCTTCTTCATCTTCCTGGTCTCCAACATCGGCGGCTCGCTGACGCCGCTTGGCGATCCGCCTCTGTTCGTCGGCTTCCTGCGCGGCGTCGATTTCTTCTGGACGACCGCGAACCTGTGGCGCGAGACGCTGTTCACCGGCGGCCTGGTGCTCATCGTGTTCCTGGCGCTCGACTTTATGCTGCATCGCCGCGAGGGCGGCATGCCGAAGATCAAGGACCCGACGCCGGACACGAAGGTGCGCCTGCGCGGCCTCGCCAATTTGCCGCTGCTTGCCGGCGTGATCGGCGCGATCCTGCTTTCGGCGAGCTGGAAGCCGGGCGTCAGCATCCCGATCCTCGGCGTCGGCCTCGAGCTGCAGAACCTGGTGCGCGATGCCATCATTATGGCGCTCGCCTTGCTGTCCCTCAAGGTGTCGTACAAGAGCCACCGCGAGGCGAACGGCTTCACCTGGGAGCCGATCGCCGAGGTGGCGAAGCTCTTTGCCGGCATCTTCACCTGCATCGTGCCGGTGATCGCTATCCTGCGGGCCGGCCATAACGGCGCTCTGGCGCCGCTGGTGGCCCTGGTCACATCCGCCGACGGCCAGCCGAACAACCTCGCCTATTTCTGGCTGACCGGGGCGTTGTCGTCGTTTCTCGACAATGCGCCGACCTATCTGGTGTTCTTTGAGCTTGCCGGCGGCGATGCGCACCACTTGATGACCGAGGCCGCCTCGACATTGGCCGCGATCTCGGCGGGTGCCGTGTTCATGGGCGCCAACACCTATATCGGCAATGCGCCGAACTTCATGGTTTTCGCCATCGCCCGGCATCGCGGCTTCAAGATGCCCGGCTTCTTCGGCTATATGGCGTGGTCGGGGCTGGTGCTGATCCCGACGTTCTTGATCGCCGGGTTAATGTTTTTTCGATGAGCTGAGCTACTCAATTTCCACCGCCGGCGCTGCCCCTCATCTGGCTGCCGCCATCTTCTCCCCGTGAACGGGGAGAAGGGGGCTGGCATCGCCGATTTCGCCAATCACCAACGTTGCAGAATGACCGCCGAGGTCGCGGCCAGCTTCTTTCTCCCCGTTCACGGGGAGAAATGCCCGGTAGGCAATGAGGGGCAGCGCAGCCGCCGATAGTCTTGGCACCGACGCGCATTCGGCGCCCTATCCCACCCCCACATACCTGCGCACCGCCGACGGGTCGGCGCGCAGTGCTTCGACCTCTACCGTCTCGCGATTGCGGCCGTTCTCGATGAATGAGACGCGGTCGGCGACCGACAGCACGGCGTCGACGCGCTGCTCGACCAGGATGGTCGAGACCCCAAGCTGGCGCAGCTTCGCCACCGTCTCGCGGATCTTGGCGATCATCGAGGGCATCAGCCCTTCGGTCGGCTCGTCGAGCAGCAGCACCTGCGGCTCGAGGCAGAGCGCGCGGGCCATTGCCAGCATCTGCTGCTCGCCGCCGGAGAGTGTGCCGGAGCGTTGCCTCAGCCGCTCCCTGAGCAACGGGAAGAGATCGAGCACGCTCTCGCGGGTTTGCTTGCCCTTGCCGCGCGCCATCAGGCCGATCTCGATGTTTTCCGCCACCGTCATCTCGGCGAACAATCGCCTGCCCTGCGGCACATAGGCGACGCCGGCCTTCGGCACGTCATGCGCGGCGAGCCCGGTCAGTTCCTTGCCGTCCAACCTGATCGAGCCGGCAGCCGCCGGCACCAGACCCATGATCGCCTTCAGTGTCGTCGTCTTGCCGGCGCCATTGCGGCCGAACAGGCAAAGCACCTCGCCCTTGTTCAGCGTGAGGTCGAGGCCGTAGAGCACCTGCACCTCGCCGTAGAAGCAATCGAGGCCGGAAATGGTGAGCAATCCGCCATTGGCTCCAATGGAGTCAGCCATGGGTCGCCCCGAGATAGGCATCCTGAACTTGCGTGTTGGCGCGGATCTCACCCGGCGTTCCTTCGGCGAGGATCTTTCCCGAATTGAAGACGGTGATGCGGTCGGCAAGCTGCATGACCACGGGCATGTTGTGCTCGATCAAAAGCACGGTGGCGTCCCTGGCAATCTCGCGCACCAGCGTGATGAAATTGTCGATCTCGCTGTCGGCGAGACCCTGCGTCGGCTCGTCGAGGATCAGCAGGCGCGGCTTCAGCGCCAGGCCCATCGCGACTTCGAGCAGGCGCTGGTGGCCATAGGAAAGCTGCCCGGCCGGCGTGCCGGCGCGGTCGGCGAGGCCGGTCCGTTCGAGTGCCGCCATCACGCCGCTTCTCACCTGGCCCTTCGTGCGGCCGTCGGTCAACGTGCGCTGCACCGGCAGCGCGACATTGTCGAAGGCGGTGAGATTGGCGAAGACGCTGGTGATCTGGAATGTATAGGCGACGCCGAGGCGAACCCTTTTGTAAGCCGGCATGGCGGTGATGTCGGCGCCGTCGAAGACGACCATGCCGGAGGACGGCCGGATGCGGCCCGAGAGCAGGCTGACGAAAGTGGTCTTGCCGGCGCCGTTGGGGCCGATGATGGCGCGGATCTCGCCCGGCATCAGCGCGAAGTCGACGCCGTCGACGGCGCGCAGGCCGCCGAAATGGCGCGACAGGCCCTTGGTGGTAAGCAGCGGCGTCATGGCAGCCACCCCAGCCAGCGCTCGCGGATGCTGCCCAATATGCCTTTCGGGAAGAACAACACCAACAGGATGAGCGCCACGCCGACGATCAGCAGATAGGCGGAAGTGAAGCCGCTGGTGATGTCGGTGACATAGTACATGAACAGCGTGCCGATCAGCGGCCCGAGCGTGGTCGCGGCACCCCCGAGCAGCACCCAGAGCAGCGGCAAGATGGAATATTGCACGGAAGCGAAGCTCGAGCCGACATAGCCGAACAGCAGCGCATAGGCCGCGCCCGAGGCTGCGCAAATGGCCCCGGAGGCGACGACTGCGGCGAGCTTGTTGGCGACCGCGTCGTAGCCGAGCATCTTGGTGCGCTCCTCATTCTCGCGAATGGCGACCAGCACGCGGCCGAAGCGGGAGCGGACGACGGCTAGAGTGACGAGCAGAATGATCGAGAAAAGCGCCAGGGCGCTGATGTAGCGCACGGTCGGATCGGTCAGGTCGAAGGATGCGCCGCCGATCGCGATCACCCGCGACGCCTGCTGGATGACCAAGCCCTGGTCGCCGCCCGTCCAGGCGGCGAAATAGAGGATCAGCAGATAGAAGACCTGGGCGAACATCATGGTGACGATCATGAAGGCGACGCCGGAGGTGCGCAGCGCCAGCAGGCCGATGACCAGGGCGAGCAGCGCGCCACAGGCGACGCCGGCGACAAAAGCTGCCGGCACGCCCCAGCCGAGGTGATAGACGGTCAAGCCGGCGCCGTAGAGGCCGGCCGAGAAGAACATGGCATGGCCGAGGCTGAGCAGGCCGACATAGCCGAAGAGCAGATTGTAGCCCATGGCGAAGACGGCGAGCGCCATGATGCGGGCGAACAGGCCCTGGTGGTAGTCCGGCAGGACGAAGTTCAGCGCGAACAGCAGCGCGATGACGCCGACATGCAGCGCATAGGTCTTTGCCGGCGACGCATCCCTCATCGCGGCGTGGTCCCGAACAGGCCTTGCGGCCGGAACACCAGCACCATGGCGACGACCAGCGTGGCGATAATCTTCGCCAGGGTCGGCGAGAAAAACATCGAGATGATGCCGTCGGAAAGGCCGATCAGGACGGCGGCCACCACGGTGCCGCGCAGCGATCCCAGGCCGCCGATGATGACGACGATGAAGGAGAGCAGCAGCGGATCCTGCCCCATCAGGTAATGGGCCTGGCTGATCGGCACGATCAGCACCGCGGCGATCGCCGCCAGCATGGCGCCGACGGCGAAGACGCCGGCATAGACGCGCTCGACCGGGATGCCGAAGGCCTGCGCCGTCTCGCGGTCATATTGGGTTGCCCGCATGATCAGGCCGATCTTCGTTCGCGTCAGCACCAGCCAGGTGATGACCAGCAGAATGGCGGAGGCGACGACCACCGAGAGTTTGTAGCCGGAATAGCCGAACCACGGCAGGAGAATGCGGTAGCTGAAAGGCGGCTCGACCGGGCGCGCCTCGGGACCATAGAAGGTCAGCGCCAGCTGTTGGATGATGTAGAGCATGCCGATGGTGGCGACGATGGTGCCTTCGGGATTGTAGTGGAGGCGGCGCAGCACCAGGCGTTCGGCAATCAGCGCGACCAGCCCGACCAGCAAGGGCGCGATCACCAGCGCGGCGACGAAACCGATCGCCGGGTGGCCGGAAATCGCCGTCGAAACCGCCCAGGCGAGCACCGCGCCCAGCATGAAGAACTCGCCATGCGCGACATTGACGACGCGCATGACGCCGAACACCAGAGACAGGCCAAGCGCCGTCAGCGCCAGCACGGCGGAGGTGACGAGGCCTTCGAGGGCGGCGAGGAGGAGATGGGGTCCGAAGTGCATCTAAACGCGAACGGATGCGCGAGGCACCCCCCTCTGCCCTGCCGGGCATCTCCCCCTCGGGGGGGGAGATCGGCTGTCCCTACCGCTTTCGCCAATCGCAAAGGCCGATAGGTGGCCGCCTTCGCACGAACTGCCGATCTCCCCCCTTGCGGGGGAGATGGCCGGCAGGCCAGAGGGGGGTGCCTTGGCGCTCACGTTTGCAGGAGCAGCTAAGCTCACAGCGCCTGCGTCGTGTAGTCCCCTTCCGGCTCGTAGAGACCGTCCTCGATCTTGGTCTTGTGGACGACCTTAAGCTTGCCGCCTTCGACCTTGGAGATGTTCTGGACGCCGAAGCATTGGTGGATCTTGCCGTTGAAGGTCTTCGGTCCCTGCGGATGCTCCGGCCCTTCGGCGAACTCCTTCAGCGCCTCGGTCGCCTCGACCAGCTTGGCGCGGTCTTCGGGTCCCTTGTAGCCTGCGTCTTCCATCGCCTTCTTGACCACGTAGAGCGTTTCCCAGCAGCCGAACATGTGGGCGGCGGTGGAGACGTCCTTGGGGTCGCCGACCGCGGCGCCGTTGTCGTCGATGCCGACCGCGGCGCGGTAGGCTTTCTGCGCCGCAGAATCGTCACGCTGCGCATAGCGCGGCGAGCCTTCCCAGAAATGGCTGCCGTCGAGGAATTCGAGGCCGGGGCTGTTGATGTCGACGGCTTCGAGCGAGTCGATGAAGCCGAAGAGCTGCGGCCGTTGCGAACCATAGAATTCGCCGAGCTCCTTGACGAAGGTGAGCACGGCCGGACCGACCATGACATGGTAGATCACCTCGGTCTCGGCCGGGATCTGCGGGAAATATTTCGTGAAGGACGACTCCGTCGGCGGGATGGCGATCTGGGCGATCACGTCGGCGCCCTGCGCCTTCAGCGCCGGCGGCAGGTAGTCGCGATGGTCGTAGCCGAAGGCGAAGTCGGGGAAGATCTGCGTCACCTTCTTGCCCGCGTTCGCCGCGATCCACGGCGCCATCGACTGGATCTGGCTCTTCACGTCGGTGATGCCGGGCTGGAAGACGTAGCGGTTAAGCTTGGTGGAGGCGACGTGATGGCCTTCGCTGACGACGAAATAGGGGATCTTGTTCTCGCCGGCGGCGGGCGCCGAGCCGATCACGACATGCGAGAACAAGGTGCCGAAGACGATGTCGGTCTTGTGCTGTTTGGCGAATTTGTTGACCACCTCGGCGCCGCGCGCCGGATCGGTGCCGTCATCCTCGATGACCAGCTCGACCTTGCGGCCGCCGATACCGCCGGCGTCGTTGATCGCCTTGACAGCGGCGGCGCTGGTCTTCTCGTACCAGCGACCATAGGCGGCGCCGATGCCGGTGCGGTGCAACTGGAAGCCTATTCTGATCGGCGCCGAGCTCTGCGCCTGGCTGTAGCGGACGAAGCCCGGCGCCAGCGCCAGGCCGGCCCCGGCGGCGATACCCTTCAGCGCGGTGCGGCGCGACAGCGTCGTCTTGGAGAGGTCGAAAAATCCGTTCTTGTCAGCCATGTCGGTTCCCCTGTTTTTTCAGTCTTGACCAGCGATAAGGCGGCGTAAACCATCCTCTTGCGAAGGATGGAAAATTGCATGTGTACAAACTAAATCACCAAAGCCGCGACGTGGCAAGCTAGCTTCCCTCGCGTCATGACGGCGGCCCTTGTCTCATCCCGCCGTTGGCGTGGCAAGCAGCCACAGGCCGAAGATCGTGTAGGCGATCATCAGCAGCGTGAGCGGCAGCTGGCTGAGCGCCGCACGCGACGGCTGAGGATGGAGACGCCAGGCAAGGCCATGCGCGACGAGGACCGCCAGCACATGGCCGGCGATGATGACGCCGGCCTGCAGGTTCCACAGCCACCAGGCGGACTCGGCGCCGGCGACGACACCGGCCTCGACCATCCTGTTGGCCGTGCCGAACAGGTTCCAGCCGAGCGCGAAAGGATCGGAGAGCGCGACCAGCGCATACTGGCCGTCGACCAGGAGCACGGCGAGGTAATGCGCGATATGGTAGGCGAGCGCGATCGGCACGATCGACCAGACCAGCAGGCCGGCCGCCTCGCCGAAAGAATGTCTGTCGCCGGCGAGGCGTTGGCTGAGAAAGACGGCCAGGGCGAACACCGCCGCCAGCAAGACGAAGCTGAGCACCAAGCCAAAACTGCCGATGCCGATCAGCGCGGTGCGGCCGGGATATTCCAGCGGATTGACGCCGAACAGGCCAAGCCAGAAGAAGGTTTTCGACAGGCCGTCGAAGGACACCGACGACAGCGCCAGCAGAAGGAAGGCCGTGCCACTTAATGGCAAGGGTTCGGCCGCCAGCAATTTGGCGCCTGGCCAGCAAAGGGAGAGGCGGCCGTCATGGCGCTCGACAGGCGCGAAGCGGGCGACCATCGAGAAGAAAACGGTCAGGAATTCGCCGCGCTTGCCCCAGGCGTCGCAGCCGAAGGTGAGCATGGCGATGAAGCTCACCAGCCAGTAGAGGCCGACGGCAAAGGCGAGGCGGGCCGGATCGTCGGGGGCGGGATCGATCAGCTCGAACCAGGCGAAGGCGAAGAACAGCACGAAGGCCGGCCAGTAGCCGAGCCAGTTGGGCAGGCGCGATCGGCTTGCATCGTCCGCAGGAAGGCCGAAGACGCGAGAGGCGACACGCCACGGCCCGTACCATGGGTTGAGCCATGCCCAGAGATCGCCGAGCAAGCCCTGCAGCAGCGTGAAGCCTGCCCAGAGCAGCGTCCAGATCACCAGCGGCAGCGGGTTGGAGAGGGGGTCGCGGCTGCCGAGAAGGCCGGCGGCGACGAGAAGTATGAAGCCGGCGAAAGAAATCAAGCTGAAGAGGGTACGCAGAGCATCGCTGAAGGTGAGCAGGGTCAGGCGCCGGCGCCAGAGGCGGTCGAGGGCAGTGGGCGGCAGCAGAGCCAGGACGAGGAAGCTGACGGCGACGGCCAGCGCGCCGCCGGCGATGTAGTAGCCGGTGGGGAGAAGCAGGACAGAGGGGGGTGGGCGGGAACTCAACGTTCTAGGATTACGGGCGTCAGGTGGTGATCCCAGAATGGACATCACCGATGCCCTCTACACCTTCACCAGCTGCTCCACCCGGCCCTTCTCGCCAAAAATCCTCAGATACCGCTTGATCTCCTTCTCGTCCCCGGTCGCCTTGGCGGGGTTGTCCGACAGCTTCACCGCCGGCCGGCCATTGGCTTCACTGACCTTGCAGACGAGCGAGATGGCGTCGAGGCTCTTGGTTTCGGTCGGCGCGCAACCCTCGAAATCATTGGTGAGGTTGGTGCCCCAGCCGAAGGACATGCGCACCTTGCCGCGGAAATGCTTGTAGGTCTCCTCGATGGTCTCGACTTCCAGGCCGTCGGAGAAGATGAGCAGCTTCTGCTTGGGATCCCTGCCTTTCTCACGCCACCAGGAGAGGACCTTCTCGCCGCCTTCGATCGGCGGCGCGCTGTCCGGCCGGAAGCCGGTCCAGTCGGCGATCCAGTCCGGCGCATCGCGCAGGAACGCGGCGGTGCCGAAAGTGTCGGGGAGCACGATCAGCAGATTGCCGCCATAGTAGCGCTGCCAGTCCTGCAGCACCTTGTAGGGTGACTGCCTCAGCTCGTCCTCGGAATTGGCAAGCGCCGCGAAGACCATAGGCAATTCATGCGCATTGGTGCCCAAAGCCTCGAGGTCGTTATCCATGGCCAGAAGCACGTTGGAGGTGCCGGTGAAGGCATCGCCGATGCCTTCCTTCAGCGCCTCGACGCACCAGCGCTGCCACAGGAAGGAATGGCGGCGTCTTGTGCCGAAGTCGGAAATACGGATGCCGGGCAGCGCTTTGAGCCGCTCGGTCTTGGCCCACATCTTGGCCTTGGCGCGGGCATAGAGCACGTCGAGCGCGAACGGACCGAAGGAGCGCATCGCCGCGCGCGAGCGCAGCTCGTTGATGATCGCAAGTGCCGGGATTTCCCAGAGCGTCGTGTACATCCAGGGCCCGGCGAAGGAGAGCTCGAACTGGCCGTCGCGCCTGGAAAGCTCGTATTCGGGCAGGCGGAAATCCTCGAGCCAGGCGAGGAATTCCGGCTCGAAGATCTGCTTGCGGCCGTAAAAAGTGTTGCCGCCCAGCCAGATCATTTCCTTCTTCGAGAAGCGCAAGGTGCGGGCGTGGTCGAGCTGTTCGCGCAACTCGCCCTCATCGATCTCATTGGCCAGCCGCACCGACGTGGTTCGGTTGATCAGCGAGAAGGTGGCGTCAACCTTGGGATACATGCCCCAGATCATCTGCAGCATCAGAAGCTTATAGAAGTCGGTGTCCAGCAGGCTGCGGACGATCGGGTCGAGCTTCCAGGTGTGGTTGTAGACGCGCCGCGCTATATCCGTCTTTGCCATGCTCGCTCACCCATAAAGCACAACGCACGGGAACGCGGGCGCCACGCTTCAAATCCTTGTTCGATCAATTCCGGCCGGAACCCCGTTGCACGAAATTGCTTTAGCAACTGCCTCTTAGCACCGTATTTCCGAACGCGCTTGCTGCTTTGCAAGCTGGCCCCACAAATAGCAGCTATGCAAGTCCAGCCGTCAGGACGCGGTCCTGGCGCCTATGACCTTGAGGGCGGGGCGTTTTCTGCGGCTCGGCACGCGGCCGGCGACCGGCGCATCGGCGCGGGCCTCGTCCTGCTCCTTCTCGGCGAACAGCCAGTCGATGAAGAGCTGGACGATCGGCGCCGAGCGCATCTCGTTGCGGCAGACGACGTAGAAATCGTCGACCGCCGGAACCGACAAACTGAAGGGCGCCACGAGCATGCCCCTGGCGAGCAAGGCGCGCGCGGTGACGGAATCGCCGAGCGCCACGCCATGACCGTGCACGGCGGCCTCCGTCGCCATGCGGGCATCGCCCAGACGGTGGCGGCGGCCGCGTTCCAGATCGAGCGCGTCGGCGGCGGCCAGCCAGATGTGCCATTCACGGCCATCGTCGCCATGCAGGAAGACGTGGTCGGCGAGGTCGCGGACGCTGCGGATCGGGCGGTTGTTGATCAGCGTCGGACTGACAACCGGAAACAGCTCCAGGCCGGACCACTTGCGTATCCAGCAGTCGCTCCAGCTGCCGTCGCCATAGTGCACGCAGACGTCGATGTCCGCGGCGCGGATGTCTTTGGGATCGTTGGACGGGATCAGCGTCAGCTGGATGTCCGGATATTGCGCCGTGAAGGAGCCGAGCCGCGGTGTCATCCAGAGCAAGAGCAGCGCCGGCACGCAGGAGACCGACAGCGCGCCGGCGCTTGCCGGTCGCGTCATGCGCTGGGTGGCGGCGGCGATGCCCTCGAAGGCCGCCGAGACCGCCGGCAGGAACTCCGCGCCATGCGGCGTCAGCTTCACGCGCTGCCCGCTGCGCTCGAAGAGCTTTACGCCCAGCGACTGCTCGAGTGCCTTGATCTGGTGGCTGACGGCGCCGTGCGTGACATTGAGCTCACCCGCCGCCTTGGTCAGCGAGGCGTGCCGCGCCGTGGCCTCGAAGGCGCGCAGAGGGTTCAGCGGCGGCAGGCGCTTGGCCATGAGGAGCTCCTCCCTTGTGAGATTTTCTCACAGCCAAGACCCTAACAATATCAATTGATTTTTCAAAGCGGCTGCCCGACACTTTTGCCCGGAACAGCTTCAAGAGACGTGGAATCCGCAACGCAGCGGCGGACAGCGATCCAGCCGGACAACAGGCTGGCTTGGCAAATCGCCCATACGGGCAGCGCTGCAGGCAGGCAGGAGGACCGGACATGGGTTACGATCGCGGCAAGCTCGAAGCGTTGCGCCGCAAATATGGCGAGAGCCATGGCGGCGAGATGTTCGACCCGAAATTCCGCAAGGTGGCCGACAAGATCTTCAACAAGTCGGGCACACGCCTCGCCCCCTATTCCGGCATCCCGACCTTCCTCGCCGCGCCCTATCGCGAGATCGCGGCCGACAATCCGGATTTTGGCGACCTGCAGGTGGCGATGATCGGCGTGCCGATGGATCTCGGCGTCACCAACCGTCCCGGCTCGCGCTTCGGGCCGCGCGCGTTGCGCGCCATCGAGCGCATCGGCCCCTACAATCATGTGCTGGAATGCGCGCCGACGCATGAGCTGCGCGTCGCCGATATCGGCGACACGCCGTTCCGCAGCCGCTACCGGCTGGAGATCAGCCACGAGGACATCGAAAAGCGGACCAATCAGATCGTCGACGCCGGCGTGCTGCCGCTCTCCGTCGGCGGCGATCATTCGATCAGCCATCCGATCCTGAAGGCGGTCGGCAAGAAGACCCCAGTCGGTATGATCCATATCGATGCCCATTGCGATACCAGCGGGCTGTTCGACATGACCAAATTCCACCATGGCGGTCCGTTCCGCAACGCGGTGCTGGACGGCGTGCTCGATCCATCGCGCACGATCCAGATCGGCATCCGCGGCTCGGCCGAATATCTGTGGGAATTCACCTACGAGTCCGGCATGACCGTCGTGCATGCCGAGGAGGTGACCGGCCTCGGCATCCCGGCCATCATCGAAAAGGCGCGCAAGATCGTCGGCGACGGCCCGACCTACATCTCCTTCGATGTCGACAGCATCGATCCGGCCTTCGCGCCCGGCACCGGCACGCCGGAAGTCGGCGGGCTGACGACGCGCGAGGTGCTCGAATTGCTGCGCGGGCTGAAGGGCCTCAACATCGTCGGCGGCGACGTGGTCGAGGTGGCGCCGCAATATGACGCGACCACCAACACCGCCCATGTCGGCGCGCAGGTCCTGTTCGAGATTCTGAGCCTGATGGTGTTCAGCCCAGCGATCAAGAAGGGCTGATGCCTCGCGCAATTCCAGACGGACGCTATGGCCAAGGCGCCAAGCCTAAACCGCGTCTTCCGGAATTGCTCTCCCAACACGACCGCCGCGCTGGAGCCGGCGGCCGGTTTCAACAACAAGCTTCCAGCAGGGGAATAACAATGTTACTTCGCAACGCACTGAAATCCGTAATCACAGCGGCGATGATACTCAGCGCCGCCGGCCTCGCCACGCAGGCGAAAGCCGACGCCGTCGACGACATCACCAAGGCCGGCGCCATCAATGTCGGCATCTTCTCCGACTTCCCGCCCTTCTCCTCGGCCAGCGCCGACATGAGCATCAAGGGCTATGACATCGACGTCGCGCAGGCGATCGCCGATTCACTCAAGGTGAAGCTCAACCTGGTCAGCGTCACCGGCCAGAACCGCATCCCTTATCTCACCGACAAGCGCGTCGATATATTGATGAGCGTCGGCTACTCCAAGGAGCGCGAGCAGGTGATCGATTTCGCCGCCGCCTACGCGCCCTACTACATCGCCGTCATCGGCCCGGCCGAGCTTGCCGTCAAAGGCAAGGAAGACCTTGCCGACAAGTCGGTCGCCGTCAATCGCGGCACGCTTGAGGATACCTCGCTGACCCAGGCGGCGCCGACTTCCGCCGACATCCGCCGCTTCGACAACTACAATTCCGTCATCCAGGCCTTCATCTCCGGCCAGACGCAGCTGATGGTGGTCGGCAACGATGTCGGCGCCCAGGTGCTGGCCAAGCAGGATGCGCTGAAGCCGGAGCAGAAATTCCAGCTGCTCACCTCGCCCTCGCATATCGGCCTCAACAAGAATGAAGACCGGCTGAAGAAGGCGGTGAACGACGCCGTCGCCAAGATGCTGGCCGACGGCAAGCTAGACGAGAGCTCGAAGGCCTGGCTGAAGACCCCGCTCAATCCGGACAACCTCAAGGATTGATCTCGAGAGCGGCCCAGCCATGACGAGCGCTGAGCCGCTCCGACTGTTCCAAAAAGGTCAATCGCCATGGGCTACAGCCTGGACTTCGGCTGGCTTGCGGGCGCCGTGGGCGCGATCACGCGCGGCGCGGCGACGACGATCCTTCTGATCGCCGTCACCACGCTGGCGGGCACGTTCCTCAGTATCCTGGGCGCGGCCGGCAAGAGAAACGGCCCGAAGCCGCTTCAGCTGGCGATCGGCATCTATGTCGAGGTGATGCGCAACACGCCATTCCTGGTGCAGCTGTTCTTCATCTTTTTCGGACTGCCCAGCCTAGGCGTCAGGCTCGACCCGATCCTGGCCGCGATGCTGGCGATGACGCTCAACATGGCGGCCTATACGATCGAGATCGTCGGCGCCGGGCTCGACGCCGTGCCACGCGGGCAGACGGAAGCCGCGCTGGCGCTCGGCCTCAGGCCCCGCCAGGTGTTCGTCAAGATCGTGCTGCCGCAGGCGCTGAAGGTGATCTATCCGGCGCTGACCAGCCAGATCGTCATCATGATGCTTGAATCGGCCGTGGTGTCGCAGATCGCGGTGCGCGAATTGACCTACGAGGCCGACATGCTGCAGGCGCGCACTTTTCGCGCCTTCGAGACCTATTTCGTGGTGACGATGGTGTATCTCGGCCTGTCTATGGGGCTGCGCCGGCTGCTGGTCGGCGGCGGCCGCCGTGTTCTGGGGGCGGGCGTGTCATGATCGAATTCACCTTCTGGGACATCGTCCGCAACCTGCTGCTCGCCGCGCGCTGGACGGTGCTGCTGTCGCTCGCCGCCTTCATCGGCGGCGCGCTGGTCGGGCTGGCGGTGCTGTTCTTTCGCATCGCCAAGAACAAATGGGTGAAGCGGATCGCGTCAGGCTATATCGCGCTCTTCCAAGGCACACCGCTCTTGATGCAGCTCTTTTTGATGTTCTTCGGCCTGCCGATGCTGGGGTTGCGCATCGAGCCATGGACGGCGGCGGCGCTCGGGCTGACCTTTTTCGCCAGCGCCTATCTGGCCGAGATCTGGCGCAGCGGCGTCGACGCGCTGCCGCGCGGCCAGTGGGACGCCGGCGCCAGCCTCGGGCTGCACTATCTGCAGGAGCTCAGGCTGATCATCCTGCCGCAGGCCTTCGCCATCACCCGCGCGCCGACCGTCGGCTTCCTGGTGCAGCTCATCAAATCGACGGCACTGACCTCGATCATCGGCTTCGAGGAACTGGTCAGGACCTCCAACGCGATCAACAACGCGACCTTCGAGCCGTTCAAGGTCTACGGGCTGGTGGCGCTGATCTTCTTCGTGATGTGCTTCCCGCTGACGCAATATGCACGGCGGCTGGAGCAACGCGCGGGGGCGCGCTGAGCCGACGAAGGCTGCCGACTGGACCCGCAGCCTTGTCGATCAATGCCCGAAGGCGAGCGCCGGCGCGATGCGGTCGCGCCTGAGCCAGCGCGCGAGCAGCAGCGCCGCCACCACGGCCAGTCCCGAGGCCAGGCCGATCCAGATGCCGACGCCGTTTAGGCCGAAATGGAAGGCGAGCAGCACGCCGAGCGGCAGGCCGACGCCCCAATAGCCGATCGCGGCGTAGATCATCGGCACCTTCGTGTCGTGCAGGCCGCGCAGCATGCCGGCCGCAACGGCCTGGGCGCCATCGAAAATCTGGAACAGCGCGGCGAAGGCAAGGAACGAGACGGCAAGCGTGATCACCCGGGCATTGGCGGGATCGGCAAGATCTATGAAGGCGCTGATCAGCGTGTGCGGCCAGAGAATCATCACCAATCCCATCAGCGCCATGAAGGACACGCCGATGACGAAGGCGGTCCAGCCGGCGCGCGATACGCCTTCCGGGTTGCCGGCGCCATGCGCCAGCCCGACCCGGACCGTGACCGCCTGGTTGAGACCGAGCGGCACCATGAAGGAGATCGAGGCGATCTGGATGGCGATGGCGTGGGCGGCCAGCGAATCCGCGTCGATCAGGCCCATCAGCAGGGCCGCTGCGTTGAAGATCGTCACCTCGAAGGCGAGGATGCCGGCGATCGGCAGGCCGAGCCTCAACAGGCCGCGGAAGCGCGGCCAGTCGGCGCGCCAGAAGCGGCCGAACAGACGGTAACGGCGAAACTTTTTCTCCTTGATCACCACGGCGGCGAGGCCGACGAACATCAGGGTGCTGGACAAAGTCGTGGCGAGGCCCGAGCCGGCGATGCCCATCGACCTGACGCCGAGATTGCCGAACATGAACACCCAGTTGAAGAAGGCGTTGCAGGCGACCGCGACGAAAACGATGATCAGCGCCCAGCCCGGCCGTTCCAGCGCCGAGATGAAGGAGCGCAGCACGATATAGCCATAGAAAGGCAGCACCGCCCATTGCAGCCAATGCAGATAGATGCCGGCCTCATGCGCGAGCTCCGGCTTCTGGCCCATGGCCAAAAGCACCGCTTCGCCATGCCAGAGAAAAATCCAGATCGGGATCGAGATGAGGATCGCCAGCCACAGGCCCTGGCGCACGGTGCGGCGCAGGTCGCGCACCGAATGGCGGCGACGTCCGAGCTCGGTCGCCAGCATCAGGCCGAGGCCGAAGATCAGCGGCATGAAATAGAGATTGGAGCCGAGCGCGCCGGCGGCGAGCGTATCGGGCCCGAGGCGGCCCATCATCATGACGTCGGTCGCGGTCATGGCGGTCTGGCCGAGATTGGTCAGCACCATCGGCCAGGCGAGCGCGATCGTTGCCCTGATTTCCTGACGCCAAAGGTTTTCCGGCGCGCGAGCGCCGGCTTCGATCGCAGACATTGTTCCGCTCTTTCAGAACACGGCGCGTCGGCCAAAGGGCCGGAAGCCGCACAACAATGGCGCAAAATGGCGCCATTTGCGTCGCCTTGTGAACGAAATGCGACATGTTGGCAAGGGACGAGGCCCGGCTGGCGATTGATCCAGGCGGAGCCGGGATTCCGCGACGCCTCTTTCATTTGCCGGCCGGGGGCTGCTACGGATGCCCTGGCATATGCAGCCGGCGCGCCATGCCGGGAGGAACGAATGCCGTTCAGGCGCAGAAAGAACACAGCCGCGATCCCGCGCACGGTACCTGCCTTCGAGCACATCGTGACCGAGGCCAGCGAGAGCTTCCTGTGGCGGCTGGACGATTATCCGTGGGAGCGCAATGTCTGGAATTTCCATCCCGAATACGAAATCCATCTCTTGCGGAAATCGTCCGGCGTCGTGCTGGTCGGCGACCATATCGGCGAGTTCGGACCGGGCTATCTAACCATCGTCGGCGGCGGGCTGCCGCATGACTGGGTGACGGCGGTGCAACCCGGCGAGCTCATCGAAGGCCGCGATATCGTGCTGCAATTCGATCCCGAACGGCTGCGCGGCTCCTCGGGGCTGCTGCCGGAGCTGCGCGAGCTGGAGCCGTTCCTGGAACGCTCGCTGCGCGGCATGGTCTTCCATGGCCAGACGGCGCTCGACGGCGCCGAGCTGATGGAACGAATGGGCGAGGTGCATGGGCTGGCGAGGTTCCGCATGTTCCTCGAACTGCTGGACCTTCTGGCCACCACCCAGGAATACGAGCTTCTGTCGTCGCCGGATTTTTCTCCGCTTCTCGACGCGGAATCGCTGGATATTATCCAGCGCTCGCTGACCTATCTGTTCCAGCACTTTGCCGAGGATCTGAAGCTGCCGGAGGTGGCGGCGTTGGCCGGGATGAGCGAAAGCACTTTCTCGCGCTTCTTCCAGAAGAACACCGGCAACTCGTTCAGCGACCACGTCGCCAAGCTCAGGCTCTGGCAGGCCTGCAAGCTGCTCGCCGACACCGAGATCCCGATCACCGACATCTGCTTCCAGGTCGGCTATATGAACATCTCGAACTTCAACCGCGCCTTCCTGCGCAAGCACAAGATGACGCCGTCATCCTACCGCAAGCTGTCGCGGCAGCGGCTGACGCTGCGGGCCTGATTTCGCCACCTAGCTTTTTGTTTCATCGCAATTCCGGACGGAAAACCGCTGCACACTTTTCCTGGAATTGCTCTAATCGTACTGATACTCGTGTGACGAGCAGACTCTGCCGGCGCCGTTTTTTGCGCCGCACAATGCATAAAAGTACAGGTCTGCTGCAACGGGGCTTCTAGTCTCGCCCCTTCCAACTCCTCATTTTGGCGGCGGGTCGCAGTCATGCGGGCGACGGTGAGGGTCGCTTAGCCCGCGGACTTGCTTGTTCCTGGAGGAGAAACATCAATGAAATCAAACCGGCTCGCTGCCAGCCTCGGTGCAGCTTTCGTGCTTACCGCTTCCGTTTCAACCGCAGCACTGGCGCAAGCGCCGGTCTGCTCGGCGCCGGTCAAGGTGCTGGCGCAGCCGCGCGACGGGCTGACGCTTCTGGAGGACTCCAAGGACGAGTTCAAGAAGCTGTCCGGCGCCTCGTTCCAGATCGACTATCTCAACGAGAACGACCGCCGCGCCAAGTCGCGCGCCGACGCCTCGACCGTCGGCAACTACAATGTCTACTATGTCGACGAGGCGAACGTCGCGCTGTTCGCTTCCTCGGGCTGGATCGCGCCGCTGACCGATTATTATCCGGCTGAATACGATTTCGCCGATTTCGATCCGGGCCGCCAGAAGGTCGCCACCTATGACGGCAAGGTCTGGTTCGCGCCGCTGACCGGCGGCGGCGACCTGATGGTCTACCGCAAGGACGTGCTGGAGGCCGCCGGCATCCAGCCGCCCAAGACGCTGGACGAGCTGATCGCCGACGTGCCGAAGCTGACCAATGCCGACAAGGGCATGTACGGCATCGCGCTGCGCGGCGCACGCGGCTCGGGCGCCAATGTCTGGCGCTGGATGCCGTTCTTCAAGGCCTATGGCGGCAAGTGGTTCGACGGCGACAAGCCGGCTTTCAATTCGGACGCCGCCGTGAAGGCGACCGAGGCTTATTTGAAGCTGTTCAAGGACTCGGCCCCCGGCACGCAGACCGGCAGCTGGGACGAATCGACCGGCGCCTTCCTCTCCGGCCAGGTCGCCATCCTCGTCGAATCGACGCCGCTGTCGGGCATGGCGGTGGACCCGAAGACCTCGCAGGTGGTCGGCAAGGTCGGCTTCCTGCCGCCGCCTTCGCCGCTGCCGGGCGGCGGCTATGGGCATGGGCTTGCCATCGGCACCAAGGCCAATGCGGATGACGCAGCAAAGAAATGCGCCGGCCTGTTCATCGCCTGGGCGACCTCGAAGGAGAATGAGAAGCGCCGGCTCGATGCGCATCAGTTCGGCGAGCTCAACCGCACTAGCGTTCTCTCCAGCAAGGAATTCGCCGACATATACGGCGCCGACCTCGGCAAGGCGCTGGCCGACACCGGCAAGGTGACGGCGGTGAACTTCTGGCAGGATCCGCGCTGGCCGGATCTCGGCGACCGCTGGGGCATCATCCTGGAAGAGCTGGTCACGGGCACCCGCACCGACATCAAGGGCGGCCTCAACGAGCTCGAGGCCTACGCCAATGAACTGGTGAAGAAGAAGTAATCCTCCCGCCTGCGGCGCGCGATCCACGGCATTCGAAGGAATGCCGGGATCCGTGCGCCGCGGGACCTTCACCAGACAGCAGTAAAAAATCCGAGGAGGCCATGCGCCGACGTTCTTCCCTGCCGGTCACATTTCTGGTTCCTACTCTCGCCATCCTTCTGGTGCTGTCGATGGTGCCGACGCTCTACGCCATCGTGATCGCCTTGCAGAACCGCGAGTTGAGCACGACCGGTTACTCCTGGGTCTGGTTCTCGAACTTCGCCGATCTCTTCCTCGACCGCCGTTTCCTCAACGCCGTCTGGGTTTCGGTGAAATGGGAGATCGTCACCGTGGTAGCGACGATGGTGGTGGCGATCGGGCTGGGTGTGCTGATGTTCGAGGTCGCCGGCCCACGCCTGCGCAATTTCTATTGCCTTTTGTTCATCATCCCGGTGCTTTTGCCGCGCGTCTCGGCCGCCTTCGTCTGGAAGTTCGCCTATCATCCGCTCTACGGCATCGCCACCTATCCCTACCGGCTGATCACCGGCGGGCTGATCTTCGATCCGCTGTCGAAGCCCGCCACCGCATTGTTCGCCGTCGCTTCGGTGGACGTCTGGCAATGGGGGCTGTTCTTCGCCGTCATCGTGCTGAAGCTGCTTGAAACCTTGCCGCCGCAGCCGATCGAGGCGGCCAGGCTCGACCACGCCAGGCGTTGGCAAATCCACGCCTATGTCACCTTGCCGATGCTGAAGGCGCCGCTGATCAGCCTGATGTTCGTCAAGATGATCGAGTCGCTGCGCTCCTTCGACCTGATCTATGTGATGACGCGCGGCGGGCCCGGCGTCGCGACCGAAACGCTCGACATGTACGCCTTCTCGCAAGGCTTCATCGAGTCCGGCAAGGTCTCCTACGCATCGGCCATGGCGGTGCTGATGATGATCGCGACGGTCATCACCTTCACCATGCTGTGGAAGCGGGTGCAGGCATGAAGCCATATCCGATAAGACCGGGCCGTCTGGTCGCCAAGGCCATCCTGGCGCTGGCCGGGTTCCTGGCCGTGTTCCCGCTTCTGTGGACGGCGCTCAACGCACTGAAGAACAATGTCGACATCATCACGCGGGTGCCGAAGGTGATCTTCACGCCGACGCTCGCCAACATCGGCTACATCCTCGGCCGCGACAGCGTGCTGACCGGGCTCTACAACTCGGTCGTCGCCTGCGGTTCGGCGGTGCTGATCGGCGTCGTGCTCGGCCTGCCGGCGGCCTATGCGGTGGCGCGCTATCCCAACCGCTTCGCCGGCGACATCCAGTTCTTCGTCTTGTCGCTGCGCTTCCTGCCGCCGGTGGCGGTGGCGATCCCGCTGATGGTGATCTGGCTGCAGGTTGGCCTCTACGACACTTTGCCGGCGCTGATCGTCACCTATTCGCTGCTGACCATATCGGTGATCATGTGGCTCGCCATTCCCGCCTTCCAGGGCGTGCCGAAAGAGATTGAGGAGGCGGCCTTCGTCGACGGCTACGGCGCCTATTCGGTGTTCTGGCGGATCGCGCTTCCCGTCGCGGCGCGCTCGCTGATCGGCGCCATCGCCTTCAGCTTCGTGCTGGTCTGGAACGAGTTCCTGATTGCGCTGATGCTGTCGAGCTCCAACGCCAAGACGCTGCCGATCGTGGCTTCCGAGCTCTCCCAGCAAGGCATGAACGTGCCCTGGGGAATCCTCAACGCCTCGGTCGTGCTTCTGTCGCTGCCGCCGCTTTTGTTCCTCGGCGTTTTGAGCGGCTTCCTGAATTCCGTTTTCCGGCAAAAGAAAAGTTGATGCGAGGATAACCCGATGCGGGCACTGGTGCTTGAGAAAAAAGGCGAACTGTCGCTGCGCGAGATCGCGCTGCCGCAAGACGTCGGACCGGACGATGTCAGGATCGCCATCCACACGGTCGGGGTCTGCGGCAGCGACGTGCATTACTACACGCATGGCGCCATCGGCAGCTACATAGTTCGCGAGCCCATGGTGCTCGGCCATGAGGCTTCGGGAACCATCGTCGAGGTCGGCGCCAATGTCACGAATCTCAAGGTCGGCGACCGCGTCTGCATGGAGCCAGGCGTGCCGAACCTTTCATCGCGCGCGACCAAGCTCGGCATCTACAATGTCGACCCGGACGTCCGCTTCTGGGCAACGCCGCCGGTGCATGGCGTTCTCGCGCCCTACGCCGTCCATCCGGCGGCCTTTACCTACAAGCTGCCGGACAATGTCTCCTTCGCCGAGGGCGCGATGGTCGAGCCCTTCGCCATCGGCATGCAGGCGGCAGCGCGCGCGCGCATCGTGCCCGGCGATGTCGCCGTCGTCGTCGGCTGCGGCCCGATCGGCATCATGATCGCGCTCGCCGCGCTGGCGGGCGGCTGCTCCAAAGTGCTGATCTCGGACTTTTCCGCGCCGAAGCTTGCGGTCGCTGCCCAGTATCCCGGCATCGTGCCGGTCGATATCGGCAAGCAATCGCTGGTCGACGCCGTCGCGGCGGCCACCGACAATTGGGGCGCCGACATCGTGTTCGAGGCGAGCGGCAGCCCGAAGGCCTTCACCAACCTGTTCGACGTGGTGCGGCCGGGCGGCGCGGTGGTGCTGGTCGGGTTGCCGGTGGAGGCGGTCGAGCTCAACGTGCCGGCGGCGATTTCCAAGGAAGTGCGCATCGAGACCGTGTTCCGCTATGCCAACATCTTCGACCGCGCCCTGCAGTTGATCGCCTCAGGCAAGGTCGACCTCAAGCCGCTGATCACCGGCACCTATGATTTCTCCGAGAGCATCAAGGCGTTCGAGCGCGCGGCGCTGGGCAAGCCGCAGGACGTCAAGCTGCAGATCCTGCTGACCGGGGAGAAGGGATAAGGCATGTCCGCGATCGTTTGCTCCCATGTCGACAAGGCCTATGGCGCCACGACCGTCATCCGCGACCTCAACCTCGCGATCGAGGAACATGAATTCGTCGTGTTCCTCGGTCCGTCCGGCTGCGGCAAGTCCACGCTTCTTCGGATGCTGGCCGGGCTAGAGGATATCAGCGGCGGCGAGGTGTCGATCGGCGGCAAGGTGGTGAACGATCTCGAGCCCGGCGATCGCGGCATCGCCATGGTGTTCCAGAATTATGCGCTCTATCCGCATATGACGATCTTCGACAACATCGCCTTCGGATTGAAGCGGCAGAAGGTGCCGGCGAACGAGATCAGGAAGCGGGTCGAGGCGGTCTCGAAGACGCTCGGGCTGGAGCCCTATCTCGGCCGCAAGCCTACAGAGCTTTCCGGCGGTCAGCAGCAGCGCGTGGCGATCGCGCGCGCCATGATCAAGACGCCGAAAGTGTTCCTATTCGACGAGCCGCTCTCCAACCTCGACGCCAAGCTGCGCAACCATATGCGCGTCGAGATCGCCAGGCTGCACCAATCGCTGAAGACAACCACCGTATATGTCACGCATGACCAGCTCGAGGCGATGACGCTGGCCCACCGCATCGTGTTGTTGAAGGATGGCGTGATCGAGCAGATCGGCTCGCCGGCGGAGATCTATCGCCGCCCGGGCAATCTGTTCGTGGCCGGCTTCATCGGCACGCCGAACATGAATTTCATCGAGGCCATGGTCGGCCGGAAGGGGGATGACTGGACGCTGATGGGCGCGGGGACGGTGCTGTCGCTGCAAGGCGGCGACTTCGACCTGCGGCATGGCGATCGCGTGGTGCTCGGCATCCGGCCTCCGGATCTGAAGACGGCGCAAGCCGGCACGGCAAACCTTTTGCAAGGCACCGCCGATCTCATCGAGTTCCACGGCAATGACGCGCTGGTGACGTTCGGCTCGGGCGGCAAGGAGATCAGCGCGCTGGTGCCGGCGCGCGAATGCCCAGAGTTACGCGCGCCCGTGCGCTACAGCTTCGACGAGGAAAGCATTCACTTGTTTGACGCCGAGACCGGCAAGTCGTTGCGCAAGCAGTAGAGCAATTCCGCCCGGAATTGCCTGGGGGATGCACACATTTCCAAGTGGCTGGTCTATGGCGATAGCGTGCATTGGAGCTTGGCGCATGCATTGGCTAATGTAGCGCTGGTCGACCCCCACTCCGTCTCGGCTTCGCCGAGCCACCTCTCCCCCGTTCGACGGGGTAGAGGAAAGGCGCCAAGCTTTCAACGCTCGTCCAGCAAGGCTCCCTTCCTTTCCCTCCGGAGGGGGAAAGGTGGCGCTGCGAAGCAGCGACGGATTGGGGGAACCACGCGGCAATCAAGCCTCGGCCTGATCCGTCACGCCAGTCACAGAAGATGTGTGCATGGCGTAGCCGGAATTGCGTTGATGGAAGCTACCCGATCGCGTCGAGCGCCTGCCGCTGGCGGTGCATTTCGAGGAAGATGCGGTAGTCGCGGTCGAAGCGGGCGCCGGCTTCCTTGTTGGGGGCGCGCGTCCTGCCGCCCTGCTGCATGGCGACACAGGCCGCGTTGAGGTCAGGGTAGATCCCGGCGGCGGTCGCCGCCACCATGCCGGTGCCGAGCAGCACCGCCTCGTCGGCCAGCGGCTCGACCACCGTGCAGCCGGTGGCGTCGGCATAAAGCTCCATCAGAAGCGGGTTCTTGGTGTGGCCGCCGGTGACATGCAGCGTGTCGATCAGGTAGCCGTTCTCGTTCAGCGCTTCCAGCACATGGCGCACGCCGAGCGCGATGCCGACGGCAGTGCGCCAGTAGAGCTTGCATAGGCTGTCGAAGGAGGAATCGAGCGTCAGGCCGCTGATGACGCCGACCGCGTGCGGGTCGGCGAGCGGCGAACGATTGCCGTGGAAATCCGGCAGCACATGCAGCCTTGCCGCCAGCGCGTCGCCATCCTCGGCGCGCAGCTCGGCGACGCGCCGAGCGATCTTCATATGCATGGCCGCGTCCGGCTCGCCGCCGGCGCCATGCCAGCGGATGATGTGGTCGAGCAGCGCGCCGGTGGCCGACTGGCCGCCTTCCGACAGCCACAGCCTCGGCAATGCCGCGCCGTAATACGGTCCCCACACCCCGGCAAAGGGCTGCGGGTCTTGCGACATCGCCATGACGCAGGACGATGTGCCGGCGATCAGCGCCAAATGCCGGCTGATGTTCCTCTCGTCGCCGGCAAAACCGCCCAAAACGCCGAGCGCGCCGGCATAGGCATCGATGACGCCGGCGCCCACCCGGCATTTTTCGGTGAGGCCGAGCTCGGCCGCGGCATTCGCCGTCAGCGGACCGATATCGGTGCCGACCGGGCTTGCCTTTTCCGGCAGATTGCCGTGCTCGAACAGGTCGCCGAGGCCGACCAGCTCGAAGAAATCACGCCGCCAGCTTTTTTCCTCATGCGCGAGATAGGTCCATTTCGCCGTCAGCGTGCATTGCGAGCGGGCGAGCGAGCCCGATGCCTTCCAGGTCAGGAAATCGGCAAGATCGAATAGATAGCCAGCTTCATTCCATGTCTTCGGCAGATGACGCTTCAGCCACATCAGCTTCGGCGTTTCCATCTCCGGCGACATAACACCGCCGATATAATCGAGCACGGCGTGGCCGCTCGTCGTGCATTCATCGGCCTCGGCGATGGCGCGGTGGTCGAGCCAGACCATCGTGTCCCAGCGCTTCTCGCCCGTGACCGATACGCTGATCTGGCCGCCCTGCCTGTCGCGCGCGACCAGCGAGCAGGTCGCGTCGAAAGAGATGCCGGCGATATCGCCGGCGGCGACGCCGGATTTTTGGAGCGCGGACCGCACGGATTTGCACACCGCCGACCAGATATCTTCCGAATCGTGCTCGGCATGATCGGGCTTGGGCTGATGCATGGCGATCGGATGATCGGCGCGGCCGAGCAGGTTGCCGCGCACGTCGAGAATGCCCGCGCGGGCGCTCCCGGTGCCGACATCGACCGCGCAAACGAAACTCTTGATCAAGATGCTTTTTCTCTCGCTCCCAGGCCTGCAATCAAATCGGGCAATTGCAGCATGTCAGCGAATATAAAGTCCGGCTCCGTCGACGCAAGCCGCGCCTTGAGGGCGGGATTGGAAGCATGCGAGCCGCCGGTGAAGGCAAAGACGCGCATACCCGCCGCGCGGGCGGCGGCAACGCCGGCCGGGCTGTCCTCGATGACCAGACAATTGCGAGGACGCGCCTGCATGCTTGCCGCGGCATGAAGGAAAAGGTCGGGCGCGGGCTTGCCGCGTTCGACCATGCTGGCGCTGAACAGATGCGGCTCCAGCAGGGGGAGCAGGCCGGTGACGTCGAGCGCGTAGCGGATGCGTTCCAGCGTGCCGGACGAGGCGACACAGAAGGGCCGGCCGAGCTTCGGCAGCAGTTCCTTGACGCCGGGGATCGGCTTCAATTCCTCGCGGAATTTGCGCATCAGGTCGACGCGCATGGCAGTCAAATGCCGGTCGCCGATCTCGAGCCCGAAATCGCGGCCGAGGATCTCGCGCACGCTCTTCATGCTCTTGCCCAGGAAATGTTCGTAGGCGGCATCCTCGCTCACCGTGCCGCCGGCGAGTTCGATCATGCCAAGCAGCGCCGAGACCGAAAGCGCCTCACTATCGACCAGCACGCCGTCACAGTCGAAGATGACCAGTTCGGGCATCATGCTGTTGGTTCCGGTGCTTTCAGAGCTTTCCGGCGAGGTAACGCGTCAGGGTTTCGCGCGCGCCGTGCGCCCACAGGACCTTCAAGGCGTGGGCGAAGGCCTCGGCGAAGACGGACGAACGGCCGACATCGCCATAGATGTCCTCCATCGCCAGCCAGGCCTTTGGATCGTCTTTGGCCGCCTTCGCGGTCGCCTGCATGCGGTCCCAGCTCGGGTCGTTCGGCTCGATGACGGCGCCGCTGTCGGTGGTTCCGAAGCAGTAGCGGCACCACAGCGCCGATTCCAGCGCCAGGCCGGCGACGCCCTCGCCCGCCGTCAGTCGGTCGGCGATCGTCGGGATGATGAATTTCGGCTGACGGTTGGAGCCGTCGAGGCAAAGCCGTCGGATGGTGTCGCCGATCTTGGGATTGGAGAAGCGCCGCTCTATGAGCTGGTAATAGTCCTCCAGATCCGTATCCGGCACCGGCGGCACGGTCGGGATGATCTCGTCATGCTCGAGCTTCGACAGAAATGCGCGCACCAGCGGCTCCTGCATGGCTTCATGCACGAAATGGATGTCCATCAGGCCGGCTGGATAAGCGATCGTGGCGTGACCGCCATTGAGGATGCGGATCTTCATCAGCTCGTATGGCGATACATCCTTGACGAATTGCACGCCGACCTTTTCCAACGCCGGGCGGCCGGAGGTGAAATGGTCCTCCAGCACCCATTGCTTGAACGGCTCGCAGAACACCGGCCAATTGTCCTCCAGCCCGAAATCGTCGGCGAGGATCTTGCGCTCGCGGTCGGTGGTGGCAGGGGTGATGCGATCGACCATGCCATTCGGGAAGGCGACCTTGTCCTCCACCCATTTGGCGAGGTCCTCGTCGATCAGCCGCGCAAGGCCGATGACGCCGTCGGAGGTGACGTGGCCGTTATGGGGGATGTTGTCGCAGGACATGACGGTGAACGGCACGATGCCGTCGGTGCGCCGGCGCAGCAGACCGGCCAGGATGATGCCGAACACGGTCTTGGGCACAGCACCCGGCTGTGCGTCGGCGACGATATCGGGATGGGCCGGGTTGAACTTGCCGGAGGCCGGGTCGATGAAATAGCCGCCCTCGGTGATGGTCAGCGACACGATCTTGATCGCTGGATCGGCAAGCCGCTCGATGATCGCAGCCGCGTCGCCGGGCATCAGGAAATCGATCATGGCGCCGGTGACGCGGGCGCTCATATGACCCTGGTCCTGCTCGACCACAGTGGTCAGCCAGTCCTGTTCCTGCAGCTTGGCGCGACCGATCTTCTCGCCTTCGAACACGCCGGCGCCGATCAGCGCCCAGTCATGGGCCTCGCCGGTGCCGAACAGGTCGTCGAGATAGACCGCCTGATGCGAGCGATGGAAGTTGCCGACGCCGAAATGGACGATGCCCGCCTTCAGGACAGAGCGGTCATATTTCGGGCCGGCGACCTTGGCCGGCAGCATGGCGAGGTTCGAGGAAGAGAGTCTTACGGTCATCTCATTTACCCTTTGGCCGATCTGCAGCCCGACTGTTCCGCCTCCTTCGGATGGCGAGGATGAGGGGCAACACCCGGTATTCCAGTATGCTGCCCCTCACCTGCCCCATGGCGTCTTCTCCGGAGGAAAGAAGAGAAGCGCCTCCCCTCAACTCATCCACTGGCCGCCGTCGACATTGTAGGTCTGGGCGACAATGTATTCGGCCTCGTCACTGGCGAGGAACACGGCCATGCCGGCGAGATCTTCCGGCTTGCCCATGCGACCGTAAGGCACGCCTTCGCCGACCAGCCGCTTCTTCTCGCCCTTGGGCCGGTTCTCATATTTTGCGAAGAGCGCATCGACCTGGTCCCACATGTCGCTGTCGACGACACCCGGCGCGATGCCGTTGACGTTGATGCGATGCTTGATCAGGTCGAGCCCGGCCGATTGGGTGAGCGAGATGACGGCGGCCTTGGTGGCGCAGTAGACCGCGACCAGCGGCTCGCCGCGGCGACCGGCCTGGCTCGCCATGTTGATGATCCTGCCGCCTTTGCCACGCGCGATCATCGAACGGGCAGCCGCCTGCAGCATGAACAGCGTGCCGGCGACATTGACCGCGAACAGTTTTTCGTAGCTCGCCCTCGTTATCTCGACGATCGGCGCGAGGTCGAAGATCGCCGCGTTGTTGATCAGCACGTCAAGGCCGCCGGTCCTGGCCTCGACCGCTTTCACCGCCGCCTCGATCGAGGACTGGTCCGTGACGTCGAGTCGGACTGCGTAGGCGGCGGAACCGATCGCTTTCGCCGTTGCTTCCGCCGCTTCCAGGTCGATGTCGGCAATCGCCACCGTCGCGCCTTCGCGCGCATAGGCCTCGGCGAAGGCCTTGCCGATGCCGCGCGCCGATCCGGTGATCAGCGCCGATTTGCCTTTCAGCCTCACTGCACCAGTGCCTTGCCGTCGGCGCCGAAGCGATGGAGCTTGGTCTTGTCGGGGGTCAGGTAGACGGTGTCGCCATGCTTGACCGCGACCTCGCCGTCGGCGCGGACATTGATGGTGCCGACGCCGTCCGCCTGGACATGGAGGAAAGTGTCGGAACCGAGATGCTCCGCAACGCCGACCGTCGCCTTCCAGTCGCCGGCCGAGGTCGAGATGTTGAGATGCTCGGGCCGGATGCCGATGGTCTTGGCGCCATATTTCTCCGCCGGCGCGCCTTCGATCATGTTCATCTTGGGCGAGCCGATAAAGCCCGCGACGAAGAGGTTCTTCGGCGTCTTGTAGAGCTCCATCGGCGAGCCGACCTGCTCGATGTTGCCGGCATTGAGCACGACGATCTTGTCGGCCATGGTCATGGCTTCGACCTGGTCGTGGGTGACGTAGATCATCGTCGTCTTCAACTGATGATGCAGCTCGCTGATCTCAAGCCGCATGGTGCCGCGAAGCGCGGCGTCGAGGTTGGACAGCGGCTCGTCGAATAGGAACGCTGAAGGCTGGCGCACGATGGCGCGGCCGATGGCGACGCGCTGGCGCTGGCCGCCGGACAACTGGCCTGGGCGGCGCTCGAGATAGTTGGTGAGGTTCAAGATGCGCGCGGCGTCCTTCACCTTCTTGTCGATGGTCGCCTGGTCTTCGCCGGCCATCTTCAGCGGAAAGGCGATGTTCTTGGCAACCGTCATATGCGGATAGAGCGCGTAGGACTGGAACACCATGGCAAGCTTGCGCTTGGCCGGCGCCTCGCGGGTTACATCGCGTCCATCGATGCTGATGGCGCCGCCGCTGGTGTCTTCGAGCCCGGCGATCAGCCTGAGCAGCGTGGACTTGCCGCAACCCGAGGGGCCGACGAACACCACGAACTCGCCGTCCTCGATGTTGAGGTCGATGTTCGGAATGATCGTCGTCGACCCGAAGGACTTGGAGACGTTCTTGAGCGCGATGTTTCCCATGGTTTCCTCCCGGGGATGGTCTTCGTCGTCCGCCGCTTGGGCGTTGCTACTTCACGGCGCCAAAGGTGAGGCCGCGCACCAGCTGCTTCTGGCTGAACCAGCCCATGATCAGGATCGGCGCGATCGCCAGCGTCGAGGCCGCCGACAGCTTTGCCCAGAACAGGCCTTGCGGACTGGAGAAGGAGCTGATGAAGGCCGTCAGCGGCGCGGCATTGGTGGTGGTGAGCCGGATGGTCCAGAACGCCTCGTTCCAGGCCAGGATGATGTTCAAGAGCATGGTCGAGGCGATGCCGGGAACCGCCATCGGCGTCAGCACATAGATGATCTCGTTCCACAGCGAGGCGCCGTCCATCCGCGCCGCTTCCAGGATCTCGCCCGGGATTTCGCGGAAATAGGTGTAGAGCATCCAGACCACGATCGGCAGGTTGATCAGCATCAGCATGACGGTGAGGCCGACGCGGCTGTCGAGCAGGCCGGTGTCGCGGAAGATCAGGTAGATCGGGAACAGCACCGCGACGGCCGGCATCATCTTGGTGGACAGCATCCACATCAGGATGTCCTTGGTGCGCTTGGTCGGTGAGAACGCCATCGACCAGGCTGCCGGAACCGCAATCAGGATCGCAAGCAGCGTCGAGCCGACCGACAGGATCACCGAGTTCAGGAAGAACTTGAAATAGCCGCTCTGCGCCTGCACCTCGGCATAGCTCTCCATGGTGCCGGACGGGATCAGTGCAAAGCCCTGGATCGCCTCCTGCTCGGACTTGAACGAGGTGATGATCGTATAAAGGATCGGAAAGAAGATCAGCAAGGCGACGATCCAGGCCGCGGCCGTGGCGATGGTCTTGTGCTGGGTGGTGACTGCGCGTGCCATGATCAGGTCCTCCCGTATCGGCGATGTTGGCAGCAGGGTCGACCCCCACTCCGGTTTGCTGCGCAAACCACCTCTCCCCCGATCGACGGGGTAGAGGAAGGGCGCGGCTTCGATGCAGGCGTTTCCTCTCCCCCGGGCAGGGGGAGAGGTGTCCCGCGCAGCGGGACGGAGTGGGGGTGGTTCAGCGCAAGCGGCATCGTCTCCCCCTACTTGTCCAGGTTCTTGCCGACGGCGCGCATGGCGAAGAAGGCAACGATGTTGGCGAGAATGACGGCGATCACGCCGCCAGCGGACGCCTGACCGATTTTGAACTCCAGGAGCGCCTTCTGGTAGACGAGGAAGGGCAGGTTGGTGGAGGCATAGCCCGGGCCGCCATTGGTGGTGACCAGGATCTCGGCATAGACCGACAGCAGGAAGATCGTCTGGATCAGGATGACGACGGTGATGGCGCGCGACATATGCGGCAGCGTCAGATAGATGAACCGGCTAATAAAGCCGGCGCCGTCCATCTCGGCCGCTTCCTTCTGCTCGCCGTCGAGCGATTGCAGCGAAGTCAGCAGGATCAGCGTGGCGAAGGGCAGCCACTGCCAGGCGACGATGAGGATGATAGCGGTCAGCGGATGCTGGCCGAACCAGTCGATCGGCTCGGCGCCGAAAAAGCGCGCTATATCGGCAAAGACGCCGTATTGCGGATGCATGATCATGTTCTTCCAGACCAGCGCCGCGACCGGCGGCATGACGAAGAACGGCGAGATGACCAGGATGCGCACGATGCCCTGGCCCCAGATCGGCTGGTCGAGCAACAACGCCAAAAGGATGCCCCCGACCACGGTGATGACCAGCACGCTGACAACGATGATGAGCGTGTTGAGGATCGAGGAGAGGAAGGCCGGGTTGGAATAGAACAGCGCGTAGTTCGAGAAGCCGACAAAGCCGTTACGGATCGGGTTCAGCGGATTGTATTGCTGGAACGAGAACCACAGCGTGAACAGCAGCGGCACGATCATCCAGACGAACAGCAGGATTACCGAGGGCGCCATCATGAAACGGGCAAGCGAACGGGTTTGCTGAGTAGCCATGACGGTCACCCTCCCAAGGTCAGCCGGATTTTCAGAGTCGTGCCAGAATTTTCCCGATTTTGAAGGGTGGCCGCCCGAACTGGGTTTCGGGCGGCCCCTTGCCGGTCATGATGCGCTACCGGCGTTCGGCACCGGGAGGAGCCTTACTTGATGTAGCCGCCTTCGGTCATCGCCGCGGTGGCGGCGTCCTGAGCCTGCTTCAGCGCGTCGTCGACGCTCGACTGGCCGGCAAGGGCTGCCGAGAAGAGCTGGCCGACGGTGGTGCCGAGGCCCTGGAATTCAGGGATGGCGACGAACTGCACGCCGACATAGGGCACCGGCTTGACGGTCGGATGCGTCGGGTCGGCGGCATTGATGGAGTCCAGCGTCATCTTCGCGAAGGGCGCCGCCTTCTGGTACTCCGGATTGGCGTAGAGCGAGGAGCGCGTTCCAGGCGGAACGTTGGCCCAGCCCTCCTTCGAGGCGACGAGCTCGAGATAGTGCTTCGAGGTCGCCCATGAAACGAATTTCTCGGCGGCGTCGGCTTTCTGGGTGCCGGCGGGGATGGCGAGCGACCATGCCCACAGCCAGTTGCCGCGCTTGCCGAGGCCGTTGTCGGGCGCTAGCGCATAGCCGACCTTGTCCGCAACCTTCGAGGCCTTCGGATCGGAGACGAAGGACGCCGCGACCGTGGCGTCGATCCACATGCCGCACTTGCCCTGCTGGAAGAGCGCCAGGTTCTCGTTGAAGCCGTTGGAGGAAGCGCCTTCCGGACCGTCGGCTTTCATCAGGTCGACATAGAACTGCAGCGTGTTCTTCCATTCGGGCTGATCGAATTGCGGCTTCCAGTTCTCGTCGAACCAGCGGGCGCCGAAGGAATTCGACATGGCGGTGAGGAAAGCCATGTTCTCGCCCCAGCCGGCCTTGCCGCGCAGGCACACGCCGTTCACGCCGTTGGCGCGGTCGGTCATCTTGTCGGCGGCCTGCTTGATGAAGTCCCAGGTCGGCGCGTCGGGCATCTTCAAGCCCGCTTTCTCCATCAGGTCCTTACGGTACATGACGAAGGAGCTCTCGCCGTAGAAGGGCGCGGCATAGAGCTTGCCGTCGACCGAAAGGCCGCCGGCGATGGCCGGGATGATGTCCTTGACGTCGTAGTCGTCGCCGAGCTTGTCGAGCGGCAGGAGCCAGCTCTGCTTTGCCCAGATCGGAACCTCATAGGTGCCGATGGTCATGACGTCGTACTGGCCGCCCTTGGTGGCGATATCGGTCGTGACGCGCTCGCGCAGCACGTTCTCTTCAAGCGTCACCCAGTTGAGCTGGATGTCGGGGTTGGCCTTGGTGAAGTCGTCCGTCAGCTTCTGCATGCGGACCATGTCGCCATTGTTGACGGTGGCGATGGTGATGGATTCGGCATTCGCGGCGAAAGCGAGGGCGCTGGCCGACAACAGGCCCAGGGTGAGCGTGCGAAGTTTCATCAAATTCCTCCCATAAACCAAGATGAGCATTTGCCTTGGTTCTGGGCAATTACTCACCTGGCGTGAATTATGTCAACCCTGAATCTGTGCTGCAGCGCAGCAGAAACGACGCCGCACGACCCGGTCGGGCGACGCGCCGGTATCCTAGGGAGGAGGAACGTCAGGGCGATTGGCTTACGGGCAGGCGATCTCGGCCAGGAGCCAGTCGCGGAAGGCGCGGATCTTCGGCACGTTGCGGCGCGCCGTCGGATAGACCAGCCAATAGGCATGGCCGTCATCGCCGACGAGGTCGAATGGCTGGATCAGGCGGCCGTCGGCGATCTCGTTCTTGAACAACGACCTGGTCAGGATCGCAACGCCATGGCCGGCCATGGCCGCGTTCGCTTCATAGGCCTGCGCGCCCATGCTGGAGCCCGGCCGTTTGGCGAGGTCGTGCCCGGTCACGCCGGCGGCCTCGAACCATTGCATCCACCAGATGTCACCAGGGTCGAGGATCGGCAGGCGCAACAGGTCCGCCGGCTCCCTGACGCCGCCGATGCTCGCCGCGAGCTTCGGGCTCAGCATCGGCGTGAAATCGGCGTCGAGCAGCTTATGCGCCTCCAGGCCCGGCCATTTGCCGGCGCCGGAGCGGATGGCGAGATCGACATCCTCGCGCGCGAAATCGGTCAGGCGGCTCGACGTGTCGAGCCCCACGGCAAGTGCCGGATGCGCGAGCTGGAACGCGCCCAGATGCTGCGCCAGCCAGTTCGAGGCAAAGGTCAGCACGGTGGTGATGCAGAGCAGGCCGTCGGCGCCACCGCGCGCCGCGGCATAGGCCTGACCCAGGATAGCGAAGGCTTCGCTGACGGCGGGCGCCAGGCGCTGGCCGGGCTCGGTCAACTCGATCTGTCGTGGACGGCGCAGGAACAGCGGCGCGCCGATGCGCTCCTCGAGCAGCTTGATCTGGTAGCTCGCAGCCGCCTGGGTCATGCCCAGCTCCTGCGCGGCCTTGGTGAAGGACAGGTGCCTGGCCACCGCCTCGAACACTCGGATCGCCTGCAGCGGCGGCAGGGGCGCAAGCTGCGGAGAGCTGAGATCGGGCATAAGACCTCCTTATGGGTCATGATCGAGGTTTGATTGGAAGCACGAACCGGCCAGACCGATATTTGGGGTCGACGATCAATCCAGTTCAAGCATTGCGAAGGCTGACGATCATGGTCACGGTTCAGGAAAAGCTCGTTTCCACCCCGGCACAAGGCTGGTTTTTCACGCTCCTGCGGGAATTTGCAAGGTTTTCGGGCCGCAGGCGCGGTTATCTCGATGTCCGGGAATTTTCCGAGCATCTGCAGCGCGACATGGGTTTTCTCGACGGCAACGATCCGCGCGGCCGCTCGCAATAGCCGGCACTTTTTTATGGGCAATCAGCCGGCAAGCAGTGCTTCGGCCGTGCGTTCGTCGGTGATGAGGCCGTTGACCAGCCGGCGGTTGACGGCGGCCAGGATGCCCGCCAGCTTGCGTTCGCCCATGGCCAGAGCGATGACCAGCGACCTTTCCCGCGACGGCAGCGCGGCGGAAGACACGCGGTCGTTGGTGATGCCTTCGATCATGCGGCCTTCGCGGTCGTACACCCAGCCGACGATCTCGGCGATACCGCCTGCCTTCTGCAGCGCCTTCAACTCGTTTTCGGAAATGAAGCCGTCCTCGTAGAGCGGGGCCTTGGGCCCGAGATCGCCGATGCCGACGAAGGTGACATCGGCCTCGGCCGCCAGCGCCAATGTAGGCTGGATCATCGGCTGGTTGAGCAGCATCTCGCGCTCTTCCGGCGAGGACGCAATGACCGGCAGCGGCATCGGGAACGACCGCGCCTTGACGCGGTCGGCCATGGTGAAGATGACGTTGTAGAAGGCGGCCGAGCCATCGGGCGAGATGTTGCCGGTCAAGGACACGACCTTGTGCTGCGGGCAGTCCATCGGCGGCAGTTGCTCGATCGCCGCCTTCAGCGTGCGCCCGGTGCCGATCGCCATGACGATGGGAGCCTCGGAGCGCAGCCGGCGTTCGATCTCGGCCGCGGCCGCCTCCGCGATGCCGATCGTCGTCGAGCTCGACGTCGGGTCGCTCGGCACCACTTCGACAAGGTCGAGCGCGAAGCGCGACTTAAGCCGCGCGGCGAGGTCCAGGCAGTTTGCGATCGGATGATCGACCCGCACCTTGATCAGGCCCTCCGACATGGCGAGCGATACCAGCCGCTGCGCCGTCTGCCTGGAGATGCCCAGTTTGGCGGCGATCTGGTCCTGCGTGTTGCCGGCAACATAATAAAGCCAGCCGGCGCGCGCGGCGTCGTCCAACCTGGTGCTGCCGATTTCCTGTCGCGAATTCACGTCTCGCCTCCCAGCCCGCAGAATGCTGAAACGGGCGCCATAGCTTACAGCGATTGCGCCGACGCGCAATTGTCTATCGAAAGAGCAATTGCTTGGCAGTTTTCCTGATCCCCAAGGATCAATCCGCCGCTTGCCCAACCATTTGCCGGCGGGACGGTTTATCTCCACCGGGAAACCGATTAAGGGGATCGGCGAAGGGAGCCGCGCATGACGCCGAAAGCCGTTTTCTGGGATATGGACGGGACGCTGGTCGACAGCGAGCCGCTGCACGAGGCGGCACTTGTGGCGGCGCTGCGCAGCGTCGGCATCGCCCCGCCGCCCGACCTGCATCAGCGCGTGCTGGGCATCGCGGCATGGCCGGTCTACGAAATGCTGCGCGACGAGTTCGGCCTCGCACTGCCCTTCGACGATTGGATCGTGCGCAAATACGATCACTATCTGCCGCTGGCCGAAACGCTGAAGCCCCGCCCCGGCGCGATCGAGGTGTTCAACGAATTGCGCGCGCTCGGCGTCGAGCAGGCGGTGGTGTCCAACTCCGACCGGCTGATCGTCGACGCCAATCTGCGCGCCGTCGGCCTCACCTATCCGGGCATGATGACGGTCAGCCGCAATGACGTAATTGACGGCAAGCCGCTTCCCGAACCATTCCTGCGCGCCGCCTATCTCGCCGGCGTCGATCCGGCGGATGCTTTTGCCGTCGACGACAGCCTGACAGGCGCCATGGCCGGACTGGCGGCGGGCATGAAGACGATCTTCTGGCCGGAGGCGCCGATGGAAGGCCCGGCCGGCGCGATCATCATCAACAGCGCCGAGGAGCTGCGGGCGCAACTGGGGCTCTGAGCAGCTTCAGACCTCGGCGCCGCCCCGCCCTTCGGGCATCTTCTCCCCGTAAAACGGGCTACGGCATGCACACATTTCCAAGCGGGCTGGCCTTTGGCGATAGCGTGCATGGCAGCTTGGCGCATGCATTGTCTTATGTAGCGGTGGTCGACCCCCACTCCGTCTCGGCTTCGCCGAGCCACCTCTCCCCCGATCGACGGGGTAGAGGAAAGGCGCCAAGCCTTTTGCCGTCAACGCCCGCCCAGCAACGCTCCCTTCCTTTCCCTCCGGAGGGGGGAAGGTGGCGCTGCGAAGCAGCGACGGATCGGGGGAACCACCTGGCAATCAAGCCTCGGCCTGATCAGTCGCGCCAGTCACAGAAGATGTGTGCATAGCGTAACCGGGGGAAGAAGGAAGGAGTCCAGCATCAATTCCGGTAGACCGGCTCTTCCTCGTCGAGGATCGCCTTCAGCTCGGCCAGATGACGCTCGGCCTGGCCGGGATAATCGTCCATCTCGCGCGCGGTCTTCTCGGCGATCTCGTCCGAGAGCGTGCGCAGCGGACGGCCGGTCCACAGCGCCTTGATGTAGGTCTCGGCGGCGCGTTCGAAATAGAACATGCGGTTGAAGGTGTCGGCGACGGTGTCGCCGATGACCATGACGCCGTGATTGCCCATGACCATCACCTTGACCTTGGGGTCGGTGAGAAGCTGCGAGCAGCGCTCGCCCTCTTCCTCGAAGGCCAAGCCGCCATAATTTGCATCGACGACATGGCGGTTGAAGAACATGGCCGAGTTCTGGTCGACCGGCGGCAGCGTCGAATCGGCGAGCGAAGCAAGCACGGTGGCGTGGATTGAATGGACATGCATGGCGCAGCGCGCATGCGGGACGTTGCGGTGGATGGCGCCGTGCAGGCCCCAGGCGGTCGGGTCGGGCGCGTTGGGGCCGGACAGCGTGTCGGGATCGTTGGCGTCGATCAGCAGCAGGTCGCTCGCCTTGATGCGCGAGAAATGCACCTGGTTGGGATTCATCAGAAACTTCGTGCCTTCGTCGTTGACGGACAGCGAGAAGTGGTTGGCCACCGCCTCATGCATGTTGAGCCGCGCCGTCCAGCGGAAGGCGGCGGCGAGATCGACCCGCTCCTCATAATAGGGCAGGTTGCTCAGCGGTTCCTTGTGCAGGCGGGCAAGGCTCATCGAAAATCCTCCGCTTGGGTTTGTTTTCCGAGAATGCCGCGCATGGCGGCTGCCAGCAACCGATAAACGCTGGCTCAGCGGATCAAGCCGCCGGGCGCGCCGACTGCAGCCCGCCCTGCTCGACGATGAAGTCGATCACGTCCTGCAATCCCTTGCCGCGCGAAAGGTCGGTGAAGCCGAACGGCCTTTTGCCGCGCATGCGGCCGGCATCGCTCTCCATGACGTCGAGGTTGACGTTCACATAGGGCGCCAGATCGCTCTTGTTGATGATCAGGAAATCCGAGCGGGTGATGGCCGGGCCGCCCTTGCGCGGGATCTCCTCGCCCTGGCAGACCGAGATGACGTAGAGGGTCAAGTCGGCAAGGTCGGGCGAGAAGGTGGCTGCGAGATTGTCGCCGCCGGATTCAATGAAGATGATGTCGAGATCGGGGAATTTCTTGTTCAGCTCGGCAATGGCCCTCAAATTGATCGAGGCGTCCTCGCGGATGGCGGTATGCGGGCAGCCGCCGGTCTCGACGCCGACGATGCGTTCTTCGGGCAATGCTTGTAGCCGCGCGAGCATCATCGCATCCTCCTTGGTGTAGATGTCGTTGGTGACGACGGCGATCGAAAAATCGTCGCGCAACGCCTTGCAGAGCTTTTCGGTGAGCGTCGTCTTGCCGGAGCCGACCGGGCCGCCGATGCCGATGCGAAGAGGACCGTTTTTCGACGTCATGCCGGAAACTCCGTGATGGCAAGGATTGCGAAGCCTGCCCCGATCAAGAGGCAAAGCGGCGAATAAAGACTTTGGTCAAGCCGCGCGAAAGGCTGTTCGGGCGCAAGCCGGCGCCACCAGGGCGTGAAGCCGGCAATGCCGCGGCCGAGGAAGACGAGGCCGATCATCAATGCCGAGGCCGCCAGGCCCTCTCTTGGAAAGGGCGTCGCAAAGACGCCGGCCAACGCCAGCGGCCAGAGCGTTGCCAATGCCAGGCAGGCCGCGACAGCAAAACTCGCGAATGACGACGGCATCTCATCGACACCGCGGAAGCCGACGACGGCGCGGGCGCAGGATGCCTGGTCCGTGCCCGGCCAGATGCCGCCTATGCCCCAATAGACATGCAGCGTTGTGATCAGGAGCAGGACGAAGGAGAGGATGCCGGCAAGGATGGTCATCAGCGATCACTTCCCGGAGAGAGGATATCTCGACCGGTTCTTAGGTCCCAGCCGTCAAAATCGTAGCGGTCCGGCTGGATCCGTAATGTCCGGCGATCGGTAAAGTGGATCTGGACCTGTCGGTGAAATCCATTCAGCGAGGTTTTCACGACTGTCTTACCTATCAAGGACTGTACTTCCTTTGCGATCCGACCCGGATTGTCCGACGAACGAAGGCGATAACCGCAAGCTCCCTGAACCTCCCAGTCCGCCGAAAGCAGAAACAGGTCTCGTTCAGCCAGCTTTGCGTAACCGGGGCGGCGACGCCCCGATCGGCGCTTCGCGTAACGGAGTGGAAGCAATCTTCCAAATCCAATATTGATCGTCGATCCTGCGGAATGCCCCACCACAGTGACGGGCAATGATCGGAGGTCTCGAAAGGCGTTTACTATGCGTATCCTGTTTGCGCTAAAGGTCATGACCGGAACAGCCGCGAATATTGCGTTTCATGGTTCATCGCCATGATGTCCGACATGAAGGCGGCGCCACCCAGATTATCGAGCGTCGATGCGGCGGCGCGCGACGCAGTCGCCAGCGCCAGCGATTCGAAGCCGGCTAACAATGCGACGGCATCGACCTGGCCCACGACACCCAACCTGATTGCCGCCTGCAGGAGGTTGGAGAAGAAAGCCTGGAGGAAGGCGGAAAGCGCATCCGAAAGGCCGATGCCGCTGCCGCCCGCAAGGGCGCCGACTGCTACGCAATAGGGGCAATCGGCCGGCAGGCGCTCCAGCGCTCGAGACGACCAGGCCGACGCCGCGTGGAGGAAGGCTGTGCCCTGCAGCATGGTTTCCGTATGCCGCTCCTGCGACCCGGCAAGCGCTTCGGCCAGCGCGGCAACCTCGCTGAGATCGCCGCCGTCACGTCCGCGGCGCCAGCTTTCGGCGAAGAGCACAGCGTCGTTCCAGCCCGAGCCGATCTCGACCAGCGTCTCCAGCCAGCCGGCGAGATCGTCACGATCCGCGATCAGCCCGTCATGCACGGCGCGCTCGATCCCGTGGCTGTAGGAGAAGCCGCCGACCGGAAAGGACGGCGACAGCCAGGCCATCAGTCGCAGCAGCGCGACGCTGGAAAGCTCCTCAGTCATGATGGTGGTCGTGGTGATGGTCGTGCGCATGATCGTGGTGATCGTGATCATGGCCGTGGTGATCATGGCCGTGGTGGTCATGATCGTGATCATGCGAATGGCCGTGGTCATGGCCGGAATAGGCGCCACGCACCGGGCTGAACGGCTGCGAAACCTCATTCACCGTGGCGCCGAGGCCTTCCAGCATCGCCTTGATGACATGATCGCGCAGGATAAGGATGCGCTCCGCCTCGATCGCCGCCGCGAGGTGACGGTTGCCGATGTGCCAGGCAAGTTCGGTGAGATGAACCGCGTCGCGGGCGCGGATGTCGTAGACCTCCTCGGGCGCGGCGACGATTTCGAGCTGGCGGCCGTCTTCCAGCACCAGCCGGTCGCCATTACCGAGCGCCACCGGCTCGGGCAGGTCGACCAGCACCTTGTCGCCGCCGGCGGTTTCAACGGCGCGGCGGCGCAGGTGCCGCTCGTCATGCGGCAGCACTGCCTTGTCGTAGGGCGGCGCTGAGCCGGCCTCGCCGGCTGGAACGACCGAGACAGCGCGCGGAAACTTGGTGAAATCGGTGGTGATGTTGAGCTTCATTTCATGGCTCCGCCATTGGCTTGGGCACGGGCACGAGCGGGGCGCCCGAGGACACGATCGAAATAGGTGTTGACGCGCTGGGACTCGATCGGAAAACGGCCGGCACGAGCCCAGGCGCCAATATCGCCCAGCAGCACGTCGACGGCCGAGAAGCGGTCGCCCAGCGCAAAGGGCTTGTCGCCAAGCCGCCGTTCCAGCGCCTTTATTTCGGATGCGAAATCATAGGCTGCGGCCGGGCCGACATCGACCCGCACATCCTTGGGCAGCAGGAAGCGGTGGCGCAGCTTGTTCCACAGCGGCGCTTCCAGCTCGCTCTGGGCGAAATGCATCCAGGAATCCATCTCGGCACGGCCGGCAAGACCCGGATTGGCGCCCATGCCTTTGTCGGCATGCTTGTCCGCCAGATAGACGCAGATCGCCGCCGAGTCGGTCACCTGGAGGTCGCCGTCGATCAGGATCGGCACCTTGCCGGAGGGGTTGAGCGCGTAAGCCTCCGGCGAGCGCAGCTTCACCTCGACGAATTCGTAGGGCTGCCCGAGCTCCTCGAGCATCCAGAGCACCCGGCTGACCCGGGATCCGCGCGATCCGACGGCCTTGTACATGGTTAACCTTGCTTTTCCGAAACCTTAGACCATCGCCCGTATCAGCCCAATGGCGCTCAGACGATGGTGTCGAAGAGCCGCAGGATGAACGATACCTGGTAGACAAGCGCAGCCGCGACGAAAGCGATGTGGAAACGGCGGTCGCGTACCAGGATCGCCACCAGGCAAAGCGCGACGAAGACCGGCGTGCGGAACAGATACTCATTGCCGAAGCGGGCAAAGTGCTCGGGACCCTTGAGCAGCGTGTCGACGACGTCGAGCAGATAGGTGAAGCCGAGCAGTCCGAAGAACCAGGCGCGGCGCGAATAAAAATAGTCCTCGTAGCTGGTGTAATCGAGCATCGAATCCGGAAACAGCAGCGCGCAAAGCAGGAACAGCGTGATGGCGTAGAAGATGATGAAAAGATATTTGCCGAAGGTCCAGTTCTCGATGGCGTAGAGGCCGAATTCCCACCACCAGAAATGCACCAGCATCAACAGCACCGAAGCGACCCAGGCGAGATGCACCGCATAGAGCCGGTACTGGCCTGGATGCTGGACGATGCGGGCAGTTCCCGAAAGCAGACGCGTGACGCCGAGGCCGATCACCATGCCCATGACGATGCGGATATGCGGAAAGATGTCGGGGAGGCGATTTCGGTGGGCATGCGTAATCACAATGCGGCTGCTGCTTTGCCGCATATTGCGGTCTGCGCGCGCGAGCCGCAACGATATTTGCCCATTCGCCGATCAGCCGCCTGTCAAAACAGGAAATACCGTTGCGCCATCGGCAGCACGGTCGCGGGCTCGCAGGTCAACAGCTCGCCGTCGGCCCGCACTTCGTAGGTTTCGGGATCGACCTCGACATGTGGCGTGGCGTCGTTGAGCACCATCGAATGCTTGCCGATGCCGCCGCGCGTGTTCTCGACCGCGATCATCGCCTTGTCGACGCCCAGCCTGCCCTGCAGGCCGGCGTCGAAGGCGGCCTTCGAGACGAAGGTCACCGATGAATTGGTCAAGGCCTTGCCATAGGCGCCGAACATCGGCCGGTAGTGCATCGGCTGCGGCGTCGGGATCGAGGCGTTCGGATCGCCCATGGGTGCTGCGGCGATCGAGCCGCCGACCAGCACCATCTCCGGCTTGACCCCGAAGAAGGCCGGATTCCACAGCACGAGATCGGCGCGCTTGCCGACGGTGATCGAGCCGATCTCCTTCGACAGGCCATGCGCGATGGCCGGATTGATCGTGTATTTGGCGATGTAGCGGCGGACGCGGAAATTGTCGTTGTCGCCGGTCTCGTCCGGCAGCGCGCCGCGCTGGCGCTTCATCTTGTCGGCGGTCTGCCAGCAGCGGATCGCCACCTCGCCGACGCGGCCCATGGCCTGGCTGTCGGAAGAGATTATCGAGAAGGCGCCGATGTCGTGCAGTATGTCCTCGGCGGCGATCGTCTCCTTGCGGATGCGGCTTTCGGCAAAGGCGATGTCCTCCGGGATCGACGGCGACAGATGGTGGCACACCATCAGCATATCGAGATGCTCGGCGAGCGTGTTGACCGTGTATGGCCGGGTCGGGTTGGTCGAGGAAGGGATGACGTTGGGCAGGCCGCAGATCTTGATGATGTCGGGCGCGTGGCCGCCGCCGGCGCCCTCGGTGTGAAAGGCATGGATGGTGCGGCCCCTGATGGCCGCCACCGTGTTCTCGACGAAGCCCGACTCGTTCAGCGTGTCGGTGTGGATCATCACCTGCACGTCGTAATCGTCGGCGACCGACAGGCAGCAGTCGATGGCGGCCGGGGTCGTGCCCCAGTCCTCATGCAATTTCAGCGAGCAGGCGCCGGCCAGCACCATCTCTTCCAGCGCCGCGGGCTTTGAGGCATTGCCCTTGCCCGACAGGCCGATATTCATAGGAAAGGCATCGAAGGACTGGATCATGCGCGCCATGTGCCAGGGCCCGGGCGTGCAGGTGGTGGCCAAGGTGCCGTGCGCCGGGCCGGTACCGCCGCCAAGCATGGTGGTGACCCCGCTCATCAGCGCTTCCTCGATCTGCTGCGGGCAGATGAAATGGATATGCGCGTCGAATCCGCCGGCCGTCAGGATCTTGCCTTCGCCGGCGATGATCTCGGTGCCGGGGCCGATGATGATGGTGACGCCGGCCTGCGTGTCCAGATTGCCGGCCTTGCCGATCGCGGCGATGCGGCCATCCTTCAGGCCGATATCGGCCTTGACGATGCCGATGAGCGCATCGACGACCAGCGCATTGGTGATGACGGTATCGACCGCACCGCCGGCCCGCGTCACCTGGCTTTGGCCCATGCCGTCGCGGATGACCTTGCCGCCGCCGAATTTTACTTCCTCGCCGTATACGGTGAGATCCTTCTCCACCTCAATGAAGAGCTCGGTGTCGGCAAGCCGCACCTTGTCGCCGACCGTCGGTCCATACATCTGCGCATAGGCGGCACGGCTTATCCTGGCCATCAGCGATTGCTCCCGAAATTCAAGTTGAATGAACGCGAGGTGCACATTGTCGCCACCCAATGGTCACGCAATGACCCGCTCGGCGACACCTTGCGCTCCCATTTGGCGGTTGAGGTGCCCCGGTCAGCCCAAAAGGACCGTTTGCCAAACCGATGGAAGGAATATCCATGCTCAAAGCGATTCTTCTCGCCGCAACCGCCACCACGTTGATGGCGGGCACTGCCAATGCCCAGCAGCAGCCGACGCCGCAGCCCAGCCCCGCGCCGACCGCGCCCGCCGCACCGAAGGCCCAGTCTGCGGCGCCCGCTATCCAGAGCGTCAACGTCGTCGATATCACCGAACTGCCCAAGGACACGCAGACGCAGGTCAACCAGATCGTGGCGCAGCGCGGCGATGCCGGCCTGCAGACATTGCGCAAGTCGATCGACGCCACGCCCAAGGTCAAATCCGCGCTCGAAGCCAAAGGCATGAGCTCCGCGCAGGTGATCGCCGCAAGCATGCAGCCCAATGGCGCGCTGACGCTGATCACCAAGAAAGCGAGCTGATTGCACGCCCAGGCGGGCCGCCTTGCGGTCCGCCAGCCATATTTTGAAGGGAATGCGGGCCGCGTCACGGTCCGCCTGCCGGCTTTTGAAGGGAACCTCCGGCCAAGCAGGACCGTTTCGCTGTTGTCGCCCCGCCACGAGTTCAGTCAGGAGCGAGCGATGGCGAAAGCCCCGCGTTTTAAAAGATGGAGTTCCGCGGTTGCCGCCACGCTTTTCGTGGCTGCGCCGCATGCGGCGCCCGCGGCGCAGCCGCTGGACAACGACAGGCCTGCCGCGGCAATCGTCGATTCCGATGTCCGGCAGGAAGAGGCGCTTTCCTCGACGGAGGCCGGAAAGGTCATCACTGCCATCGACCGCACCCGCGACAACATCGGCACGGTGCGCAAGACAACCAAGCTCGATACGGTCGACATCGTGTTCCTGACCGACGCGGCGCGCAGCGAGGGCGGGCCGCCGCCGGCGATAGAGAACAAGGTGAAGCAGCATCAGGAGGATGTCGCCGAATTGCGCCAGGAGATCGAGGCGAACGCCCTGCTCTTCAACGCGATCGATTCGCGGCGCGTGCAGGCCGAGGACGTGCTCGCCGTAGAATTCGACAATCCGGGGAAGGTCGTCATCTATGCCGCCGCCAAGCCTCCGAAGTGACGTGAGCGCGCCGGCGGACGTCACAGCTTGCCCATCACCTTTTGCTGGAAGCCATAGACCTCGCGTTTGCCGCCCAGCGGCACCAGCGTGACGTCGCGCTCCTGCCCGGGCTCGAAGCGCGTCGCGGTGCCGGCGGCGATGTCGAGCCGCATGCCGCGCGCGCTCTCGCGGTCGAATTTCAGGCCCTCATTGGTTTCGTAGAAATGATAGTGGCTGCCGACCTGGATCGGCCGGTCGCCGCTGTTGGCGACCTTGAGCGTTACGGTCGGCAGCCCCTTGTTGAGCTCGATCTCGCCCTTGGCCGCGATGATTTCGCCGGGGATCATCGCGCCCTCACAACACGCCGAAGGCGAGGCCGACGCCGGCCGCCGCGCAAGCCGCACCTGCAGCGCGCGCCAGGCTGCGGAAGCGCATGCCGAGGCTGAGGGCCGCCGCGATGCCCACGGCATGGAGAAGGGCCGTCGCGGCGGCGAAGCCCGCAATGTATTCCAGCCCGCCGGCGTTTTCGGGCACTTCCGTGCCGTGGGCGTGACCATGGAACAGCGCGAACAGACCGATGACCGCGATCCCGGTCGAGACCGGCAGGTCAATCGCCAGTGCCACCAGCAGGCCAAGCGTCACCACGGAAGCGAGGATGCCGGGCTCGACGAAAGGCATCGGCACATGCAGCATACCGAGCGCGCCGCCGGCCAGCATCACGCCGACAAAGGCCAGCGGCCAGGCCCAGATAGCCTTGCCGCCCTTCAGCGCCGCCCACAGGCCGACGGCGATCATGACCGTCATGTGGTCGAGACCGGACAGCGGGTGCGCGAAACCGGCGGCGAAGGACGAGGTCGTGGCGATGCCGACATGGGCATAGGCCGGCATGGCGGCTGCCAGGAAAAGGATCGCGGCAAGCGTGGCACGTTTCGTCGAAGCGGGGATCATCTTTCTGCCCTTCCAATTGAACCGGTCAAGCGGCCTTGCGCGGACCGCAGCCTTCGGCCTTGAGCACGCGCCTGGTCGACGGCGGATATTTCGTCAGCTTGGCCGCCGGCCGGATCGGCCGCGGCGCGAAATTGCCGCCGCAATTGGGGCAGACGCCACCCAGCACATTGTCCACGCAGTCGGCGCAGAAGGTGCATTCGAAGGTGCAGATCAGCGCATCGGTCGCTTCCGGCGGCAGATCCTTGTCGCAGCATTCGCAATTCGGCCTGAGCTCCAGCATCTGTCTTCCTCCTCACCGGATCGGTTCATGCACGGTCACCAGCTTGGTGCCGTCGGGAAATGTCGCCTCGACCTGGACGTCGTGGATCATCTCGGCGATGCCGTCCATGACCTGGGCGCGAGTGACGACATGCGCACCCGCCTCCATCAATTCCGCGACCGGGCGGCCGTCACGCGCGCCTTCGACGACGAAGTCGGTGATCAAGGCGATGGCTTCGGGATGGTTGAGCTTGACGCCGCGCTCCAGCCGCTTGCGCGCCACCATCGCCGCCATGGCGATGAGCAGCTTGTCTTTTTCACGCGGCGTCAGGTTCATGCAACTTCCCGGCAATCGAAATCAGAGTGACCACAATTTAGGCAGGCCCGCCCGCCCATTGAGCAGTTCGACGAGCGGAACCAGCCGCTTGCGGAGCTGGTAGCCGTCGCCGGCACAGAGCCTCGCAAGAAGCTTGCCAGATCGGCCGACGCGCCAGAAACTGGCGCCGCCCCAACCACCGATGGCGGGGTCGCCGATGATGGCGCGGGCGGGCTCCAGCAGACTTTCGGCCTGCGGCGACACCAGCAGCAATGTGGCGACGGCAAGCGCGCCGCCGGTCGCCGCCGGCCGCTGGAGCGTTGCGGCGATGTCCGGGCCGAGCCGAAAATCCTCCGCATGGATCAGCGCGCCGCCCTGGCGGACCCGCCAGCGGTCATGGAAACTGCCGTTGGTTGTCCGCTCGCCCATCGCCAGCCGGCCGAACAGCGCGGCCTCCAGCACCAGTGCCTCGGCATCGTCGCCAAGCTCGACATCCAGCGTGCGGGCGAAGGCGGCGCGGTCGAAAACGATAGTTTCCTGCGGCAGCCAGGCGATGCGGCCGCCCGGACCGACCCGCAGGTTGACGCTTGTCTCGGCCCTGTCGGCGGCGGCACGATAAATCTTCTCGCAGGCCTGGGTGGTGACGGCGGCGGAGGCGTCGGCGCCGACCTCGACCGTCCAGCCGAGGCGATCGCCGCCGGTCAGTCCGCCGGCGGTGTTGATCAGCACCGCCTCGAGCGGATCGCCTTGCACCGCCGGCAGGCGGATCTTGGCCGATCCGTCCTGATAGAGCCGCCGCAGGCGCGTCCGGCCCCCGCTCTTGCCGCAGAAAAGCCTGCCTAGGCCGGCAACGCGTTGCGCGGCAGGCAAGGGAGGGGCGGCCAAAGGCGAGGCAAGCTGGGATGTCAAAGTGTTGCCGATCATGTCCATGATCCCAGGTTAAGCACTCCGGCGGCTTTGTCGATATCGCTTGTTGCTTGACATCGTTTCGGTTTCTATAGAGGGAAGCCACCTTGGAGCGGTCGCGCGGTGCCTGGCGAGGTAAGGCAACGGCGTTTGTTGGATCCGGGGATCAAAAAAAGAGGCGCTGATCAGTTGGCGTCGGGCAACGACAGGGAAGGAACCGAATGGCTGACCAGCTGACGACCGAGATCATCGAAAAGATCAAGGCGCATGCCGATACCGGCGGCGAGGAAATCACCGCCAGCACCGATCTCGGCACGCTCGGCATCCATTCGCTGGAGCTGACCGAGATCATCTTCGATCTCGAGGAAAAGTACGGCATCGAGATCGAGATGAACACGGTTGATGCCTGGAGCAACCTCAAGAACGTCGGCGACATGGTCGAGGCGGTTCGCGAACTGATCGCGAAAAAAGCCTGACTGCATGCAAAAACGCGTCGTCATCACCGGTATTGGCGGGATTTGCGGGCTCGGCAACGATGCGGCGGCGATATGGGACGCCATGCGCGCCGGCCGCTCGGCCATCGGCCCTATCGACAATCCGTCGCTGCATGACCTCAAGGTCAAGACCGGCTGCGAAATCAAGCAATTGCCGGACCATGGCATCGACCGCAAGCAGGTCGTGTCGATGGACCGCTTCAGCCTGCTGGCCGTGATCGCGGCGCGGGAAGCCATGCAGCAATCGGGCTTGACCGCGCATGCCGACAACACTTACCGGATGGGCGCAATCGTCGGCATCGGCGTCGCGGGCTTCGAGACGATCGAGGAGAATTACCGCGCCATCCTGCTCGAAGGGCGCAACCGCGCCGCCATCTTCACCGTGCCGAAAGTGATGCCGGGCGCGGCCGCCGGCCAGGTCAGCATGAATCTCGGGTTGCGCGGTCCTGTTTTCGGGGCCACTTCGGCCTGCTCGTCGGCCAACCATGCGATTTCCTCGGCCGTCGACCAGATCAGGCTCGGCCGCGCCGACGTGATGGTCGCCGGCGGCACCGAAGCGCCGCTGGTGTGGGGCGTGCTCAAGGGCTGGGAGGCGCTCAGGGTGCTTTCGCCCGATACGTGCCGGCCGTTCTCGGCCGATCGCGCCGGCCTGGTGCTCGGCGAAGGTGCCGGCATGGCGGTGCTGGAAAGCTACGATCACGCGATGGCGCGCGGCGCCACGATTCTGGCCGAGATCGCCGGCGTCGGGCTTTCGGCCGATGCCTCCGACATCGTCGCGCCGACCATCGAGGGACCGGAAGCGGCAATGCGTTTTTGCCTGGCGGATGCCGGGCTCAATCCGGAAGATGTCGACTACCTCAACGCGCACGGCACCGGCACCAAGGCCAACGACCAGATCGAGACCGCGGCAATCAAGCGCGTCTTCGGCGAGCATGCCCGTTCGCTTTCGGTGTCGTCGACGAAGTCGATGCATGCGCATTGCCTCGGCGCTTCGGGCGGACTGGAGATGATCGCCTGCGTGATGGCGATCCGCGACGGCATCGTGCCGCCGACCGCCAATTACCGCGAGCCGGACCCCGAATGCGATCTCGACGTGACGCCGAACACGGCGCGCGAGCGCAGGGTGCGCGCGGCGCTCAGCAACAGTTTCGCCTTCGGCGGAACCAATGCGGTGCTGGCCTTCAAGACGGTTTGACCGCGGCCCACTGGTTGACTGTGTGTCCATGCCAAGCCGCTTGCCGGTGTATTGATCCCGGCCGGCCGGGATCCTAATTCTCCCTGACCCGCCATGAGCGCCGCCCGCCGCCGATCCGCATCCGGAGTTTGCGATGACCGACCTGTCCGCCTTTCCGATCGCCAAGCGCTGGCCGGCCAAGCACCCCGAGCGCCTGCAGCTTTATTCCGCCACGACGCCCAATGGCGTGAAGGCGTCGATCGCGCTGGAGGAGATCGGCCTGCCCTATGAGCCGCATTATGTCGATATCGGCAAGAATGAGAGTTGGACGCCGGAATTCCTGTCGCTCAATCCGAACGGCAAGATACCGGCGATCATCGATCCGGACGGTCCGGGCGGCAAGCCGATCGGCTTGTTCGAGTCCGGCGCCATCCTGCTCTATCTGGCCGACAAGACCGGCAAGCTCATTCCCGCCGATCCGGCGCGCCGCTACGAGACGATCCAATGGGTGTTCTTCCAGATGGCGGCGATCGGCCCGATCTTCGGGCAGGTCGGCTTCTTCCACAAATTCGCCGGACGCGAGATTGCCGACAAGCGGCCGCTGGAGCGTTACCGCGACGAGTCGCGGCGGCTGATCGGCGTGCTCGAAACGCGCCTGAAGGGCCGCAAGTGGATCATGGACGACGACTACACCATCGCCGATGTCTCGATGCTGGGCTGGGTGCGCAACCTGATCGGGTTCTACGAGGCGCGCGACCTGGTCGGTTTCGACGATTTCCCTACCGTTGCCAAATGGCTGGAGCGCGGCCTGGCACGGCCTGCGGTGAAGAGGGGCCTGACCATCCCGGCGAAGGGCTGAAGTAGCTTCGGGAAACGTGCAGCGGTGGGCGCAACAAAAAAAGCCCTGCGGGCGCGCTTGACCGAGGTTGATCGCGCGGCCCATGCCGGGCTGGTTCGACGCTCGGAAAAGGCGCTTTGGCTGAAGATGGCGGTGGCTAAGCGGGCGCGGCTAGCGCCTGCGTTGGAGATTAGCCGAAACCTCGTCGTCATACTCGGGCTTGACCCGAGTATCCATGCCGTGGCCCTTGCCGTAGAGTGCAACGGTGCAGAATTCTGTAACCGCAGCAACGCCTTAGCGTCACGGCATGGATTCTAGGGTCTGCGCGCGTCGCTTCGCTCCTTGCTCCGCCCTAGAATGACGACCGTGCTGTCGTGGTGGCCAATCGCGAAGGTCCGGCTCGGCGACTTCGCCGTCCGGAATCGCGTAAAGGGGCTACTTCGCCTTGGCCTTGGCACCACCGCGACCGAACACGGAAGCCGCGAGCCGCGCGGTGGCGACGACCGCTCCTGTGGCGACGCTGGCCACGGTGCGGATCGGCCCCGATTTGCTTGCCGGCGACTTGGCATGTTTCGCGCTCTTGGCTGCGACCTTGTGGGCCGCGCCGGGCGTCACTCTCTTCGGCGCCGCCTTACCGAAGGCCGGCTTGGCGTCCTTCGATCGTTCGGCCGCCGCCGGGCCGGCTTGGGCTTGCGTCGTCCTGGATTGGCTAGCCCTGGCCTTCTTGGGCGCGGTTTTTCTGCTGTTCGTTGCCATCTGACGGCTCCTGCATTCTCGGTTCGCAGTTTCGGAGGGAAAGCGTACACCGCCTTCCTGGAATTGCTCCGGCGCCGGACAATTCGGGATAGGGTCATAACGGCGCGAAAACCTTAAGGTTCCCGCCCGAAACTATTGAAAATTGAGCAGGTTAACCAATAACCAAGGAACCAACGACCATGTCGGCAGGCCGGCGCCGCGCCAGCACCCGCTCGATGTTGGGCATGTCGTTGGAGGTGATCCAGGCGCGGGCGTCCTCGTCGGACTTGCCGTGCTCCCGCCAGCGCTCCATCAGGCGGCTTTCGAGCTCGCCCCGCGGCACGTCGACGAAGATGGTGAAATCGAACAAAGGCGCCAGCCGCGACCACGGCTCCTCGTCGAGCAGCAGATAGTTGCCCTCGACCAGGATGAACTTGGTGTCGGTGCCGACGATTTCGGCCGCCGCGCGCGACAGTTCCATGCTGCGGTCGAACACGGGAATCGCGATATCGGGTTCGCCGGAGCGGATGCGCTTCAAGAGCGTCTCGAAACCGGCGAAATCGAACGTTTCCGGCGCGCCCTTGCGGGGGCGCAGGCCGCGGCGGTTGAGAATGATGTCGTCATAATGAAAGCCGTCCATCGGTACGACCTCGGATGTGCCCTCCGGCAGCAGTTCATGCAATGCAGCTGACAGTGTCGACTTGCCGGAGCCGGGCGGACCGGCGATGGCGACGACGAAGCGCCTGGCTCCGCCGGCGCGCTTGAAGATGGCGGCTGTGATATGGGCGATCTCGGACATCGGCGGCTTTCCGGCTGCGGTTCAGCCGACATCTTGGCGGGTGTCGGCGGAAAATTCAAACCTCGTTCCGAAGTTCAGGCGGCCTGCGCACCTTCGAGGTTAGCCGAGGCGTCCATCCTCGTCGCCCTGGAATGGCGAACTCTCAGGCGCTGGCCGACCTCTCACGCAGGAACCGAGCGGCCGATGCGCAGGAACCCCCCGTCGAACGGCAGTTCCCGCGCTGCCCCGCCGGCAGCGAGGACACGCAGGCGGTCGGGCGCGGTTTCCAGACTCCCCGGCGGTTCGGTGTTCGCGAACGGCACCGCGCCGATGACATGGCGGAAGGAGACCGACCGCCCCTCGGCCAGCGCAAAGGCCGTCGCCACGCCTTCATGCTTCAGCCAGTTGTCGCCGAGCGAAGCGGCATGGCCGATCGCGGTGCGGCCGTCCTCGATGCCGAGCACGCCGAGATGGCGGCCGCTCCAGGGCGCGTAGTCGCGGCCGCCATTCGAGAACCACAGCATGGTGACCGGCAGTTCGGCCGGGTTCTTCAGCACAAGAACCAGATCCCGCTCGGCGCGCCGCGCAATCGCCGTCCAGCCCGGCCCGCCGTGATCCGCCTCCACCAGGGTGATAAAATCCTCGCGCTTGTTTTCGATGCGGTAGTCGGTGAGATCGGTTGTGCCGCCGGCGGCGAGCGGAAACTGCGTGAGATCGCTGGCGCGGGCCGGATAGGCCAGCATGAAGCGGCCGCGCGCCGGATCGGGCTCGAGCGGCGAGGCGGGCGTGACAGCCACGCGTTTCGGCGAGAAAGCCAACCGGCCGCCGCCTTGCATGACCGTCATTGGATGATGGGCGACGGAAATCGCGCCGGCGCCGCCGGAAAACATGTGCTCCTGGTAGAGGAAGGGATGGGTGTCGCGCAGTGTGAAGACCTTGTCGACAGTGGCGCCCATGACCTTGCGGCGCAGCCGGACGACGGCGCGCCAGCCGCCGGGAACCGCGCCGTTGTCGACGACGTCCCACTCGCTGTTGGCCGGCCAGCCATGCAGGGGCGCGGTCTCGACGTCACTGGTGGAGAAAGGCGCGCAGAGAAAATCGCCTGAGAGCCGCACCGTGCCTTCGGGCAGGGTTTCCGGCAGGCTCTCGCGCGGCGAGCCGACCCAGGGGGCGCGGTGCAGGGGCTTCAGGATGCGGCCTTCGGCCTCGACCTCCATGGCACTGATGTGACCGACGGCAAGATCGAGCGAAACCGAGATGCCCTTTGCGCCGATGGTGAGCGTGTCCATGAATGCTTCCCGAATCTCTTCTCGCGGCAGCAAAGCCTGTCCAGCACCGGATACGCAAGCGTGATGGCTGGCAATTTGCATCAGGCGTTTTCGCCCCCGCCAACCTATCCTTCGTCATTCTAGGGTCTGCGCGCGTCGCTTCGCTCCTTGCTCCGCCCTAGAATGACGAAGGATAGGTCGCCGCTTCACGCGCGATAAAAAATCGCAAGAGAGGGGAACAGCGCCACGCTGAAAACGACCCTACTGCCTTTTATACTCCCTGACCGGCGACTTGGTGCCATCGGTATAGGTCACCTGCACCGCCATCGATTTCACGTCGTCCTTGACCTTGAAATAGGGTTGGTAGTCGGAAGGAATGGCGTAGGGGTCCTTGACGTCGCAGGGCGGCATCTTGATCTCCTTGTCGAGCGCGGTTCCGTTCAGGCTGTAATGCACTTGCCTGATGGCGCAGCGGAAGGAGAGCATCTGGGTGAAATAGACCAGGCCGCGATTGCCGCCTGCATCGAAGGCGATCCACGACGTCCAGAACTGGTCGAGGATCTGCTTGTTGCCCTGCTGGAGCGCTGAATCTGGATCGAAGCGGATGTCGAACGGGCCGGTCTCACGACCGCGGACGTCGAGATATTTGATGCCGATATTGGTCGCCGCGGTGCTGTCCGGCAATTCGAAGCTCGGATTGGGCATCGGCTTGCCGGTGCGCTGGTCGTTCATCGCCAGCATGCCGGTCTCGGTGAACGGGCCATTGGCGCCGAGCCGCCAGGAAATCGCCGTCGCCGGCTCGGGCAGCGAGATCGTCATCGACCAGCCGGCGTTGGAGCGCGTCGGCGTCAGCGTCGGCACGAAGCGCGACGGGTCGAGCACGTCGCCCAATGCCGTCAGCCGGGTGCGGCTGCGGTCGAGCCAGTCGGCCAGTTGGGTCTGATCGACGAAATATTTGAGCAGGCCGCCGTCTTTTTCGTACGAAACGAATTTGGTCAGCGCGGTCGCCTCGCTGCGCTTGTCGGCCAGCGTCTGGCTGCCCAGGCGGTCTTCCGAAAATTCCTGCGCCAGGAGAAAGTAAGCCGGCGCGTAATCCGGGTTAGCGGCGATGAAGGCGTTGAGCTTGTCGAGCCGCTGCGCGTCGTCGAACTGCAACAGATGGACGAGCTTGAGCGAGGGCGCCTTGGCCTTTTCGGCGAGCTGGCCGAACACTTCGCGGGCGCCCGCCTTGCCGTCCTGGACCCTGAGCAGCGTGGCAAAGCGCGTATAGGGGTCGATCGCATCGACATCGAAGCCGGCAAAGGCAAGATAGGAACGGCGGGCGTTGAGCATGTCGCCGGCCAGCTCGTAGACGCGGGCATTGTGATAGAACTCGTCCGGGCGCTTCGGATCGGCGATCGTTCCGCCTTGCGCCGCAAGCTGCGCAAAGCCCTTGGCGATGGTGTCGATAGAAGCGGCGATCTGCTCGGTGGTCGCCTGCAGCTTTTCCACCTGCGCCTGCTGCCGTTGCTGGCCTGCGGCCAAAGTGTCGGTGGTCTGCTTCACCACATCCACGGTCTTCTGCGTCTCGGTGCCCTGTTGGGTCTGCCTGGTCTGCGTCAGCGCGATCTCTTCGGTCGTCTTCGCTACCGTGTCGGTGGACTTCTTGACCGCTTCGAGGGTCTTCTGCGTCTCTGTGACGGTCTTTTCGATCTTCGCCACTTTCTGCGAGACGATGCCCAGCGACTGCTGCAGCTCGGCCACCGCCGGCACGAGGCCGGCGATCACGCCATTCTGCGAATTCGTTTGCTGCTGGATGCCGTAGACGCCGCCGGCGATTGCCGCCGCGCTGGTGGCGAAGATCAGTGCTGGCATGGCTTTTGCCGCCAGCACCAGGCGCAGCACCATGGCGATGGCGATGATCAACGCCGCGACCGCGGCGCCGAGCGCGATATAGGCGGCAAAGGGTCCGAGCGGGTTGAGCACGTCGCCGACCGCGCCGCTGACAAAGGCGAAGCTCGCCGCCCATTTGCCGGTGCGGCTGAGCGATGCCCGCAGAAGCGAGGTGGTGCCCGTGGCGATTTCCGACATTGCCGATCCCCCCAAAAACCAAGCCGCGCGCATATTAACGGAAAGGTGGAGCGGAACGCAAAGCGGGGGTGAGCAAGCGGCCGGCGATTGGCGAAGGCCTGCGCGACATCCGATCTCCCCCTTGCGGGCCGCAAGGGGAGATTGGCAGCTTCGGCGAGGGCTCGAACCTCCAAAACCTGGGCAAATGCCTTATTGCCGCCGTTAACCAGTTGGACGCGGCACATGCGTTACGTTAGCTTCGCCGCATCTCAGCAACAGCTTTAGAACCGTCTTGCCCCGTCCCTTCCCTTTCCTCCAAAAACTCATCGCTACGATGGCCCTGCTCCTGCTGGTGGCCGGCTGCACCACGGCCGCGCCGCCGGAAAGCGTGCTGGCCGTGCCGGCGCAGCCGCAGAAATATGCGGCGATCGTGGTCGATGCCTCGACCGGCAAGACCTTGTTCGAGGTGAACTCGAGGTCGCAGCGCTATCCCGCCTCGCTGACCAAGATGATGACGCTCTACATGCTGTTCGAGGCGCTGGAGTCCGGCCGCGTCACCAAGCAGACGCAGATTCCGGTTTCCGACCACGCCGCCTCGCAGCCGCCGACGAAGCTGCGCTTCCGGCGCGGCGAGACGATCGACGTCGATTCCGCCATCCGCGCCATGGTGGTGAAGTCGGCGAACGATGTGGCGGTGGCGGTGGGCGAGTATCTGGGCGGCGGCTCAGAGGACCAGTTCGCCGCCATGATGACTGCCAAGGCGCGCCAGCTCGGCATGACCGCCACCAACTTCCGCAATGCATGCGGCCTGCCCGACGACGGCCAGGTGACCACGGCGCGCGACATGGCGGTGCTGGGCATGGCGCTGGAAAAGCGCTTTCCGCAGCATTTCCACTATTTCTCCGAAAGCGACTTCATGTTCCGCGGCCGGCTGGTGCGCGGCCACAATGACATGCTTGGGCGCGTGCGCGGCGTCGACGGCATCAAGACCGGCTATATCCGTGCCTCCGGCTACAACATCGTCACCTCCTACAATGCCGACGGCAGGCATCTGATCGTGGTGGTGATGGGCGCCGACAGCGCGCGCCAGCGCAACAACCATGTCGAGGCGCTGATCCAGCGAAGCCTGGGGCCGACGACAGCCGATGCCGGCCAGCCCAGGCTGATGTATTCCGGGCAGCAGCCGGCTTCGCCGCCACCTGGCCTGCAGCCGCCCGGCTCGGCATTGCCCGGCCTGTCCAAGCCGAATCAGGCGACGCCTGCATCGACGCTGCCGGGCCAGCCGGCGTCGGATCTGCCGTCGCCGGATCTGGCGTCGCCCAGTTCGCCTCTGCTGCCGGCGCAGTAGTATGGCGCGCTCGACGTCCAGCGCCTCGCCGTCCTAGGACCTACCGAACCACCAGCACCGGGATCTGCGTCAGCGACACCACCTCCGCCGTCTGGCTGCCCAGCACAAGGCGCCCCAGCCCGCGGCGGCCATGTGAGGCCATGACGATCAGGTCGCAGGCCTCCGCGGTAGCCACCTCGAGGATCGCCTCGGCGGGGGTGCGGTTCTCGATGTGCAGGGTTTTCGAACCGATGCCCTTCGCATCCGCCTCGGCCTTGCATTTGTCGAGCAGCTCGCGGGCAAATTTGCGCGCGCTTTCCTGGTAATTGGTGAGCTCGTCGGCGGCGACATAGCCGGCCATGGCGCCGCCCCAGGCCAGCGTCGGGAACGGCTCGGAGACGGTGACGAAGACGACAGTGGCGCCGAGCCCCTTGGCCAGCTCAAGCCCGTGGGCGACGCCCTTTTGGGCGAGTTCCGAACCGTCGGTGGCAATCAGGATTGTCTTGTACATGGTGGCGATCCCTCATTTGCGGGGCGCTGCGCGCGGCCCAGGTGCCGGGAGCCTGAACGGTCAGGCCTGATGTCGATATAGTCAGCCTATCAGGCCCGCCACAGGGGCCAGCTTGATCCGGATCAAGGCCAGGCGGCGGAGACGATTGCTCCAGGGTGGTGAGAAATTGCCGACGGCGCTCCCCCTCTCCGTCTCGGCTTCGCCGAGCCAGCTCTCCCCCGCCTCCGGCGGGGGCGAGGAACCCAGGATTGCGAACGGCGCGGCAATGGCGATTGGCGTTTCCTCGCCCCCGCAAAGCGGGGGAGAGGTGGATCGGCGCGAAGCGCCGAGACGGAGAGGGGGCTGCGCCGACCTGTGCGATCGCGGCGCGAAGGTCGGCGAAGAACGCACCCTGCCCCCCATCACAAGAACTTGTTCCGTCACACGCTTTTCATACTGACCATGGATATGCCGCGCCGGCTTGGCGTATCGTATCGCAAAGCCTCGAACAGGAGCACCGACCATGGCCAGCGACCCGAAGGCAGCCGCGCAGAAGCAGGCGGACAACGAGAACGACGTCGCCGGCGAATATCTCGAGGCGGAAACCGTGTTGGAGGATGCCCAGCACGGAGCCGACGAGATCCTCGAAGCGCCGGAAGTGCCGGATTCCGAACCGCATGTGCCCGGCCGGATCAAGCCGAAGAAAAAACCCTCGGCGATCAGCGGCCGGAAATTCCGCAAGCGCGACCTGGTGCGCATCGACGATCTCAGGCCCAGCCTTGCCGACCGCATCCGCTCCGACCATCCCGACCTGCCGCGCGGCGCCCGCATCAGCCGCGAGGAGCTCGGCCGCTACCGCATGCGCTACATGGAGGAGTTGCTGCAGCAGGAGCACGGCGAATTCTCCGAGCTCGACCGCCAGGTGGTTGAATCGATCGCGAGACAAGACACGATCTCGGAAAACTCGGAAGAGGAGTTCGAGGAGCACCGCTCCTTCGCCGACCGCGTCTCCGACACGATGGCCGAGTTCGGCGGCAGCTGGTGGTTCCTGATTTCGTTTGCTACCGTGCTTCTGGTCTGGATCGGCATCAACCTGATCGGCGGCCTGGCGCACGCCTTCGATCCTTACCCGTTCATCCTGCTCAACCTTCTGCTCTCCTGCATCGCCGCCATCCAGGCGCCGGTGATCATGATGAGCCAGAAGCGGCAGGAAGCCAAAGACCGGCTGCGCTCCTTCAACGACTACCGGGTGAACCTGAAGGCCGAGCTCGAAGTGCGCCATCTGCACGAAAAGCTCGACTATTTGATCTCGCGCCAATGGCAGCGGCTGGCTGAAATGCAGCAGATGCAGCTGGATGCGATGCACGAGTTGGCGGGGGCTAAGAAGCAGAAGCGGGCGACAAGGGCGGTGAGGAGGAGAGTTGCGAAGGTGGAGGCGGAGGGGTGAGACCCAAGAGCTTGGGTCCCTCGACAAAACGGCAGGTCCGAAGGGCGGCGAGACCCGCGGCTTGCTCCGAAACGGTGGGCTCGGCGAAGCCGCGATGTCGAGGGAGCGCCATGTCCGATAGCTATCGGTGAAACAATCAACCCGTCTCAGGCCGCCGCACAATCGCCAATTGGCCGTTGAAGCCACGGCCGGCTTCCGCTATGAAGCCGTGGCTGGCCGGCTCACCGGCCGGTTCGTTTTCCCGGGAAGCACCCGTAGCTCAGCTGGATAGAGCGCTGCCCTCCGAAGGCAGAGGTCACAAGTTCGAATCTTGTCGGGTGCGCCATTTTTATACTGTCAAAACAGGTGGTTAGCAAGGTATTTTTCCCGCGAGACGAGGTCGGGAAGTGCGTCGCGGAAGCACCACGGAAGCAGTCGGACATGTATTCGGGCTAGGCTTTGACCGATCACTGTGGAGTCAGACGCCCATTCCGCGCCAACTTACCACTGGTCGCGGCCGGGTGCAGCTTGTGGCTCCGGCTAAGGCCCAACTCTACTCATGGGACTGTGGTTTCTTCACGGTCAATATGTCGAATTTTCTGCGGGGGCGGCCGGAGACTGTCTAACGGGTGCTGGCTGAGGCATAGATCAGATTGCTATAGCTCACCTTTTTCGATATCATGAGTTATAGAAAGGGGCTCTATAGCTCATGGCATGGAATTGGGAGCAGGCCGACTGGCCGCATTTTACCTACGACAAGATGGCATTGGACCCGCTGGAAAGCGAGTTCCTATTGCGATCGGGCGAGTTCCTGGGCGTGTTTCGCCATGTCGGCCCCGATGACCGCGACCAGATCCGCATCGATCTAATCAGCGAAGAGGCCTTGAAGACATCCGAGATCGAGGGTGAGTATCTCAACCGGGAAAGCCTGCAATCATCCTTGCGGCAGCAGCTTGGGCTCGGAGGCGAGAATAGGCGCATACCGCCCGCCGAGCGGGGCATCGCCGAAATGATGGCCGACGTGTATCTGCATTTTGCCAAGCCGCTCTCGCATCGCACGCTCTATGCCTGGCACAAGATGGTGATGTCCGGAGAGCGACGCATCGAGACGATCGGCAACTATCGCCAGCACGCCGATGCCATGCAGATCGTCTCTAACCGGCTGGACAAACCCAAAGTGCATTTCGAGGCGCCGCCCTCATCGCGCGTGAAAGCCGAGATGGACGCCTTTACCATCTGGTTCAACGATACCGCGCCCAAGGGTAAGACTCCGCTTCCCGCGCTGACGCGCGCCGGTATCGCGCATCTTTATTTCGAGAGCATACATCCGTTCGAAGACGGCAACGGCCGCATAGGACGCGCGCTTTGCGAAAAGGCGATGGCGCAAAATCTGGGCGAGCCGAGTCTCATCGCGTTGGCCTATACGATCGAACGTCATCGCAAGGCTTATTACGACCGGCTGGAAGCCAGCAACAAAAGCAACGCGATTACCGACTGGCTGCTATATTTCGCCGACACGATCCTCGAAGCGCAGCGCGTAACGCTTGCTCGTGTCGAATTCTCCGTCGCCAAGGCCAAATTCTACGAGCGCCATCGGGATCAGTTCAACGAGCGCCAGGAAAAAGTCATCGCTCGAATGTTCCGCGAAGGTATCGACGGCTTCAAGGGCGGTCTTAGCGCCGAGAATTACATCGCCATCACCCAGGCGTCGCGCGCTACGGCGACGAGGGACCTGCAGGATCTCGTTGCCAAGAGTGCGCTGATAAGAGCTGGTGAACTCCGACACACACGTTACACGCTGAATATTTGTGACGATCGTGCGTAAATCCCATCGAAAGAAGAGGCAGGCTGTCAAAGAGCCTGCTTGCCTCAACATCAGTGAATGGCGGGCAGCTACCCGGCAGGAAGTGGTGGAATGGGTAACAGCGACAGGAAACCTAAGAAGAAGAAAGGCGGCGCCATTCTCGCGGTCAGGTCACGGCTTAGGCCGGTGGATATCTACTGTTATCTGAAAGCTCGCTTTGGCGAACCGAACGGTTTTCAAAACTTTCTGCGCAAGGATGACAGCGATAACTGGATACACTGGGACTACAGCCTCAAGGCCGGCGAGACCGACGTGTATATCTTGGGCATGTCGCGCGAGATTCATATCATGGTCGGCGAGGCGCTCACGCACCAGCAGTGGCGGGACCTGATTGTCGGTATTAGAACGGACTATGCGAGGATCGGTCCGCAGAAATCTGCCGTACTGCAGAGCCTGGAAAAATTCGTCGTCTTTCAGAATAAGTTTGTCAGTATCGCGGGCCTGTGCGCCGACTTGCACGCAGCTATTATCGATGCCCCGGCAAAGACGGCTTTTCCAGAAAGATCGCCAGGTGCCAAATCGCGGCTGAAAACTTTGGAAAAAGCCATGCAAGGAGTATCCACACGTGCGAACGACCTCTTCGGGAACTGTCTAAAGCTTCACCTTCTGATGCCGGTTATGGCCGAGGCCTTCATCAATATGGTGATCCTCATGTTCACCCGCGATGAAATCCGGAATGCCCCTGAAGCCTATCAGGCCTTCATCCGGGCTAAGATTCCCGACCGCCTCGCGCTGCTCAGCCAGCATTGCGATGGCTTTGCACGCGATATCGACAAGAGCACCAATGCCTATGCGCATTTCATGCGAGTCATCGATAAGAGAAATTTCGCATTGCACGGTAATGTCGATCCTATCCGCGAGCAGATCGAGGTGGTCTATTTCGACGGCAGACGCCCGCTCTTCAATATGCCAGGAAACCATGTCGAAAGGTTCTTCGAGCATCTCGAAGCGATTCATCGACCCGAAGAGATCGTGTCCGATTACGAAGCCGTCCACGCATTTCTGTGGGAAATTACGGAATGCCTGAAGCCTCGCACGCAGACGTTCTTCAAGCAAGTCATTGGGGATGCATACCCCGGGTTCGAAGTCCATAAGAAGCGGGCTACTCGCATCCTGCCCGACCATGTGATGATGGGTATGTTGCCAAGTGTGCTCTACGACGACGACCTCGTTGTTAAGTGGTGAGTGAGTCGATTCTTTGGCCCAATAGCTCTAGCCCACATAAGAATTGGCGCGACATGACAAACATGGAATTGGGAAACCCAGGGCGACCAAAGGCGCGTTCTCTCGAAAATATATTCGACGACTTGCGTGTTCTCGCGCAGAGCCCCGGGACATTGCATGATATTTCCGCCATCATGTATCGCGACTGGATCGTTGCTATTGATTTGCGAGAAGCTAAAGTTGCCGACGATCCAGAAAAGCGCTGGTCTACCACCAAGCTAAACAGCAATGAGTTCATGCTCTTGCTCGGGCTGATGGTTCAGTCCGCGTCGGATTGCACTTACTCCATCGTCAATACTGACATCGATTTTGCAGACAAAGCTGACAGACTTCTCAGGGAATTCCACGACCGGCTCACATTGGATTCGATGCCGGATTTCAGTGATCCTGGAAAGATCGAAAGGGCTCTGGGCGCCGCGGCTCGGGAAGCCATTTATTACGGTGCTGACAGCTTCTTTCTCCATCAGCTAGAGCGTTTTGCCCGAGACCGATATCGCGATGATTTTGAATGGCTGATCCGCAATGCTGGGCTTTCAGCGCGTCCAATGGTCGAAATTGCACGGTTCATCATGGAGCATACATCGCGGCAGATGTCAGCGATCAACGCGAGGAAGGAGGATGGAACGGTTCCGACCAAGGCAGATTTAACGGACAGCCTCTTGATCGCCAAAGCCGAGCTGATCAAGAAATTCGGTGCCAGCAAGGCGAAGGCCTTCATGGCCAAGTTCGCAACCCCTGTCACAAACGCAAATGCCAACTTCACGTCTGCGTTTGTTGTGAATCAAGCCAATCTTGCGCCGCTGATCGATATTGGGGAGCATCTCTATGCACCAAACGCATACAGGCTGGCTGAGAGCGTCTACGAGAGCCCGACCTATTGGATGATAGCCGACAAGACATATGTCGACATAGCAGCCAAGCATCGAGGTGCCTTTCTGGAGAAAGCAGCTGCTGACCTCTTTCGATCGGTATTCGGCACGGCGAATGTGTATGAGAACGTCACGATCCAGCCAAGCAAAAAGAAGACAGCCGGCGAAGCCGACGCGCTCATAGTTTACGGCGAGTTCGTGATCGTCGTGCAGGCGAAATCCAAGCGTGTGACGTTAACGGCAAGAGCGGGTGATGAAGAGGCATTAAACAAGGATTTCGAAGGCGCCATTCAAGCCCCATACCGCCAAGCCTACGAGTTTGCCGAGCTAGTCCAGGCCGGAGCGGAATGCAAAACGAAAGACGGCAAAGCACTGACGTTCCCACCAACGGTGCGGGTGTTCCCTGCCGTCATATTGAGCGACGCTTTTCCTGCTGCGACGTTTCTCTCAAACATCATGCTGAAGAGAAGCGACAGGATCGCGCCCGTCATTTGGGACCTAGGCGTTCTCGATTGTGTGGCGCGCATGCTGCCAACGCCCATCGAGTTTCTTTACTACCTTAAGTGCCGCTCGGACGTTTTTGATAAGATGCATTCGGATAGTGAATACAATTTTCTCGGCTATCATTTGAAATACAAACTGGCGATGGATCCTGAATATGACTTCATGCATCTTGAGAAGGATTTTGCCGAAATCGTCGAGGATTTTATGATGCCGCGGGACGTCGGGGTGAAGACGGTTCGCCCAGTTAGCATCCTTGAGCGGTTGGACATTCCGGTTATCTCCGAATTGTTCAAGAGCCTGAAGACGGCACCCCCCGAACTGGCATCGGTAGTCATCGACCTCTACGATTTTTCCTATGGCTCGCTGACGGACTTATCTAAAACCGTGCTGGCAATCCGAGAAGAAGTTGCGGCGGGCAAGGAGATGAAATCGTTCTCGATTCTAACAGAAACAGGCGGTCTTACCTACTTGGCTTGCCGGACTCTGAACGACAAAATATGGCTGGCCGCTGAGGCAATCGGCCAAAAACACAAGTACGATTCGAAGCGAGATCGATGGTACGTCATCGTGGACGACATCAGCACATCAGCGCCTGTCGATGCGGCCCTCCCGCTGGTGGAGAAGTGGCATGAGGATGCTGATCTAGCCGAAAACTCCCGCAAGGTAGACGAACTATTCAAGACCAAATGGCAGCCACGTGCCATTCTCCCTAGGCATCAGAAGAATGGGCCGAAGTTGACATGACTTGGCATTCATTTGGGGATTGAATGACACGGGAGGGGTGCACGGAGAACCCCAATTGAAGGTTGGCGGCCCGGTTTTCCAGACCGATGAGGTTGGCCGCGATCGCTTGATATTGCCTGCAGTTCGCCTGAACGACGGATCGCTCAGGCCGCCCAAGCGGTAGGCTGCCGGCGATTTTCTTCAAGTCGTCGAGGATCGAAGCAATATGCGGCCAGGGAAAGTCTGTTGGATCATCGATATCGCGATCTGCGCCAGCGATGATTTCGAGCTTGGCGACGATGCCAAGAAGCGACCGCGCCTGTATGTGGGGAAGTTTGTCCTGAAGCTTTAAAACCGCCGTTGTGGCCTCGACCTCCGCTTGGCAAGCGATCGAATAGCCGACTTTCTCATCGATCGCTTTTGGGTCTGCAGCGCCGAGAACGCGCCTCTCTAGGCGCTGTTGAAGTCGGCAAAGGACATGCGAGACATGCTGCGCCCGCGCCCAATCTCGCAGCAGTTGAATTGCAGGGTCTGCATCCGGCAACCGGTCCAACGCGTTGGCAGTCTTGCCATTCGTGACGGGAGGCATAGTCGTGCTATGGTCGGAATCAGCCATGATCCGAGCTCCGCAAAGCCTAGGCGTGGTCAGACCGTTGGAGGCGGACGCACCACTTCCAACTGTCGTTTCCTAAAACAAGCATATTTGCGCTTTTTGCGCAACAGGGCATTTGAACAATGAAGGTAAGTGCGGCCCAAGTTCGCGCGGCCCGTGGGCTCCTCGACATTTCTCAGCAGGAACTGGCGGATTTATCCAAGGTGAGTTTGAGGACGATCGTGCAATTCGAACGTGGTTCGAAACCCGCATCTGAATCAATCCTCCAAGCGCTGAAGCTGTCACTCGAAGCTGCCGGAATAGAATTCATTCCAGAGAATGGTGGCGGCCCGGGCGTGCGCTTGTCACGCAATCACTGATCTTCTGTTCGCCATGCGACGGGATTTTCGATCCATTGATTTACGTCTGATTCCCGCCAACCCGCACCGTTGACGCTGATCTTGATCTGAGCCGGGAATGTGCCTTCGGCGATTTTGCGGTACATCGTTGAGCGGGACAGGCCGGTCCGCGCCAGGACGGTTCTAAGGCGAATGATACGATCCGGTTCAGGCATGACTGCGTTGCCTTCGCTGAGAGCATTTGGCACCTGTTGGAACCAAACAGGACAACCCAAGGCTCGCAGGCAATCAGATTTGTCATCTGATCGATTTGGGGCGTCGGAACGGCGGCAAATCGGATGTTTAGATTCCTATGCCACGCCCGCTGCCAATGCCGTGGTTGAACGCGAGTTCCACACCCAGACGGCGGCCGGATTCGACTTGGATGCCGAGCACCTTCTTGTGATTGGCGAGTAGCGATTCCAGTTGGGGATCGCGTTCAAGGCTCTTGGCCATATCGGACATGGCCGCACGCGTTGACTTGTAGCCGGACATGTCGCCGGCCTGATATTGCTGCTGTGCCGTCCGATCGAGTCTTTGCCAACGTTCCATGAACAGGTCGGCGCGGCGGCCGGGATTGATGTCCATCCCGGTGCGGATTTCCGTCTCAAGCTGGAGAGCAAGCACGATGCGGTTGACGCGGCCGGCACCCGCCTCGCGGACAAGTTCGGGATTTTTCACATATGCCGCTTCGGCATCGCGCCAGCCATGCGGCCGCACCTTCTCGAAAGCGCTACGCGCATCTCTCAATTCGCGCATCTGCTCGGGACTGCCCTGCCCGTCTGCATTTCCAGTACTGAGGATCGCGTCGAGCGCACGCGCGTGCCGAACAAGCGCCTTCGTGCGAGCGCTGCGCAATGCCGCTTCCGCGTCCACCGGCACATTCACGTCGGGCGGCACGCCTGTGGCGAGATTTCCTCCGCCGGGCGTCCGGCCTGCATCTCCGATCCGCGCGCCAACACTTTGCCTTGCCGGCCCAGGTCCACGTTCCTGCATCGGCTCGCCGTCTTCGGGAGAGCGCAACCCGTCCAGCAGCCCGCCAATCCTGTCACGCAGCTTCTCCGGAACGATCCGGCGCACGATTTCGACCACACGCTGTCGAAAGGTGATCCCGCGTCGCTCGGCATAGGTCTGCGCCGGGTCGACCTGGTCGTAATCCGACGCCATGTCCTTGGCGCGATCGCGTGAGAGCGTGCGGACGAGCCGGTCTCGTGTCGCGAAGTCGTCGCTGCCGTAGTGCAGTTCCATCCCGTCGCGATGCCGCGACAGGGCAACGTAGCTGCCATGGGCATCCATGCCCGGCGTTGCCAGCACATGGGTCCGGTCGACGGTCATGCCCTGAGCCTTGTGGATGGTCGCGGCATAGCCGTGGTCGATGTGGGCATAGTCTTTCAGGTCGAAGCGCACCGACCTGCCGTCGTCAGTGCGAGCCGTCATGCTCTGCGTGCTGACCTCTTCGATCACACCGAGCGTGCCGTTCTTGACGCCGAGCGACCGCTCGTTCCGCAAGAACATCACCCGGTCGCCACTGGCAAAGTTTCTCGCGCCGCGTTCCACACCCACGTGAACATCGTCGCCGAGATCTCCAGCAACGCGCATGCGCTCGCGCGCTGCCTTGTTGAGCGCGCGCACTTCGTCGTTTGTGTGAGTGAGGATGATGCGGCTTGCCTCTGGGTCTGCCTGCCTGTCGCGATCCCAGCGTTCGACCAGATCACTGCGGGCCTCATCGCGCGAGGCAGCCCGGTGCACCATTCCTCTGTCGTCATAAGCGCCGATCGCAGCGCCGATCCTGCCGGTCGCCAGATCGCGCGTGGCGTCACGCTGCCACTCCTCGCGCTGCCGGCGCACTTGACCGATTTCGACGCCGCCATGGCGCTCATGAATCGAACGGAATGCGGCGCCCGCCTCGATCGCCTGCAACTGCCGCGGATCGCCGACCAGCACGACTTTTGCGCCAACGTCCGAGGCGTGGGAGAGCACGCGCTCCAACTGGCGCGTGCCGACCATGCCTGCCTCGTCGATCACCAGGATATCACGCGCTTTGAGCAGATCGCGGCCCTGTCCCCAGCTGTGTTCCATGCTGGCGATGGTTCTCGACGAGATGCCCGAACCGCTTGTGAGATTCTCGGCCGCAATGCCGGAAAGTGCCGCGCCTCGGACCTCATAGCCGGCGGCTGCCCATGCCTGGCGCGCAACACCCAGCATGGCGCTCTTGCCGGTACCGGCAAAACCGACAACGATACCAAGACCGCGGTCATCTGTGATGTGATCCAGTGCATCGGTCTGCTCGTCAGAGAGAACAAGGCTACGATGCTTGGCATCCGCCAACGCCGTCGCACGATCCCGGTCACTCACAGCATGCTGCCGCTCGCCGGCCATGCGTTCTGCCGCGCGATGCAGGCGCTGTTCCGTTTCGATCATTTGCCGGGTGGTGAAGCGATCGGCACCGCGTCCGTCCTTGCCGAGTTCGACCAGATCGGGTGCGTTGCCGATGGCTGCCGCCACCGTGTTGAACTGCTCCATCCCTTCGCTGTGTCGGTGCGAGAACTTCGCAATGTCTTTTCGGGTGAAGGTCGATTGCTGATGCGTGATGGCATCCAGCGCCACGGATGGATCGGCAATAATGCGATCGCCATTGTTGCGCGCGATCTGGCGGTGCAGTTCGGCGCGATCCGCTTCAATGCCGGCAGCGTCAAGGCCACCGCCCTCGATGCGTTGCGCCGGTGCACCAATCTGGGTTTGCGGCTCAAGGGCAATGCCCTGGGCTTCCAGACTGCGATGGTCGATGCGGGCGTCTATGTCGAGTTCGGCAAGCCGCTCATTGGCAAGCTCGGCCCATCGCTCGCGCCAGCGCTCGACCAGCTCAGTGCTGTTCCAGTCGCGGACTTTCGGACCAAAGCCGTTCTCGTCCACCGACCGCATGGTCAGCATGACATGAGCATGAGGTTTTGGACTGCCATCCTCTGCCCTGTCCCAATGCACATTGAGATCGGCGACCATGCCCCGGCTGACAAACTCGGCCTGCACGAAGTCGCGCGCCAGTCCGATGCCTTGCGCGTGGCTTAGTTCGCGTGGAAGGGCAAACTCCACCTCGCGGGCAAGCTGCGCATCCTTCCTCACCTCGAAAGCCTCGACGTCGTTCCACAGCCGTTCGCGGTCGCTCCAGGCGCCCAGTGCATTCTCTGGCAAGATCACCTCGGAATGGACGACACCGCGCTTAGCCGAAAAGTCATGGCTGCGTTCGATGCGCTCGTCGCGCAGCCGCGAGGCCGAGCGGTAGGCGGCCGACGCCACGGCACTTGAGCCAGCTTTGCGGCCAATGACCTTGACGTGAAGATGATAGATCGCCATCGCGACCAGATCATTTGCACGGCAAAGCGAACGTCGGCACGACGTATAAGCGCGCCCTCCCTCGAAAAAATCTGGGGAGCGACCAGCCCGTCCCGGGCTGTCTCGGCAACCCTGAAGCCTTCAGGCAAGTGCTCGTCTATCATCGCCGCATTGACGTCAGATGGAGACGGCCATGCGTAAACCACGGGATTTCGACGCGGAACTGAAGGCACTGGAAGAAAAGGCGCGGGAACTCAAAACGCGAAAAGTGCAGCAACTCGGCGAACTGGTCATCTCGACCGGAGCCGATGCGCTCACCGCCGATGAACTGGCGGGCGCATTGGTCGCCATCGCCGAGGCGAAGGATGCCGGAAAAAGGGAGGCATGGGCGAAGCGCGGGGCCGCTTTCTTTCAAGGGCGGGCGCGGCGATCTGGGTCAGCGCTTAACCGCGACAACGGCAGCGCTCAAAGGCAACCGGGCGGCGCGCAGTCGCCATCAGGCGGCGCGGGCGCGGCATGACATGCGCATATGGCAGGTCGAGCGCCGCAAGCGCACGCGCCATCTGATCGAACTCGGCGGTCTCGTCATCAAGGCCGGGATCGTCGACCTGACCGGCGATGATCGTGCCACCATCTATGGCGCGCTGCTCTGGATGGCCGACAAGCTCAAAAGCCATCAAGGGGCACAGGCGCGGGCGCTCTGGGCAGCAAAGGGAAAGCAGGCGTTCGAGAATGAATGAAGTACATCAGCATCGCCAAATGACAGGGCCCGTTTGGCCGCCATTGAGACAGGCGGGCGCAAGGTCCTCGAACAGACGTGGGGCTCCTTATCGACCATTGAGCGACCCGCAACGGCAGATACCGATGTCTTGGTACTCGTCCACCAATGTCCAACAATAACTCTGGATCAGCGTTTCGCGTTGCCCGTCTGCCTAAAGCTTGCTCAGGCCCTCGCCGTTCAGCTGACGCACAGCTTCCATGACAACCCCGTGAAAGTCGTGCGACTCCCTCGCTGGGCCGGCAAAGCTGGCGCCTACCAGTTGGGCCATCAGTACGCGCAACACGGGACCCGATATCCATGCCGACAAGAATCGATGCTAGTGAAGCGCGCCGGTGGTTTGCCGAAGACCTGCGTGTCTCGTCACCTGTCTTGCACAATCCTGCGGTCATCGAGGCCTTCGCAAAGGTTCCGCGCGAACATTACCTTGGCAACGGGCATGGCGTATCCATTCGCGATTGCAAATCGGAGCGAGCCATACCAGCCCTTCAGCCGCACTTCATAAGATTTACCATGACGTTCTGGTCTCGCTTGACGAAAGACGCGGACTAACAGCGGCTTGCCGTCGCTTTGGGCCTTGGTTTTCGACCATCTGAACACCGCTCCTGGCCAGACCGTGCTTCAGGTGGGCGCCGGTGCCGGCTATTTCACCGCCATCCTCGCTGAGCTGACGGATTCTGGAGGACGCGTGATCGCCTATGAGATCGACGAAGAATTCGCGCGGCGCGCGCAAGCAATCTTGCTCATTATGCCCAGGTCGAAGTGGTATCCGGTGATGCACCGCAGGCGGTTGATCTGCCGGACCTCGATGTCGTTATCGCCTTTGCCGGAGTAACGCACGTGCCGGAACGGTGACTTTCGAACTTGTCCGACGCTGGCCGGATGGCGCTGCCGTTCACGGGTCAAAACCAAGGAGGTTTCATGATGCTTCTGGAAAGGGCTGGCGATAAGTTCCCTGTACGATCACTTGTGCCATGCGGGTTTTACCCCTGCAGCGGAGCCGGGCGCAGTGAGGAAGAAAAGGTCGCGCTCAAGGCTGCGCGAGGCAAGGTCACCCGTCTCGCGTAATATCACCTAGGGCGACCAGCAAATGGCATCGAGAACGCTTGGCTGGTGACCGACATATACTGGTTTCGAAAGCCTAGCGATCGATATCAATCTCGCGTGTCGCCGTTGCAGCGTGCGACACGGCTTTCGACGAGCGATCTATGCCGTCGGGAGCAGTCCGAAGCATCACTATTGCGTCCTGAATTTCCCCGATCCGGGCGTGGGGATTGCGGCCGCGGTCCTGGCCGGCTGCAGCGTAGGCTGCCTCTTGTCCGACGACTGACCAGACCCGTCCCGTACAGCACCATCCGCCGAGACGTCTCCGACCAGCGACGCAAGTTCGGTCTCGTCGAGCGTCTCGGTCTCGAGCAGCCTGCGTGCCGCCCTTTCCAGCACGTCGCGCCGCTCGGTGAGGAGGCCGACGGTTCGTTCGAACGCGGCCGCCACAATGTCGCGTACTTCCGTGTCGATGGCGTCGGCGGCGGCTTCGCCGTAATCGTGCTCGCGCGGTCCGCCGGCGAGCGGGTTAGGGCTCAGGAAGGAGCGCGGGTCCTTTTCCAGCGCCACGTGCCCGAGTTTTGCCGACATGCCGTAACGCGTCACCATGGCGCGCGCTATGTCGGTTACCTTGGCAAGGTCATCGGCGGCTCCGGTGGACAAATGGCCGAATACGATCCATTCGGCCGCCCTGCCGCCGAGCAGCACCGCCATCTTGTTGTCCAGCTCCTCACGCGTCATCAGGAAGCGGTCCTCGGTCGGACGCTGGATAGTATAGCCGAGCGCGCCGACGCCGCGTGGTATGATCGACACCTTGTGCACCGGGTCGACGCCAGGCAGCGCCATGGCTACCAGCGCATGACCCATTTCATGATAGGCGACGATCTCGCGCTCCTTCGGGTTCAGGAGCCGATTGCGTTTCTCCAGTCCCGCGACGATGCGTTCCACCGCATTGTTGAAATCGTCCATCGTTACCGCATCCGCCTTGCGGCGCGTGGCGAGCAACGTCGCCTCGTTCACAAGATTGGCCAGGTCAGCACCGGTGAACCCGGGCGTCAGCGCCGCCACTTTTTCCGCATCGACATCCCTCGCCAGCTTGGCCTTGCTCATGTGAACCTGCAGGATCTTTATGCGACCCTTCTTGTCGGGCCGGTCGACCAATACCTGGCGGTCGAAACGGCCGGCGCGCAGAAGTGCCGGGTCAAGGATTTCAGGACGGTTCGTCGCGGCCAGCAGCACGACGCCGATCTGCGGATCAAAACCGTCGAGTTCGACCAGAAGCTGGTTGAGCGTCTGCTCCTTTTCGTCGTGGCCGCCGACCGCGGTCCCGCGGGCGCGGCCAAGAGCGTCGAGCTCGTCGATGAATATGATGGCGGGAGCCTTGGATCGCGCCTGTTCGAAAAGATCGCGCACGCGCGCGGCCCCGACCCCTACGAACATCTCGACGAACTCCGAACCGGAGATCGAGAAGAACGGCACCTTGGCCTCGCCCGCGACGGCCTTGGCGAGGAGAGTCTTGCCGGTGCCTGGCGGTCCGACCAGCAGCACGCCTTTGGGCATGCGTCCTCCGAGGCGGCCGTATTCGCCCGGGTTCTTCAGAAAATCCACAATCTCTTGCAACTCGGCCTTGGCCTCGTCGACCCCCGCCACATCGTCGAACGTCACGCCGGTATTGGCTTCGACATAGATTCTGGCCTTGCTCCTGCCAATTTGCATCAAACCGCCGACGCCGCCGTCCATGCGTCTTAGAAGCAGCATCCACAGGCCAAAGAAGACGAGCACCGGCACAACCCAGGAAAGCAGGTCGCTCAGGAAGGTGCTTTCGACCTGGCCAGTCACAGTGACACCGTGTTCCTGCAGGTCACGGGCGAGGTCCGGCTCGACGCGTGTAGTGATAAACAGCGGCCTGCCGTTTTGCGGCTCCTTGAAGCGGCCCTGGATAAAGCGGTCCGAAACCTGCACCTCAGCGATCTTGCCGGCATTCAGAAGGGTCTCGAACTGGCTGTACGGTATCTGGGCGACGTGTTGCGTCGTGGCATAGATGTACTGGACGACCATCACGCCCACGAACGCCGCAATCCAGTACCAGATATTGAACTGCGTCTTTCTGTTGCTCATGTCCATGGCGGCCTCCACAGGGGAACGGATATAGGTCGCCCAGTCCGCGCGGCATCGGTGTAGGCCAGGTCCGGGGCAAAAAAGTGGGAGGCCCCAGACCGGCCGGCGACAATGGGTCTGTCACTGTCCTTTCCTATGCGGCATGCCCAGCGCACCTGTCATGCCGTTTTCCTCCGCCGGATAGACCCCCTTCAAAACGTCGTTGAAATGATGGCTGACGGCCGCATTGCACTCGCAGGCAAGCGAGCGCAGCCCTTCTGGACTGCGTACAGCAAGCCGGGAGCGCCGGGTTTCGATGACGCCGCGCTGCCTCAGGTCTCGAATGACCCGGCTCAGATAGGAGCGGCCGACCCCCAGCATTGTAGCAAGCTGTTCCTGCGTCACCGCAAGGTTTTCGGCTCCCGTCCGTTCTGTCACGGCCAACAGCCATCTTGCCGCGCGCTGTTCGATCGAATGCGCTGCGCTGCAGGCGACGGATTGGAATACCTGCGCCATCAGGCAATCAGCGTAGCGGGCAAACAGGTGACGCAATGTCAAGGAACGCAATTTGGCTTCTTCGAGATGTTGCAGGTCGATCCTGAAGAATGAATCGCCAAGTTGAACTTCGGCCCGCGCATACGCTGGAAGTCTGCCTTGGCTGACGATGCCGCCGACCGCTCCTTCACGTCCGATGAGCGCAGTCTCGATCGCTCGCCCGTCGCTCAACACGACGCGGTAGGAGACCAGGGCCGATCCGCAAGGGAAATAGGCGTAACGGACTGCATCGCCTGGCTCGTGCAGCAAAGTCCCGGCAGGCGCCGACCATTGTTCGAGCCTCGGTTGCAGGATCTCCCAGTCGTCGGCTCTGAGGGCCCGAAGCAGGTTGTTTCCGATCGGGTCTGATCGCTTTCGAGGGTTCTCCATCGCACTCCTCCGTTTCAAATGGCGGCGTTTACAACGACCGGCGCGAAGAAATGTTCACAAGTGCGCAGACGCGGCGGGCGCGGCTATCTACAAATTGCACGGGGGCGCTGATCCAGGCCTCACCGAGCGCAAGCCGTGGTGCATCGGCTTCCAGGCAGACCGACGGCTGCTGAGGGAAGAACGGCGGCTGGATTCCGCGGCGTGGCGCCTCGTGCACGTCGAAAACTGCAACTCCCTGCGGCAAGGCGTGAACATGAGCGTCAGTCATCGGTCCAATCCAGAGGCCAACGGCCTGCTTCGCCTGTATGTCGCCGGCGATGGGCCGGGCGCCCGTCGGGCGCTGGCAAGCCGTCTGAGGATAGTGGAGGAGTTGGCCGGCGGTATCGAAATCCAGGTCGTCGACGTCGTCGCGGATCCTGACGAGGCGGAAAGGGCCGGCATTCTAGCGACGCCGACGCTCTCGGATGAGTCAACCATCCCTCCACGACGGCTGATTGGCGACATCAGCAACATCGCTCAGGTTCTCGACTATTTCGGTTATCGCAAGAAGGACAGTGGCTATGACCACAGCTGAAGAGATCCTCATCGATCCCGCGCTCGAACGCGTCAGGACCGGTATCGAGGCTTTCGACGATCTTGTGATGGGCGGCCTGCCGCGCGGGCGCACCACCATCGTCGGAGGCACGCCCGGCAGTGGCAAGACTGTATTTGCGACGCAGTTTCTGGCCCACGGCATCACCGTGCTCGACGAGCCCGGCGTCTTCGTCACGTTCGAGGAATCGCCGGTCGAGATCGAGGTCAACATGGCTAGCTTCGGCTGGGACATCCGTCGCTGGCGCGAGATGAACAAGCTGGTCTTCGTCGACGCCAGCCCGCGTGACCACGACCAGATGGTTGTCGGCAATTTCGATCTGTCAGGCTTGCTGACGCGTGTCCTGCACGCTGCGCGAAACGCCGCGGCGAAGCGCATCGTGCTGGATTCCGTCACCCAGCTCTTCGACCACTTCGTCGCGGAGCAGACATCGGTCCGTCGGGAACTCCTTCGCATTGCGACAGCGCTAAAGAGGGATGGTTTGACGGTGCTAATGACCGCCGAACGCAACAGCGAGTATGGCGAGATCTCCCGCCACCGGATCGAGGAGTTTGTTGCCGACAACGTCGTAATCCTGCGCAACGCGCTCGACCGCGAGCGACGCAGGCGTACGATCGAAGTTCTCAAGATGCGGGGCAGCCGCCACGTGGAGGGCGAGGTGCCGATCACGCTTGTGGTGAAGCAAGGCATAGTGGCAGTGCCACTGTCTTCACTGCGGCTCGAGCAGCAATCCAGCACCAAGCGGGTGACGAGCGGCAATCCGGAACTCGACAGGATGTGTGGCGGTGGATTTTTCCGCGACAGCATCACCCTCGTCAGCGGTGCGACGGGCACCGGAAAGACCCTGCTGGTGACAAACTTTCTGGCAGGCGGCGCGGCGGCTGGCGAACGTGCCTTGCTGGTCGGCTACGAAGAGAGCCGCGGCCAGATGTTCCGCAATGCGCGCGGCTGGGGCGTCGACTTCGAGGCCATGGAGGCGGATGGCCGGCTGAAGGTCGTTTGCATTTACCCGGAAGCGCAGAACTTGCCGGACCACCTGTTGATGATCCGCGAGCTCATTGAAGAGTTCAAGCCTGACCGGATCGCTATCGACAGCCTGTCGGCATTGGAACGGATCGCACCAGAGACCGGTTTCCGGGAATTCCTAATCAGCCTCACTTCCTTCATCAAGAAACACGAGATCGCTGGCCTTTGCACGGCCACCAACAAATCGCTCGTCGGCGGCCAGAGTGCTAGCGAACAGCATATTTCAACCCTCACGGACTCGATCATCCTATTGCGGTACATCCAGGAAGGGGATTTCATGCATCGGGGGATCATGGTGCTGAAAATGCGCGGCAGCGAGCATGACAAGCAGATTCGGCGCTTCACAATCGACGGCACCGGCATGCATCTCGGTCAGCCCTTCGACGGCGCACCCGACGTGTTCGGCGACTCCGCCGCGTCTTGGCGTGAGGAGCGTTGAGATGGCGTGCGGCGCAGCCGAAATCTCCGACCAACACGGCGACGCAAATCTGACGGGCATCAGCCAACTCGACTTTCGACGGCTGATCGAAACCACGGCCGACGGGGTTCTGGTTGTCGATCTGTCGGGAACGGTGCTTTATGCAAATCCGGCGGCCGCCGCGATCTTCGGTTATCCGGCTGCCGATCTCGTCCACATCCCCCTCGGCCGGCCGGTCATATCGGGTGAAACCACGGAAATCACCGTCCACAGACCCAATCAAGCACCAGCCGAAGTGGAAATACGGACGGTTGAACTTAGCTGGGACGGTAGGCCGGCGCTGCTTGCCAGTCTTCGCGACGTCTCCGCGCAACGCGCGCAGCAGGAGCGTCGACGTCAATCGCAAAAGCTCGAAGCGATCGGCCGGCTCGCTGCCGGCATCGTTCACGACATCAACAATCTGCTCGCGGTGTTCGAATCGGGGCTGCGACTGCTTCAGAAGCAGCTGCGCGAGGATCCTGCGAATCCGAACGCGGCGATGCTGATTGAAGAGTTGCTCAAACGAACGCAAAACGGCAGTGCGCTGACGCAGCAATTGCTCGCGTTCTCTCGCGCACAGTCGCTGTATCCGGAGACAATCGACCTGAATGGACGTATCGAAGCCGTCACGATGCTGCTGGAGCGGACGCTGGGGAACGGGATCAGCATCAGGCTTGAGCTGGATCCGGCACTTGGCCCCGTCGTTGTCGATGCCAATCAGCTAGACGTCGCCATCCTGAACCTGGCTGTGAATGCCAAGGACGCGATGGCCGGCCGGGGCACGCTGGCGATCGAGACCAGCGGTACTCCCGGCAACATCGAAGACGTGCCCGCTCCGGCTGCCTCTTTTGTTCGGGTCACGGTCAGCGATACGGGTTGCGGGATGAGCAAGGAGGTCCTGGCCCACGTGTTTGAGCCGTTCTTTACGACCAAGGCCGATGGCCGGGGAACCGGACTTGGGCTTAGCCAGGTTTACGGCTTCATCAAGCAGTCCGGGGGGCATGTTAGGATCGAGAGTGCGGTCGGCGAGGGAACAAGCGTTCATCTCTTTCTTCCCCGCGCGCCAAGCACAGGAAATGAGGAACTGCAAATGCAGGGCGAGATCAGGCTCAACACACGTCGGTGAAAAAAGCGGCCTGTGTTTCGGCTGCCGATGTACCTGGCCGCAACGCCTACAACGGCAGACCGCACCCGTAGCGGTTGAAAAAAGCGGGCCCGGAGATCCGGGCCCGCCAGAGATGCTGGTCAGGCCGTTGAAAGCGGACGGTCGCCGAAGAACCAGAGGCTTCCGGCAGCCAAGGCCGCTACGATCACTCCCACGACCACATGTACCCACATGGCCGTTGTCAGGGCCGAGAAACCGAGGGCCCAGGGCGAGATCAGCGTCCACAGCCCAACCACCAGGTTTGCCCATTCCTCATAGGCATGGAACGCAACCAGCGCACCCACGGCGATCAGGGCAATCACCGCACCGGCGATCCAGGCGTTCCAGGCCGCATAGGTTTCAGCCGCAAATCCAAAATACCAAGGCGACAGTACCAGCGCTATGCCGGCGATCACATTGACGATATCGATCGCCGGACGACTTTCAGTTTTCAGCCATTTCTCCATTGCTCATCCTCCTTTCCTGACATGGTGAGTGCGCCGCCCTCTGAGCGACGGCGGGTGCGGCAGCCAGGGATTGACCTTTGCCACCGCGAAGCTTTCTTCGTCGGCCGGGCCGTCCCCGGCCATCGCGCGGAACCGAACCGGCCAGAACAAAGGACTTGATCTCGTCGGGCTGGAAGCGGTTGCCGGCGATCTCGCGCAGGGCGAGTTCGACGGGCGCCGTCGCTTCGTCGGTCAGGCGCTCAGCACCCCGGCTGAGCGCACGAGCGCGCCCCGCCACGGCGACGGCCAGTGCGAAACGGTTCGGCAGCGTATTTTCACAATCGAGCACAGTCAGCCGATCCATGACGACCCTCACATTGCCTTCTGCTTCTGTTCAGGAATAGAAACGGCCAGGTTCGCTGCCGTAACTGGCTCCAGCGCGAGCAGGGCCAATTCCACTTCGTCCAGCCGCGTCGGACGCGCGTTTTCCGGCATCCCCTCGGCCGTGGCGAGATCGACCAGATACTCGTTCCACGCCCAGTTTCGCAGGATTGCGCGTTTCTCGTCGGCTGTCAGAAGAGGATCGACGACCACGTCCATCGGCGATGCATAAAGCGCCTCCGGGTCCGTCAGCGCCGGTCCATAATGCGGCGCCTGCGAAACTGCGCCGTGGCTGCTTTGCAGCAAAGCCAACTGGAGGCGGTTCCAGACAACGTCTGCGCCGGCCTGCAGCGGGTTGTCCGCGTCAGACGATTCGACACTGGACTTTTCGGCCGCCGGGCTTCCTTGAACAGCGTAGGCAAGCCCCTGCCGTTCGGCATAGTCGATGGCCGCCTGAGCCGTTGGAAATTCGAGCTCCACCTGGGTCAGCGTGTCACCACTTGCGGTGTAGCCCATCAGCGGTTCAATGACCGGCGCAGTACGCCGCTCGAACAACAGCCGCCACCCTTTCGGCCGCGCACGGCTTGAGGTCATGACTGAGCGGCAAGGCTTGTAGATCCGCGCGACGGCATCACGCGGGAACTCGGATCGCCCGAGCGACGGCGCTCGCCCGCGTTTCTCGTTTGCCGGTCCGAGATTTTCTACGACTGGTGTGACTTTTCTTTCTTGCTTCTGCATCACTCATCCCTCCCATTTTTGGCGAAGGATGCGCCGGAGGCAGCGGGCTGCCGCCTCCGACTTGGTCCATGCGTCAGTGGGTGATCGGGATGCGCTTCACCTTCGACTGCGCGTTCGGGTTCTTCGGCAGCGTCAGGATCAGGACGCCATTGGCAAAGGACGCCTTGACCTTGTCGTCCTCGACCTCGTAGCCGAGGGGTATGCGCCGCTCGAAGCGACCGTAGAAGCGCTCGGAGTAATCCTTCTCCTCGGTTTCCGACCGCTTTTCGCCACGCAGGGTCAGCACATCTTCGTCGAGCAGGACTTCGATGTCCTTCTCTTCCATGCCGGGAACCTCGGCGGTGACGCGAAGCTCGTTGTCCGACTCCGAAATCTCCACCTTCGGCCAGCCCCCATCGAAGGGCGAAAGCTGTCCCACAGCAGGCAAGCGCGTCTCGAAGCTCCTCAACATATCATCAAAGAGCCTGTTTACCTCGCGGTGAAGCGACAGGAACGGGTCGCCACCGCTATAGATGCTGGGGGCCTGGTTGTTGCTGTTGCGGCCCCACGGAATAAGGTCACGCACGTTCATGGTTATTCACCTCCACGTTCAACCGCGCGGCACCGGGCGATTACCGGTGCCTGTCGCTTCTGATTCACTCTGACTTCAGGCAGCGTTCTTTTCGGCGTCGATCTGCCGCGGCGCTGCCTTTGCCGGACTGCCTGCGAAGGCGATCCGGCGCGGTTTCATCTCTTCGGGAAGCTCGCGCTTGAGATCGATGTTCAGCAGCCCCTTGTCCAAGCTGGCGCCGACGACTTTCACATGGTCGGCCAGTTCGAACCGACGCTCGAAGGCGCGCCCGGCAATGCCGCGATAGAGATACTGGCCGTCATCATCGCCAGATTGCGACCCGCTCACAACCAGCAGGTTAGGTTGATGAGTGATAGTCAGCTGTTCCTGCGAGAAGCCGGCAACCGCCATGGTGATGCGATAGGCGTCCTCACCAGCCTTGGCGATGTCATAGGGCGGCCAATTGTCTATCGCAGTGACACGGCTCGCATTTTCCAGCATGTTCAAAATCCGGTCGAAGCCGATGCTGGACCGGAACAGAGGGGTGAAATCGAGGTTTGTCCTCATAGCCACATCCTCCTTCGAGCAACATGGATACAAGGAGACGCCAAGAGCCTTGGCGCCTCCTGGACTTGTGCCGGCCCCATGTGGCGGCCGGCGATCAACATTTATAACAGTGATTTACACGTTCAAGGGGCCTATAGGAAAATTTTCAGCCAGAGAACACGTCTGCCCCGCCAGCGAATCCTCGCCGGCGGGCGGATGCCTCGGATGAAGAGCGTGGCTGCGCTCCACTCAAAGTCGATCGACGGATGCTGCAAGACCGGTGACCGCAATGCTGTCGATCTCACGACCGCGACCGGTGCCGGGAAGCTTCTCCAACTGATCCAATTGGCGCAACGCATCCATGATGGCATCGAAGCTGACCGGTTCGGTTGCTCCCGGCGGCATGCGCAGCGCCGGCACCGATTCCACTGCACATGCATCCGATGCCCATGACGAAAGGATTGCACGCTTCTCCTGGACGTCCAGCGTCACGTCGGTCAGCACGTCCTGGGGTCGCTCGAAATGCCGTGCCGGATGGAGTAACCGGTCAAGAAAAGCATCAGAGCCCACGGGCCCGATCGGGGGAAAACTCGTCGAAATGGCTCCTTCCATCGATAGTTCTCCGCTTTGAACAGTCTCCTCTGTTGACGTCATGTTTGGTGGCTCTCTCGCGATTTCCACCAGCTGAAATTTTGGAGAGTTTCGAGCAAATTTCAATGGCCCCGCAAGGCCACATCCCCGCCGTTCAGCCTACCATAAACATTTTTTCAAACCGGTGAAACAATCGGCGTGAATGTCAGTTCTTGGGTTCGCGCAGCAGCGCCAGGGCGGTCGGGCAGGAGAACCAATCATGTCTTACATTTCCGGGAAGCGACTTTGCATTGGCTTCGTCGCAGGAATTTTGATGCTCACGGCTGCCGGCTTTGCTCCAGTTTCAGCACAGGAAATTCCGAACGACTTCAGCGCAATCGTGCGTCAGAAACTGCCGGCCGTGGTCGCGATCACGACGAGGCAGATCATCCAGGACCAAACGATGCTCGACGACTTTCTCAACCCCTTCGACAGCCGCGGGCCTGCCCAGCCGCAGGTGCGAGAAGCTCTTGGCTCTGGCTTTGTGGTCAGTCCCGAGGGCTACATCGTCACCAACAATCATGTCGTGGCCGACTCCACCGAAATCCACGTCGTATTCTCCGATAGGGAGACTTCGCCCGCGCGACTTGTGGGCCGCGATCCAGCGACCGACATTGCGGTGCTGAAGGTCGATCCACGCCCCAACATGACGGCCACCGCCTGGGGTGACTCTGACGCAATGCAGCCGGGGGCCTGGACGATCGCGATTGGCAGTCCCTTCGGGCTCGGGGGAACCGTTACCGTCGGCGTTCTTTCCGCCCGCTCGCGCGACATCCAAGCCGGCCCTTACGACGATTTCCTTCAGACAGACGCCTCGATTAATAGAGGCAATTCCGGCGGCCCTCTGTTTAACGCGCGCGGCGAAGTGATCGGGGTCAACACGGCCATCGTCTCTCCGTCCGGCGGCAGCATAGGCATCGGGTTCGCCGTGCCCTCCCGAACTGCACGAAGCGTTGCTGATCAGCTGATCCGCACCGGCCGCATCGAGCGCGGGTTCATCGGAGTGCGCCTCCAGGAGGTGACGCCGCCGCTTGCCCAGTCACTTGGCATATCAAGCACCAAGGGAGCGCTGGTCGCCTCGGTCGAGCCCGGCAGTCCGGCGGAGAAGGCCGGCTTGCAATCGGGGGACGTGATCACCCGGTTCAACGGCAAAGATATCCAGGGCGTCCATGACTTGACATTGGCGGCAGCGAACGAAAAGCCAGGGTCGAAAGCGACGTTGACAAGGAACCGCGGCGGCTCCCAGCAGGAGGTGGAGCTCACTGTGGGTCAACGCAAGAACGAGGAGGTGCAGACCGGTGCAGTTCCGAGTCCGGAAGCGGCGGACCAACCGCTCGGATTGTCGCTCAGCCCCATTCCTGACGAAGCGCGTCAACAACTCGGTCTCCAGCCGGGTACGACCGGAGTCTTCATCCAGGAAGTGGCGCCAAATAGCCTCGCCGCGGAGAACGGCCTTCGGCCTGGGGACGTCATCATCTCGGCCAACAACCGCAACGTGACGCAGCCTTCTGATATCCAGCAAGAGTGGACCAAATCCCGCCAGCAGAAAAAGCCCATCTTGTTCCGCATCGAAAGGCAAGGACAATCGCTTTTCGTTGCAGTGGCCGTTTCCTGACGCGGCGCTGCGTCAGGCCAGCCACGGTGACGAAGAAGTGGCCTTGATGGCCGCCCTCACGGCTGCTCAAGGCAAGGTCGCGGTTAGAGGCTGACCAAATTCCGACAATCCCGGCTTAGTGAACGGCGAGAGAGGAGGTGTTCCGCTGCTCCCTTTGAGGTGAAACTGTAGAAGACGTCTTCGACACGTGACCAAGTCCCTACGACCTCGCCGTCCTTGTCAATTACGTCTTCGGGTCGCGGCTCCCCGTGCCCATCCAGCAAGACATTTCAAATGTTGAGGCATCGTCACGGCGTTCTTTCCAACGCTCGAATCGCGACGAAGAAAGTGAGGTCGAATCGAGCAAAGATAATGCCTCGGGAGGCGACCTCTGGGTCCCTGTCACGAAGTGCATGTACGCAAAGCGACAACCAACTCGTAAGATGTTGCGCAATTGCACCGTCACGACATCTTAGTACCGGTGGACCCTACAGCCGTCGTCAAGAACTTCCGCATGGCATCCTTGCGCGCACTGTGATCGAGCGCATAATTTGCGCGCTCGAACTTCGCTCCATCGAGCAGAGCCTGAATGTAGCTAGCGACTGTGTCACCTGCCATTACGAGCGCAGTGTCTACCGTGTGGATGTAGCGGCTTGTGATCGTTCCGCGAGAATGTCCCACCAATGCAGCTATGGTCGACTCGGTAAAGCCGAGATCGTTTGCCACGCTCGCGAAGCTGTGACGAAGCACGTGGGGTGTCACGCTTTCAAGCGGTGTGTCTTTGACGAGCTTTTGCCATAGCTTGGGGAAGCCGACCAATGGCTTCCCTTCCTCCGTGCCAGGAAAAACAAAATCAGCCTCATCGCCGGACAATAGTGGCTTGAGCAACTCGACCACAGGCAGGCCGATAGCCCGAGTCGACGCACCTTCCTTGGAGTCCTCAAGCCTGATGCAACTGCGCTGAACATCGATCTCGCCCATTCGAAGATTGATGATCTCGCCTCGTCGACATCCTGTCATAGCGAGGGCTCGAACCATTTTCGTGGCCGTTGAAAACTGCGGGTCGAGAGCGGCGTCCGCGAGAATCTTGCCTAACGCTCTATACTCACGCTCGGTCAGGCGACGGTCACGGACGCGATCTTTTGGCTTACGAAAGCCGTGAACCGGATTCTTTTCGATGATCCCTTCTCTAACTGCATAGGAGAAGATGCTGCCGAGAAGACCGACGCCGCGCGAGCCGGTGCCAATGCCTCCGCGAACGATCGCTCGGCCACGCTTCTTCGTTTTGATGTCGGTTCGGGTCTTGCCGTTGGCAACGTCGCGCAGAAATTTGGCAATGTCTGCCATGGTGATCTCGGTCACTCTCCGGTTCCCGAGGAGCGGAAGGATGTGGCGCTTTATACGGCTACGGTCGATCTCCATAGTCGACGGCTTCTTGGGGCGACCGCCTTTGCCAGGTACAAGTCCGGCTTCACAATCAGCCAAATATCGGGTGCAAAGCTCTCTGACGGTAATCGTTTTGGCGTCGAGAAGTTTCGTTTCCGCAGGATTGTCGCCTTGCGCGATCCGACCGATCAATATGCGGGCCTCCTTTCGGGCCGCATCTGGTGCCCAGACCCCGTGGGGACCGATGGTGAATCGGCGGGTCCGACCTTTAGCTCGATATTGCACGAGGTAGCTGCGCTTACCGGATGAAAACACGCGCAGCCCAAAGCCAGGCAACTCATCATCCCAAAGGAAGTAGTCCGACTTTCCCGGTCCCGCTTGATCCACGGTTCGTTTGTTCAGCTTAGCCATCGCACACCTCAGGGTTCTGTCGAAGTGATCCCGCGGAAGCACCACGGAAGCACCCGGACGGAAACTCCGGCCTGCGGTAGGATACTGGCTTCGGTTTTTGGGTCGACAAAAAGTCAGTCGTCGTAGTAGCTTAGCGAACGATATCGTAGAAACAGAAGCTATTGAAAAGACTGGCTAAATCGGCCTCCGAAGGCAGAGGTCACAAGTTCGAATCTTGTCGGGTGCGCCAATTTCTCATTGCATAACAGGTAGTTAGCACTAGGCTTGCTTAGCTGAAGTCGTTCGGGGTTGAGCGGCGTAAGCGCTGAGAACCGCGCTCGGCTGCGGCTTCGCCAGCCTCAATTCGGATTTGGCGGCGTCGCAACTTTGCCTCCCCGAGCGAAACGCCCGAAACGCCTGGCAACCTCGCACATCCCGCTATGAGTGCCTGGACCCGAAACTCGTGATCAGGACGAGGATATCCGGTCGCGCCGGGCAAAGCGGCCAAGGAACCCGCCGCCGATCAGATCGTTTCGCGATATCTGGCCAGATCAACGGACCGAGGAGAGCTCGAAATTCGGCATGCTCGCAGTCGCGCGGTGCCGAATACCGGCCAGTTCCGCCAGTTTTAGGACTTTGGCTCAATGTTGCATGACGTCGACTATGTCCTGCGAAAACTCGATTGGCTGCGCGCCGAAGGCATCTGGCCCAACGGCTTGCGGTATCTTTGGACCGATGCATTCGGCGTCGTGCTCTATGTCTCGCTCTACACAGAAACTGGCGAAGAGCGCTGGCTGGGCGCGGCCGACCGGCTGGTGGCCGATGTCGAGCGTGTGCTCGGCCGCAGGCGCGGATTGAGGATCGGCGAGGCAGCGGATCGCGATGGCCAGTATTTCCATTATCTGGCGATGTGGCTGTTCGCCTTGGCGCGTCTGGGCGATCTGAAGCCGGAATACCGCAAGCGGGGCATTGCGCTGGCGCGTGACATTCACCCAGCCTTTGTGATCCCCGGCCGCGGCGTGATCTGGAAGATGCAGGAGGATCTGAGCAGCCCATATCCTGGCTACGGTCTCGGCAGCATGGATGCCTATGACGGCTACGTCTCTTACCGGATGCTCGGTGAGGACGCGCTAGCGGTCGAGATCGCGCAAATGCGCGACCTGATGGAGCGGGATTGGCGCACCCTCGACATCGAGCAGGACCTCGGCCTGGGCATGATGCTGTGGCTCGCCCATTTCTTTCCCGACGAGCCGTGGGCAGAGGCGCAGACGAGGCGTTCGCTGCGAACCCTGGAAACGATGTGGGTCGACCCGCCCGGCTATTTCAGCCGCGCCCCATGGCTGGGCGATACCAAGTTCGCCTTCACCAATTACGGCGTTTCACTCGGCCTGCAGGCCGCCGGTATCTGGCCGGGGCGTATCGACAGGCTGAACGCCTTCTTCGAGGACTGGCGCTCGGGCGACGAATACGACCGCGAGGCGATCACTTGGGTGATGGCCTGCACCTCGCACCTTCCCGGTGCTTTTCTGGCCAGGGGTGGCGAGGGATCGACTGAAAGCGACGGACCCCGGGAACGTTCCTCCGCCGACCCGGTTGTCGATGGAAGCGCATCGAGACGCAAGGGACACGGTTGAAATGGCCATTCTCTTGGGAAAACCGGGAAGCTGTTGGGTTGCGGCAGCCACCGCCGCGAACTTTCCCCGTCTCGAAGGTTCGCTCCGTGCGGACGCCGTTGTCGTGGGAGCTGGAATTGTCGGCCTGACGACGGCGCTTCGCCTTTGCGAGGCGGGCCGATCGGTGGTCGTCCTCGAAGGCCTGCGGACAGGCGGCCAGGTCACCGGCCGCTCGACGGCCAAGATCACCACGCAGCATGCCCTGATCTATCGTCATCTCATCGACACTATCGGCCTGGAGTTGGCCCAGGACTACGCCGACGCGAATTCCGCTGGCGCGCAACAAATCCGCGATTGGGTCAACAACTACGCGATCGCCTGCGATCTCGAGAGCAAGGACGCCTATACCTACACGTGCAGTGAAAGCCGGCGCGCGGAGGTCGTGGCCGAGGCGGAGGCCGCGCGCCAGGTCGGACTGGAGGCCGATCTCCTCGATCGCGCGCCGCTGCCTTTCGAAACGGCCGCAGCATTACGGTTCCCCGACCAGGCGCAGTTCAATCCAACGATGTATCTGATTGGCTTGGCGGCAGCGGTAACAGCCCATGGTGGTCGTATCTTCGAAAACAGCCGCGCCACCTCGATCGACGAGGCAAGCCGCTGGCGCGTCGTCACCGATGGCGGCGCCGTTGATGCCGGGGATGTCATCGTGGCCACCAACATGACGGTGAAGAGTCCCGTCGGCATGGCGAACCGGACGCAACCGCGCTGCCACACCGCCATGGCCTTTCGGATCGGTGATCCCCTCCCTGTCGACGGCATGTTCATCGGCATCGACGATCCGACGCATTCCATCCGCACGGGCCGTGACGCCGAAGGTCCACTGCTGGTCGCGCTCGGCCCCAAATTCAACACCGGCTGGGATGGCGACGTGGCGAAGCGGTTCATCGAACTGGAAAAATGGGCGAGAAAGAACCTTCCCCTCGGTGACGTTGCGTGGCGCTGGTGCAATGAGGACTATGACACGGCCGACAGGATCCCATACGCCGGCGAACCCGATCCCACCAAGGCGGCCGGCTTCCACATTGCCACTGGTTTTAACGCCTGGGGCATCACCAACGGAACGGTCGCGGGCACGATGATCGCCGACCTGATCTGCGGCCGCCCAAGCCGATGGCAAAAACTCTACGATCCGGCGCGGCCCTATCCCGAGGACTTCCACAAGAATGGCCGCAGTCAATCGATCGTCTCGAGCACGCACGATATTGCGCCCGGCATGGGTGGCGTGATCGTCAGGGGAGACGAAAAGATTGCGGCGTGGAGAGACACCGAAGGAACACTCCGGGCGGTTTCGGCGACCTGCACCCATAAAGGCTGCACCGTATCCTGGAACAATGCCGACCGCACCTGGGATTGTCCCTGCCACGGCTCGATCTTTGCCGCCGACGGTTCGCTCATCCACGGCCCCGCCCGAAAACCGCTTGCCCAGATTGCATTGTGAAAGCGGCAGCTGTGAAGGCGGCGACCAATGCCGCCGGTCTCATGCTGGCCGTTCGTAGGTTCCGACCAACTCCGTCTCCTGCAATGCGTGTTTCTGGGCTTGCTTCCAGACCTGATGCACGCCCGCCTGTCCCGGTACGCCGAGGCTCGGCACGTCGAGCGCGGCCAGCCGAAAGTGGTAATGGTGGACACCATGCCCCGCAGGCGGCTGCGGACCATCGTAATTGGCATTGCCGAAATCGTTGGTGCCTTGCCTGAGTGCCGACGGACCGGGCTTGCCATCTTCGGCTTCGGCAAGTCCGCCGGCATCCGGCGGGATATTGAAGACCGCCCAGTGCCCGAACGTCCCGCTTGGCGCATCGGGATCCTGCACGACTAGAACAAGGCTCTTGGTCCCGTCAGGAACACCGGACCACTTCAGCGGCGGCGAGACGTTCTGGCCGTCGCGCGCGTACCTTTCGGGAATTTTTCCGCCTGCCGGGAACGCCGGGCTGATAAGGGTGAGTGGCATTGCTATTTCCCCAGGAAATTGCGACCGAGAAACCCGCGCCGGCGCCGTTCACGCCGCTTGCTGAGCTTCGGCGACCCGTCTGATCTCTCCTGGCAGGGAGTCCCAGACCTTGTGCATCTGTCCTTCTTCGACATGATGGGCAAGCACCTTGGACACGGCCCTGAATGCATCCTCGGAATCGAGCGGACGGATGAGCTCGAGCTCCGCCTTGATCTTGGCCAGAAACTCGTCGAGCGACCGCACCTTCTCGGGAGCTTTGGAGGGCTGATATTGGTCATAGAAGGCGCCACGAACCAGAATCGGCAATTGCGAGCCGAGGTGGTCTGCAAGATCCGGCTGGATACGGTCGCGCAGGGCGTGCAGCACCGCTCCGAGAACGTGCCAGGCGACCTGCCGATCCGGTCCAATCTCGTCCATGATCTCGTCGAGCCAGATGTTTGTGGTCTGCAGTGTCTTGTCGAATACGTCGAGTCCGGTGGCGTTCATCGAATCCTCCTTCCGTTCAAATCCGACTAGGTGGATTGGCCAAACAGCCGTGTCGGCCCGTTGTTCCGCGATGGCATGTCCCGAGGCGCATTCTTGTCGGCTGTCGAGCTTCCGAAGAATCCCGCTGCAAAGGACAAGACACGCCGCATAGACGTCAAAGCGCGATAGTAGCCAAACTGAAGGCTGCCTGAGCAGGAGACGTTCAGCCCCGACGGAGGAGAACGCATGGCCGCAACCGCTCAGGCGAGCGTCTAGAGCGGTTCAGTGTTTCACGGAATCGCCAAACCGCTCCAAGCTTTTGTTTTTACGCAATTCCGGACGGAAAACCGCTACGCACTTTTCCTGGAATTGCCCTAGCGCCGAGGATCGTCCGTCGCCTCCGAAATGCCTTCCAGGGCGATCTTGGCGGCTTCCTCATCGGTCCGCCCGAGGTCAGCCAGAGCAATGACGCCGACGAGACGCTTGTCGCGGTTGATCACCGGCAGACGACGCACCTGATGCTTGGCCATGATCTTCGCCGCATCGGTGACATCGGCGTCGTCGAAGCACCAATGGACATGCTCGGACATGACCTCGCGAACGGTCGTGTTGCCGGCTGAGCGCTCCTCGGCGACGCCGCGCATCACAATGTCGCGGTCTGTCACCATGCCGACCAGCCTGTCATTCTCGCCGACCGGAAGGGCGCCGAGATTGTCGGCCCGCATTTTCCGGGCGGCATCCCTGATCGTCGTGTTCGGGCCGACCAGTTCGGTCCGACGGCACATGATCTCCTGAACTTGCATGGGATGTTCCTCTCTCTGATTGCTGAGGCCCAACCCGCCTCCTGCTGCGCATCGCGAGATCGCCAGGCGTCCGGACACGGATCGCGGTCTGCTCGATCCGCGCGTCAACGCGCGTCCCTCGCGATCGAAACTATTCTTGGAACGTCGAGACAGCGAGCGAGTTCCAAAAACGATACCGGTGCCGCAGCCCATCCCACGAGAGTGGCCGCAGGCTGAAAGAATATACACCGGGAAAACAGAAGCACGCGGATCGAAGGTCATGGCTGCCATCTTTACAGATCGCCGCGAGGCCGGACGGCGACTGGCCAGGGAACTCGTTCGCTTTGTCGGGCGCGACGACGTCATCGTATTGGCGCTGCCTCCCGGCGCCCTGGACGAAGTCGCGGATCTCGCAGCTCAATGGTTCTTGCGCCATCTGATTTCGGACAGATCGGCGTCGAGCGTCTGACAGTCGGGGCTTGGATCACTGGTCCCGGGATCATTTGCATCGGCCTGTGAATGGCATCGGTCATTTGCCATGCATGGCCGCCGGATGCTGCAGATGCTGCCTTAAGTGCCAGTCGGGCACGGGCTGGGGAATGCGCTGCGTGCATTCGTTGTTCACGGCCGTAATCCGGATTCTACCTGGCTAGCACGAGTGATTTCGATCCCAGTGGAAATCTGATCAGGAGAAAAGCCATGGATTGGCAGTTGCCCGAGCGGTTCGACTTCAACGGTGATGAGATCGCCTGGGGCGTCATTGGCAAAGGGCCGCCCGCGGTCGTCATGCATGGCTCGCCATTCTCTTCGCTCGAATGGCGGCGGATCGTGCCATGGCTCGCGCGGCATCGACGGGTCTTCTACTACGACATGCTCGGCTATGGACGCTCGACCAAGCCCGAGGGCGACGTCCTGCACGGCACTCAGAACAGCCTGTTCGCGGCACTCGTAAACCATTGGGGTGCCGAGCAGCCCGATATCGTGGCGCATGACTTCGGTGGCTCGGTGGCGCTGCGTGCGCATTTGCTTGACGGTGTCGACTACCGCAGCCTCATATTGATCGACCCGGTCGCGATCAGCCCGCAGGGTTCAGCGCTGGTGCAAGCGGCGAAAGCGCATGGAGAGGTGTTCGCGAGACTGCCCGCCTATGTCCATGAGGCCATGCTGCGCGCGTATATCAGCGCGGCGGTCAAGCGCACTTTGGCTGAGGAGGAGGTGCGGCTCTATCTCGATCCCTGGCTTGAGGAAGAGGGGCAGAAGGCGTTCTGGCGCCAGATCGCTCAAATGGACGACAAATACAGCGAGGAGGTCGAATGGCGCTATGGCGAGATTCGCTGCCCAGTGACGATCCTGTGGGGTGCTGAAGACGAGTTCATCCCGCTGAAGGATGGGGAGGAACTCGCGAGGCGTATTCCAAACGCGTCATTCACGGTTATTTCCAACGCCAAGCACCTCGTCCAGGAAGACGCGCCCGAAGCAATCGTTGCCGCGGTGCTCGACGTCTGGCATCAGCACGCGTCGGGTTCGGGACTGTCGGCAGCAGCGCATAATAGCAATCGTTGAGCGGCACCCTCTTCGTCATCGTTCGAACGACGTGCCCGGCACTGATTCCATGCAAAGCAGTTCGCGGAGTCCGTTGACGACACATTCAAACGGGAACGCGATCAGATAGAAAGCGGCGCCAGCCGCCGAATGACGAGATGTCGGAAGCGCCCAGCAAGCCCACGGATTCCACCAGGAAGCCTTTGGCGCTGCTGCCGTCGTCAAGCTCTATGTTGCCAATGCCCAGCGGCGGCGGGATGGCGGCCACGAAGCGGCCGAAGGCCTCGGCAGGCAGCCGCCAGACTTCGACATCGATCGCAGTGCCGCCGTTCTCCACACGGACCAGTCCCGGTTTGGGGGTGGCCTGGCCGGCGAGCTGATAAAGCTTGTATGAGGAGGCCGTTCTCATCGCCCGGCAGAACCGGGCGCCGGCCTGCTTGAGCTGGCCATTGAGCGGCATTCCCGAGAGGTGAGCGCCGACCACCACCAATTCGATCGTGCCGTCTTCGGCCGACGCGCCGACAGGCTGCACGCTCGGCTGGCGCCAGCCGGTCGCGCCGAGGGTGAGACCGCTCGCGGCATGGAGATCGCGCGCGATGGACGCCACAAGGCCGTCCAGTCCGGCGGCCGCAAGCAGTGTCACGCTCATCGGCAGGCCGTCGTCGCGCGTGCCGGTCGGCACGGCGATGCCGCACATGTCGAGCAGATTGACGAAATTGGTGTAGGTGCCGAGCCGGCTGTTGGTCTCGACCGGATCGGCGAGCACGGCGGCAGTGGTGTAGTGCGTCGGCGCGGTCGGCACGCAGAACAGGTCGACCGAGGCGATGAGCGGGGCGAGCTTGGCCCGGTAGGCCTGCAAGGCATAGAGGCCGCGGAAAGCGTCCGCCGCCGACAGCTTCCTGGCGCCGCCGATGATCTTGCTCGTCACCGGATGCATGGCCGCTTCGTTGGCTTCCATGAAATCGCGGATCGCGGCATAGCGTTCGGCCACCCAGGCACCCTCATAGAGAAGGTTGGCGGTGGCGTAGAAATCGCCGAACGGGATTTCGACCAGCCGGCAGCCGAGCCGCGACAGCATGGCGAGCGAGGTCTCGAAGCCGGCCTGCATCGCCGCATCGCCGAAGAATTTCCGGTCGGCTCTTGCCGGGATGCCGATGCTCGGCACAGGCGGGCGCGCGGCGAGCGGCCGGACGGCGATGTCGCGCGAATAAGGATCGGCCGCATCGCGCGCTGCGGCGACGCAGAACACTGCATAGGCGTCGTCGACGGTCAGCGCGAACACCGACACGCAGTCGAGCGTGCGGCAGGCCGGAACGACGCCGCCCGTCGACAACGCACCGACGGTCGGCTTCAGCCCGACGATGTTGTTGAGGCCAGCCGGGATGCGGCCGGAGCCGGCGGTGTCGGTGCCAAGCGCGAAGGAGACGATGCCGCGCGCCGTCGCCACCGCCGAGCCCGAGGAGGAGCCGCCCGGCACCAGCTCCCCGTCGATGGCGTTGCGCGGGATCGGCCAGGGCGTGCGCACACCAACGAGGCCGGTTGCGAACTGGTCGAGATTGGTCTTGCCCACGACCAGCGCGCCGGCGGCCTTGAGCCGCGCCACCACGGTGGCGTCCTTGTCGGGCCAGTAGGTGTATTGCGCGCAGGCCGCCGTCGTCGGCATGCCGGCGACGTCGATGTTGTCCTTGACGGCGAAGGGAATGCCCCACAGCGGTTTTGCCACCGGGTCGAACGGGCCGAGCGCTTCGGCCGCGGCAAGCAGATCCGGCCTGGCGGCGAGATGGATGAAGATGCCCGGATCGTCGGCAGCCTCGATGCGGGCATAAATCGCCGCGATCACATCGCCAACGCCGACACCTCCACGATAGGCGGCGCGCAGGCTCGCTATGTCGAAGTGGACATCGCTCATTTCGTCTCCCCCAGAATGATCACCGGCAGGTCCCATTGGATCAGCACGACACAGCCGTCCTTCGTCCACACCGAATGCTCGGTTCCCACCGGATTGAGGATCACGCTGCCGGCAGGATAGTCGCCGTTCTCGTCGCTCTGGATGCCTTCCAGAACGACGATGGTCTCCAGGCCGGCATGGCGGTGGCGCGGCACGCCGGCGCCGGGCCGGTATTTCAGGATCGCGACGGACGGCTCGACCGGCCCGCCTTTCAGCAGCCAGTGCACGCCGATGCCGTCGCGGAAAGGCTCGAACGCCAGATCGCGCCAGCCGCCGTCGAGCAGGCCGGCAAAGGCAAGATCAGGCATTGGCAATTCCCTCGAGCACCTGGTCGGTCGTCGCCGTCCAGCCGACGATAGCGCCCTGCGCCCTGATCATGGCGATCGCCGCCGCCTTGAACTCGGGAAAGTAACTTTCCGTGGCGTCCTCGGCGAGCAGGCACTCATAGCCGCGATCGTTGGCCTCGCGCATCGTCGTCTGCACGCAGACTTCGGTGGTGACGCCGGCAAAGACGAGCTGCTCGGCGCCGAGCCTTTTCAGGTCATCGCCGAAGGAGGTCGCATAGAAGGCGCCCTTGCCCGGCTTCTCGATGACGATCTCGCCGGGCAGCGGCGCAAGCTCGTCGAGGATCGCGGTGCCCGGCTCGCCGGCGATCAGCACGCGGCCCATCGGCCCGGCATCGCCGATACGAACCGACGGATTGCCGCGATTGCGCTTGGCCGGCGGCAGGTCGGAAAGGTCGGGCCGGTGGCACTCCATCGTGTGGATCACCGGAAGGCCGGCGGCGCGAAAGCCGTCGATCAACCGCTTCACCGTCGGCACGATCGCGGTCACCCGGCTGACGTCATTGCCGAGGCTGGCGCCGAAGCCGCCGGGCTCGGCGAAGTCGCGTTGCATGTCGATGACGACCAGCGCCATGGTCCGCGGCTTGAAGGCGAACGGAAATGGCTGCGCTGCGATTTCCGCCATTAGTGATGTCCCGCCATGTGCTCGCCGATAGTCTGGACACTGGCCTGCGCGATCGGCGTCTCGTAGACCAGCGCGCCGTCCGACATGACGAAGATGCGATCCGAGAGCTCGAGCAGTTCGTCGAGATCCTCCGACATCAGAAGCACGGCGGCACCGGCATTGCGCGCCTTCATGATGCGGGCGCGGATTTCGGCCACGGCCGAGAAGTCGAGGCCGAAGCACGGGTTGGAGACGATCAGAAGGTCGACCTTGCCGGTGAGCTCGCGGGCAAGCACGGCGCGCTGCACATTGCCGCCCGACAGCGAGGCGATCGGCGAGGCAAGGGATGCGGTCTTGACCTTGAACTGCTCGACCAGCCTGGCGCTGAATGCCCTGATGGCGCCGGCACTGATCCAGCTCACCGGTTTGCCGTTGGCGTCGATATCGAAGGTGCGGAAAGAAATGTTTTCGGCCACCGTCATTTTCGGCGCGCAGGCATTCTTCAGCGGCTCCTCGGGAATGAGCCGCACATTGAGAGCGCGCGCCTCGGCCCGCGTTGCCGCATAGGCGGCGCCGCGCACCATGATTTCGCCGGCATCGCGAGGGCGCTGCCCGGCCAGCACTTCGAGGAATTCCTTCTGGCCGTTGCCGGAGATGCCGGCGATGCCGACAATCTCGCCGGCGCGCACGCCGAGATCCTCGATCCGGATCGACTTCAGCCCGGTGCGGTCCGGCGCCTTCAGCGCCTTGACCTCGAGCACGATCTCGGCGTCCGGCCTGGGCTCGGCGCGGCTGTCGAGGGCCGCGATCGGCTGGTCGCCGATCATCATCGCCGCCATGGCTTTGCGGTCGAGGTCGACGACGCGGCCAGTGCCGGTCAGCCTACCCTTGCGCAGCACGCTGACATCGTCGGCGAATGCCGTCACCTCATGGAATTTGTGCGAGATCATCAGCACGGTCAGGTCGCCAGCTCTGGTCATGGCGCGCACCAGGCCAAGCACTTCCTGCGCCTCGCCGGGAGTGAGCACGGAGGTCGGCTCGTCCAGCACGAGGAAGGAGCGGCCGAGATAAAGCTGCTTGATGATCTCCAGCTTCTGCTTCTCGCCGGCAGCGAGCTCGGCCACCTTGACGTCGAGCGGCAGCTTGAACGGCATTCGATCCATGAACGCGGCAAGCTCGCCGTGCTCCTTGCGCCAGTCGATCACGCCGGGAACCTTCTCACGCGAAATGACCAGATTCTCGGCGCCGGTGAGCGAGGGGACAAGCGTGAAATGCTGGTAGACCATGCCGAGGCCGAGCGCCGAGGCGTGCCTGGGGCTGGCGATCGCGACCTCGCGGCCGTCGACGAGGATGTCGCCGGCGGTCGGGTGATAAAAACCCATCATGCATTTGACCAGCGTCGACTTGCCGGCGCCGTTTTCGCCAAGCAGCGCGTGGAAAGATCCGGCCGGCACCTTGATGGAGACGTCGCCCAACGCCGTGAAGGCGCCGAAACGCATGGTCATGCCGATCGTCTCGACGCCGACGGCCTTGTTGCCGGTGATCGCGCTCATCCTGGTTTCCTTACGGCAGCTGGGCGACGAAGGGCGCCGAGCTCGACACCGCGCCAAAGACGCCGCCCTGCATCTTGATCATCTTGATCGCGGCAAGATGATTGCCGTAGTCGGTCGCCCCGCAGCAGTCCTCCAGCATCACGCATTCGAAGCCGCGGTCGTTGGCCTCGCGCATGGTGGTGTGCACGCAGACATCGGTGGTAATGCCGGTCAGCACAATGTTTTCGATGCCGCGCTGGTTGAGGATCAGCTCCAGGTCGGTGGCGCAGAAGGAGCCCTTGCCGGGCTTGTCGATGATCGGCTCGCCGTCGATCGGGTAGAGGTCGGGGATAATGTCCCAACCCGGCTCGCCGCGCACCAGGATGCGCCCGCAGGGGCCGGGGTCGCCAATGCCGGCATTGATGCGGCGCGAGCGCCAACGCTTGTTGGCGGGCAGGTCGGCGAGGTCGGGCCGGTGGCCCTCGCGGGTGTGGATAATGGTGTAGCCTTTCGCGCGCATGGCCGACAGCACGGACTTGATCGGCTCGATCGGCGCGCGCACCAGCGACAGGTCGTATCCCATATGATCGACATAGCCGCCCGGCCCGCAGAAATCGGTCTGCATGTCGATGACGATCAACGCCGTATTGTCGGGGCGAAGCTCGCCATTATAGGGCCATGGATACGGGTCGGCGTCGATATAGCGCTGGGTGATTTCGGCTCTGGCGTTCATGGCAAAAACTCCAGCTATCTGGTGATCGACAATTCGCCCGGCGCGCCCGCTAGCGAGCGTGTCGGCGACGAGGTGGCGATCATGATGATGAGGGTGAGGATGTAGGGGGCGGCGTAGAACAAATAGTAGCCTTGCGTGACGCCGACCGACTGCAGCGCCGGTCCGAGCGCTCCAGCGCCGCCGAACAGAAGCGCGGCGGCAAAGCAGCCGAGCGGATTCCAGCGCGCGAAGATGACCAGCGCCACCGCCATCAGCCCCTGACCGGACGAGATGCGCTCGGTCCAGCTGCCGGGATAGTAGAGCGACAGATAGGCGCCGCCGATGCCGGCCAAAGCGCCGCCGACGCCGGTGGCGATGAGGCGCACTGTGTTCGGGTTGAGGCCCATGGCGCGCGCGGCATCGGAACTGTCGCCGACGACGCGCACGATGAGGCCAGCGCGGGTATTGCGGAAGGCCCACCACAGGACCAGCGAAAGCACCGCACCGATCAGGAACAGGACGTTAACGTCGAGTGCCGCCTGCACCTGCGGAATGTCGGACCAGGCGCCGAAGGGAATGGCCGGAAGATTGGGCGCTTTCGGCTTGATGAACGGCTTGCCGAAGAAGAAGGCGAGCCCCGAGCCGAACAGCATCAGCGCGATGCCGATGGCAATGTCGTTGACTTTCGGGAACTTGCAGATCCAGCCATGGAACAGGCCGAAGCAAAGGCCGGCGGCCGCGGCGGCCAGCAGGCCGAGCCATGGCGAGCTGGTCATGACCGCGACCGCATATGCGGTCATGGCGCCGAAGACGAGCGTGCCTTCCAGCCCCAGATTGATGCGGCCGGAGCGCTCGGTGATGGCCTCGCCCAGCGAAACGAAGATAAAGGGCGTCGATACGCGGATCGCGCCGCCGAGGATGGCGAGCGGCACGCCGCAGAGGCCGATCCCGGTCGCATCCATCACGAGGCCCTCCGCCACAAATCGGGATTGAAGGCCTTGAAGCGGCCGTACAAGGTTTCGCTGAGCAGGATGACGATGAACAGCATGCCTTGCAGCACCAGCACGGTGGCGTCGGGCAGGTCCATGCGGCGCTGGATCAGACCGCCGGACGCGTCGATGCCGCCGAGCAGGATGGCAACCGGGATGATGGCCAGCGGGTTATGGCGGGCGAGGAAGGCGACAAGGATGCCGGTGTAGCCATAGCCGGCGGCGAGCGAACCGTTGGCGCTGCCTTGCACGGCTGCGACTTCCAGCATGCCGGCAAGACCGGCAAAGCCGCCCGCAAGCGCGGTAAAGCCGACGATGAGCGGTCCGACGGCCAGCCCCTGCACCTGCGCTGCCCTGACATTGCCGCCGGCAATGCGGGCGGCAAAGCCCCAGCGGGTCTTTTCGATCAGCACCCAGGAGAGCACGCAGGCGACGACGCCGACGGCAAGCCCCCAATGCACCTCCATGCCCGGAATGTTGCCGACGCGGTAGATGTCGGCGAGCGGCTGGGTCGAGGGCTTGTTGAGCGAGGCCGGGTCGCGCAGCGGCCCTTCCACCAGCTGGTTCATCAAGGCGATGGCGATGTAGGCCATCAGCAGGCTGGAAATGGTCTCGTTGACGGCCCGGTAGTGGCGGAGCGCGCCGACGGCACCGATCCAGATGCCGCCGGCGGCCAGGCCCGCCACGCCCATGGCAAGAATGACGATGAAGGAAGGCGCGCCGCTCAGCATCACGCCTATGGCAGCTGCGCTGACGCCACCGAGCACGATGGCGCCCTCGCCGCCGATGACGACGAGGCCGAGCCGCGCCGGCAGTGCCACGCACAGCGCCGCCAGCAGCAGCGGTGCGGCCCGCGACAGCGAATTCTGGATGGAGAACCACGAGCCGAAGCCGCCCCGCCACATGGTCTCGTAAAGCAGGACCGGGGACTTGCCGACCAGGGCGATGAACAGGCTGAACAGCACCATGCCGGCGACAAGTGCCGCGAGCGGAATGACGAAAGCCTCCGCCCGCCGCGCGATCCATTCCAGCGCCGCCGGATATCCCTTGGCGCCGAGCATGGCCGGCGCCTCCGCACTGCTGACCGTATCCGCCATCGTCCCCGTCTCCGCTCGGCTTCAGGCGGTCGAGCCGACGACGCCCTCGACGAGATAGTCCATGCTTTCGAGCTCGATGGCGGTCTCGACGAAGGCCTGGCCCTCCGTCGCCACGACGGCGCCCTTGTTGCTCTTCAGCGGGCCCTTGATGACGGAGAAGCCGCCCTTCATCATTTCGGCCAGGGTGGCGTCGAATTGCTTGCGGGCCGGCTCGCCGACGGCGGGACCGAGCGGGCTCATCTTGACGAAGCCGTCGGCCAGTCCACCGCGGGTGAAATTGGGTAGCGGCGTGCCGGCGATGAGATCGTCGACGAACATCTTGTAGACCTTGGCCCAGTTCCACTCGGCGCCGGTGAGGTATTTTTCCGGCGCCAGCGGGCTCTGGTTGGCGTGGTAGCCACAGACGAAGGCGCCGCGGCCCGCGGCCGTCTCGACCACCACTTTCGGGCTGTCGACATGGCAAGTGATGACGTCGGCGCCCTGGTCGACCAGCGCGTTGGTGGCTTCCGCTTCCTTCACCGCCAGCGACCATTCGCCGGTGAAGATGACCTGGCAGGTGATCGACGGATCGACCGAGCGCGCGCCGAGCAGGAAGGAGTTGATGTTGAGCAGCACCTGCGGAATGGGCTTGGCGGCGACGAATCCTAGCTTCTTCGACTTCGATGTGTGGCCGGCGACGACGCCGTTCAGGTACTGGCCCATGCCGATATAGCCGAAATAGGAGCCGGCATTCATCGGGTGCTTCGCCTTGTCCCACATGCCGCCGCAATGGCGAAACTGCACGTCGGGGAATTTCGCGCACATGGCCAGCATGTGCGGATCGAAATAGCCGAAGGAGGTCGGGAAGATCAGCGAGGCGCCGTCGAGGTTGATCATCGATTCCATCGTCTTCTGGACGTCGACCGTCTCGGGAACGTTTTCCTCCTCGACGACGGAGATGCCTTCGATGCCCTTCAGCGCGGCCGCCCCCTCAGCATGCGCCTGGTTGTAGCCGTAGTCGTCCTTTGGGCCGACATAGATGAAGCCGACAGTGGCGGCGGCGGCGAAGGCACGGCTGATCGGAAAGGATGCCGAGGCCAGGCCGAGCGCGGCTCCCGCGGCTGAGGTCTTGAGCAGTTGGCGGCGGTTAAGCATGAATCTGTCGGTCATAGTGAATGCTCCCCTTTGGGACCCTTTTCCGGGTCGGTTAACATGCCGTCCAAGAAAGTGCATGCAACCGCCGTGCCAGTTTATGTCTTGGAATTTATCCAATAAAATCAGTTATCAGATCGGAGGCTTATGCCTATGCCGGAGGCAATTGCATGCACTTTTTGCCTTGAAAGTAGCCAATTTGACAGACAGATTAAAATAGAGGCATAGAGGGCATGCCTGAGTCGAAAGGCCAACGAGTCGGCCGACTCCACGAGAAGACGCGACGGAGGAAAATTGTCGGGGAAGCGCAGCTTGATCAGGTCGGGCACGACCGTGGATCAGATGGTTCGGGCGATCGGCGACCGGATCGTCACCGGCTACCTGCGTCCGGGCGAAAAGCTGGACGAGACCGCGCTCGCCGCTCGCTTCGACGTATCACGCACCCCTGTCAGGGAGGCGCTCGGCCAGCTCAGCGCCATGGGCCTGGTCGAGAGGCGGCCCAACAGAGGCGCTATCGTTGCCGTCGTGACGCAGGAACATCTCGCCTCGATGTTCGAGAGCATGGCCGAGCTGGAAGCGATCTGCGCGCGCTTCTCGGCCGAGCGCATGACCAGCAGCGAGCGTCGCGGGCTCGAGATCGAGCACCAGGCTTCGGCGCGGATGGTGCAGCTGGGCGCCGAGGAGGACTATGAGTATTTCAACACCGAGTTTCATAGCCGGCTTTATCGTGGCGCCCACAATGCGCATATCCACGAACTCACCGTGATGACCCGCAGCCGGTTGGCACCCTTCCGCCGCGCCCAGTTCATGCTGCCCGGACGGCTGGCCAAATCCTGGCAGGAACACGACCTGATCGTCACCGCAATCATGCGCGGAGACAGCATGGCTGCGGGCAAGGCCGCCAGGGACCATGTCTCGATCGTCAGCGAGGCGAGCGCGGTGTTCGCGGCTGACGATCGCAAGCCAAATCGGCGGGATGTGGCCTGAAAATTTCCGCACGGTCCGAAGAAGCGGTGCTGCTTCATTGACCAAGAATGCCCGCGACGGCCTTCAGCCGCGGGCATCGAGAGCGTTTTCGAGAAACCTGCAGTCAAATGTTGGCGAGCAATTCGTTGACGCGGCTTTCCATGTCGGCAAGCGCGGCATCGACGTCCTTCTGGCCGGTGATTGCAGCGCTCATCTCTTCGCCCACGATGTCCTGGATCGCGAACTGGCGCTGTACCGCAGACGGCAGCGGCCTGCCGAGATCGGCGACCGCGGCGATGGTATTGCGATGCGGCAGCGCCTTGAAAGCGTCCGAGGCGATGATGGCTTTGTAGGCCGGCAGGTGGCCGGTGCGCGACCAATCGAAGTCATGGTCGGCGAAGAACTTCAGGAACTTGCCGATAGCCGCGGTCTGTTCGGGTGTGCGGTCCTTCTGCGAGACTGCCCAGGTGTGGCCATCGGCATATTGCGCATGGGCGCCGGCAAATAGCTGCGGATACGGGTAGACTGCATAGCCGCCCTTGTTGAGGGCCGTGCCCTTGGTTTCGGACTGGGCGTTGTTGTCGCCGACGACCCACGTGCCATTGAGCTGCACGCCACCTCCACCGGCAAGGAAGGCGTTGATGGCGCCGCCATAGTCGAGGTCCTTGGTAGTGTAGTCCTTGTCGAAGATCGCCTTGTACATCTCGACGACCTTCTTGGCTTCCGGCGTGTTCAGCTTCACATGCTTTGGATCGGCGAAGAAATCGGAATTCTGCTGGAAGAGATAGGTGTAGAGATTGCGCGTGTAGAGCGCGGTCTCATTGGCCAGGTTCTGAACGAAGTAGGGCTTGCCGGTCTTCTGCTTGAACTGTTCGGCCTGGGCGAGCAGCTCCTCGGGCGACGTCGGAAGGATCGGCGTGCCGTCGGCAGTGACGAGGCCAGCCTGTTTGAAGAGATCCATGTTGATGTGATAGAGCATCGTCCAGCTGTCGATCGGCAGGCCATAGATCTTGCCGTCCTTAGTGGCGCCGTTGCGCGCCGCGTCCGTGAAGGAATCGGGTGTGACGCCGACGGACTTCAACAGATCGTCAAGCGGCATCAACAGCCCCTTGGACTGGTAATCCGAAAGCGCGGATTCATGAATCGTGACGATGTCGGGAGCCTCGCCCGAAGCGAACTGCGCGGTCAGCTGGTCATAGCCCGGCCATTCCACAGTGCTGACGCTGACGTGGACATCGGGGTTGTCGGCGTTGAACTTGTTGATCAGCGAGGTGATGATGCCGCATTCGCCTACTGCCTTGGCGACATCGGTGTTGGTGCCGAAATCGGCATCGCAGGCACCGAAAAAGCGCTGCACGGTCAATTCCGTCGCTGCAAGGCTCGGGCTTGCGAGCATCAGCACGCCTGCCGAGACCGCTGCAAACAGGACTTTCTTCATTTTCATATCAGTTCCTCCTACTGAGTCTGCGCCACTCCACGCTGGACTGGCTTCATGCTTCGATCGCTACGACGCCCGCCGTCAGGCAATCTCGTCATCGCACCGCGGCGCCCGAGACGGCCGTGACGATGTATTTCTGGAAAAACAGGTAGACGATCAGGATCGGCGCGCCGGCGAACACCGCCTGCGCCATCAAGAAGCCGATGCCTTCGGACTGGGCGAAATTGGTCTGTGTCGAGGCCATGCCGACCGTCAGCGTGTACATATCCTTCTTGGTTGCCGAGATCAGCGGCCACAAGTAGTCGTTCCACGCGCCGAGGAAGGTGAAGATGCCCAGTGTTGCCTGGGCGGGCACCGTGAGCGGCAAAAGAACCTTCCAGAACGTCCTGAACCGGCTGGCATTGTCCAGCATGGCGGCTTCGTCCAGCTCCTTCGGGATGGCCTTGAAATACTGGGTCATCAGGAAGACGCCGAAAGAAGCCGACAGGCCCGGGAGAATGAGCCCGTGATAAGTGTTGTGGAAGTTCAGCATGCTGAAGATCTGATGGCGGGCGACAAGCACGGCCTGTTCCGGAACCGCCAGGCCGAAGAGGACGATCACGAACAGGGCGTTTCGGCCGGGGAAATTCAGCCGTGCAAAGCCATAGCCGGCAAGCGATGACAGGATCAGCGTTCCGAGCGTCAATCCTCCGGAGACGATGATGCTGTTGAGCACCCAGACGAACACCGACGAGGTGCCGATGGTGTTGATGTAGTTCTTGAGCGTATAGGGCGCCTGAAACACCGAATTCGGATTTGCCATCAGCTCGGCATTTTCCTTGAGCGACAGGCCGATAACCCACAGGACCGGCGCGACCATGACCAGGGAAAGCAGGATGACCAGAGCCAGCAACACGCGGTCGCCGAATGTGCGTCCCTTGATGGAAATGGCTGGAGCCCTCATGTCTGACCTGCCTTGTTGCGCGTGACCAGGTACTGGGCCATGGCCGCCATCAGGATGAGGATGAACAGGACCTCCGAAGCCGCGGCGCCCATGCCGAGATCCCAGCGGCGGAACGCGGTGTCATAGATGTAGAGCACGATCGGCTTAGTCAGGTTGTTCGGACCGCCGCGTGTCATCAGCCAGGCCTGGCCGAACAGCTGGAACTGCAGCACGATCTGGACGATGACCACCAGGACGAAGGTGCGTTTGATCGACGGCAGCGTAATCGAGCGTAACGTCTGCCAGCGATTGGCATTGTCCAGGGCTGCCGCTTCGTAAATATCCTGCGGAATCTGCTGGAGGGCGGAGAGAAAGAGCATCATCGGCAGGCCGATGCACCACCAGACGGTGGCAATGGCGATGCCGATCATCGCCAGGCTAGGATCGGAAATGAAAGCCGGGGCGGTTGCGCCGAACCATCCGTAGATCGTCGACAGAAGGCCGACATTCGGAATGAACACGATGCGCCAGATCAGCGTGACGATCGTGACCGACAGCACGGAGGAAGAAAAGAACAGGGTCCGCAGCACCGCGGCGGTGCGCGTGCGCCGGTTGAGGCAAAGCGCGAGAAAAAGACCGATCAGCGCCAGGGTCGGCACCGTCAGAAGCACGAAGTAGAAGGTATTCCAGACCGATTGCAGGAACACCTTGTCGTGAAACAGCCTGATATAGTTGCCGAAACCGACGAAGTTTCCGGATGAGAACGTGTCGGCCTTGTGGAAGCTCAGCCACATTCCCCAGAACAGCGGGACCAGCAGGAGCGTCGTGAAGAAGAACAGGAATGGCGCCACGAAAATGAAGTTTCGCCATTGCGGCGCGTAGATATCGATGCTTGCAGCTCTGGCGCCGGCGGCCGGAGGCGCGTTGCGCGGCGTCGCCCGTCGGTCGTCCATGTCAGACCTCCCTCGCGTGCCAGGCGCGACCGGTCTCGCCGAACAGATGCGATTTCCGGCCGTCGAATGCGAGCCCGACCTTGTCGCCGACCGCGACGCGGCTGTTGCCGACATCCGAGCCGACGATCTGCTGGCCGTCGCCAAGCCGGGCGTAGACCAAGGTGCGTTCGCCGAGCCGCTCAAGCACATCGACCACGCCATCGGCATTGCCCTGCCCGGCGGGAACGATGCGCACGTCTTCCGAACGGATGCCGAAAGTGTATTTGCCATCGATCATCTGGTCGGAGGCGATCTCGGTCTGAACCGATATGCCGTCCGCAAACCTGGCCGTGGCGTTCCGGCTCGATCTGTCGAGCGTCGCCTCGACAAAATTCATTGCCGGCGCGCCGACGAAGCCTGCGACGAATTTGGTCGCGGGGCGGTCGTAGATTTCCATGGGAGAGCCGATCTGCTCGATCTTGCGATTGTTCATGACGACAATACGGTCGGCGAGCGTCATCGCCTCAACCTGGTCGTGGGTGACGAAGATCATCGTCGATTGCAGGCGCTGGTGCAGTTGGGCAAGCTCGATGCGGGTACGGGTCCGCAATGCCGCATCGAGATTGGAGAGCGGCTCGTCGAACAGGAAGGCCTTCGGCTCCTTGACGATCGCACGGCCGATGGCGACGCGCTGCCGCTGGCCGCCGGAGAGCTGGCCCGGCTTGCGCTCGAGCAGGTGCTCCATCTCGAGGATGCGGGCGCTCTCCTTTATGCGCGCATCGATGACGTCGCGCGGCATGCCGATATTTTCGAGTCCGAATGCCATGTTGTCGCGCACGCTCATATGCGGATAAAGCGCATAGGACTGGAACACCATGGCAATGCCGCGCTTGCCCGGCGGCAGATGATCGATACGTTCGTTGTTGATGGCTATCTCGCCGGTATCGACAGTTTCGAGGCCCGCGATCATGCGCAGAAGCGTCGATTTCCCGCAGCCGGAGGGTCCGAGAAAGACGATGAATTCGCGTGCCTTGATGGACAGAGACAGATCATCCAGCACCGTCATGGCGCCGAAATGCTTGCTCACATTCCTGATCTCGATATCGGCCGTCACGTCGAGGCTCCTCCTCCTCAGCCCATGCACGACGATGCGCCTGAAGTCAGAGCTTCAGGCGGACCATCTGGTAGGAATAGGGCGGCAGCGGCAGGCTCAGTTTGCCGCCCACCACCGACGCGCCGGTCCCCTTCCTGGGGCCGACATTGCTTGGGTTCTGCGCCGAATTGACGGCTTTCAGATCAGCATGCGTCATCAGCTGATGGTCGACGATCTCAGCCGCGCCGAAGCCCGCTATGTCGATCGCGGTTTCGATTTCCTGGCTCGAATGGCGGTTGACGGCAAAGAAGGTGACATGCCCGGTTTCCGTGTCATGCACGCCGGCGACGTCGACATATGAAACATCGCCGGCGACGGTGGAGCTGTAGGTCGGGCTTTCCACCTTGAGATCCAGCGCATTGCCGCGGCCGTAGATCGAGGCATAGAGATAAGGATAGAAGATCGTCTGACGCCATGCCGGGCCGTTGGGAACGGTCATGATCGGCGCGATGACGTTGACCAGTTGCGCCAGGCACGCGATCTTGACCACGTCGGAACGACGGATGAAGGTGTTGAGGATCAGGCCGACCTGCAGCACGTCCTCGAAATTGTAAATGTCTTCGAGCAATGGCGGGGCGAAGGGCCAACCCTCATTGCCGCCAAGGATCTTCTTGTCCTGCTCCTTGGAATGGTACCAGACGTTCCATTCGTCGAACGAGATGTAGACCTGCTTCTTGGAGCGCTTCTTGGCCTTGATATAATCGATGACGCCGGCGACCGAGACGATGTAGGCGTCGAGCTTCTCGCTCATGGCTAGATAGTTCGGCGCGTCGTTGGCTTCATTGTCGAAATACATGTGCAGCGAGATGTAATCCACCTCGTTGTAAGTATGATCGAGAACGGTCGCTTCCCATTCCGGATATGTCGGCATCTTGGCATTTGACGAGCCGCAGACCACGAGCTCGAGCGACTTGGAGAAGGCACGCATCGCCTTGGCGGTCTCGTGGGCCAGGCGGCCATACTCGTCGGCGGTCTTGTGGCCGATCTGCCAGGGGCCGTCCATCTCGTTGCCAAGACACCAGAGCTTGACGTCAAAGGGCTCCTTGCGGCCATTGGCGATGCGCTTGTCGCTCCACTCGCTGCCGCCGGGATGATTGGTGTATTCCAGAAGGTTGCGGGCTTCATCGAGCCCACGCGAGCCGAGATTGACGGCAAGCATCATCTCGGTGTTCGCCGAGGCGCACCAGTCGGCAAATTCATGCAGGCCGACTTCATTGCTTTCCGACGTGTGCCAGGCAAGGTCGAGGCGCACCGGGCGCCCTTCCTTGGGGCCGACGCCATCTTCCCAATTGTAAGCGGATACGAAATTGCCGCCGGGATAGCGGACGATCGGAACCTTGAGCTCCCGGACAAGATCGATGACGTCGCGACGCATGCCGTTGTCATCCGCCGTCGCATGGCCGGGCTCATAGATGCCGGTATAGACCGCCCGCCCAAGATGCTCGATGAAGGACCCATAGAGCCTGGGATCGATCTTCGAGACGATATAACGCGGATGCGCCGTAACGGCCGCCTTCATGCATTTCCTCCGAAAATATCATAAATGATGATTTAAATCACCTTATTAGATATCAAAGGGGAAACAGCATCCGTTCGTCAAGCGAAAAACCGCCAAAAGTCTGACAATTGACCGGCAGCCTCAGTCGAAAATGAAGTCAAATATCTGAAATCACTGCACTATTTTTGAGACCCGATTTCATGATATCAACCGGTTTTGATCCTCAGCAGAATGTCCTGATCGTAATTTCCAAATCCCTTGCCGAAAATATTGATTCCGCCGGGACGCTCGGCGTCGTCCTTGACGCCAATACGAACCCGGATTGAGTGATGGCCCTTGAGATCGAGGGCGGCGAGGCTGGTCTCAGAAATCCTGACACCGTCGACATAGGTGCCGTCAGCGGAAACCCGCCAGTTCTTCAGCTTGCCATATTGCGAGCCCTTGAGCTTCCACCAGGAGGGCGTGAAAACGCCGCGCTTGTCGCCGAAATCGCCCGGTGACGTCCAGGTGCCGACGTCGACGCCATTGATCGTCAGCGTGATGTCGGAGGGCCAGTCGGCGCTGGTGCCCGGCACTTCCGAGGACAGTTCCACCACCAGCTCGAGCTCGGTAATCTCGGTATTGGCGAGCTTGGCATTGTTGGGGAACTGATATTCGACAAAGCCGCGCGTGAACCACAACAAACCGGCCTTCATACGGTCCGGATCCAGGAAAGTGTTGGGCACATCGAGCAGGCCGATGATCCCGTCCGGCGAACAGAGACCGCAGGGCGCGGTGACCTCGAATCCGGTGTAAAGCCCGATCGGCATCGACACTTCGATCGCGTCGTTCTTGAGCGCACGGTACTCGCTCTTGAAGACCACGAGCACTTCCTCGGCGGTCGGATAGCAGATCTTCTGGCTGCCTTTCTTCGCCTTCTGGTTCTCGGTGCGGATCAGGCCCGCATCCTCAAGCACCTGGATATTGGTCGAGACCGTCGACTGCGGCAGCGACAGCACGGAGGCGATTTCGTTGACATTCATCGGCCCCTTCTCATGCAGCAGCCTCAGCATGGAAATGCGCGCCGAAGAGGCAAGGCCCTTAAGGACGGCCATGCCCTCCTCAGGGTCGATCACCAGAAAATTGCGACTCAAAGGATTGCCCAGCCTATGCGATTTGCACCCGAAATCAGCTTGTATATCGGGATAATTGATTCAATCAATGCGGCGGCGGCACTCCATGCACCTTTTTGGTTGAGCGGCCGCGAAGAGGCCATTTGTTCCCCGGCAGGCTTGCCGCCCCGTGCGACCTAGCCAAGCAGGACGTCGGGTGCGCCATTTACCGGCGCCGCGAAACCTCACACCAGCGTCTCGCGGATCGCCTGCGCCAGCCGCTCCACCCCGTCCCGCGTCTGCGCGGCATCACACGCCGCATAGCCCAGCACCAGGCCTTGCGTCGGGGCCGTGTTCTGGAAATATTTCGACAGCGGCGAGACGTTGATCGCCCTTTTCGCCGCCGCCTGGCTGACCTTGATGTCGTCGATGCCATCCTTGAGATAGCCCACCACCTGGATGCCGGCTTCGGCGGGGGACAGTGTGATCTCGTCGCGCAGGCGCTCGGTCACGATGTCGCGAAAAAGCTGGCGGCGCTGGGCGTAGATGCGGCGCATGCGCTTCAGATGCCGGCTCATATGGCCTTCGGTGATGAAGTCGGCCAAGGCGGCCTGCAGCAGCAGCGGCGCGAACTGGCCGGTGGTGGAGAGCGCGTTGACGATGCGGCCGGCAAGCTCCGGCGGAAGCACCATGAAGCCGAGGCGCAGCGCCGGGAACAGCAGCTTGGCGAAGGTGCCGACATAGATGACGCGGCCGGAGCGGTCCATGCTCTGGATCGCCGGCACGGGCCTCCCTTGAAAGCGGTATTCGCCGTCGAAATCGTCCTCGATCACCCAGGCGTTAGCGGTCCCGGCGATGTCGAGCAGGCGCAGCCGCTCCTCCATGCGCATGGTGATGCCGAGCGGATGCTGGCAGGCCGGCGTCACATAGATGAGACGGGGCGAAAAATCCGGGGCATCGAGCCGCCAGCCGCGCTCCTGGTCGACCGCAATCGGCAGGATTCTTGCACCGGCCACGGTGAAGGCGGCCTTGGCGCCGTAATAGCCTGGCTCCTCCATCCACACCGTGTCGCCGGGATCAAGCAGCAGGCGGGCCAAAAGATCGAAGGCGGCCTGCGCGCCGGTGGTGATGACGATCTGCTCGGGACGACAGCGCACGCCGCGCGCGGAATAGAGATAGCCGGCGATTGCGTCCTTCAGCGCCGGGTGGCCGGTGACGTCATAGGTGCCGAACAGCGTCTCGCCGCCATGGCTGGCGCGGCGCGCGACCAGCCGGCCCCAGACGCCGAAGGGAAAGCTCTGCGCATCCGGCATGCCGGGGTGGAAGGCGACATGCCCCGGCCTGCCGTGATGATAGGGCTGGCTGAGCAGCTGCTGGCCGCGCAGCGAGGGCTGGCGCAGCGGCACGGGCGGCTCCTCGGCCACTGTCTCGCGCGGGCCTTCGGGCAGGTCGACGATGACCGGGCGGGCGCCCTGGCGATTGGCGAGATAGCCTTCGGTGACGAGCTGGTCGTAGGCGGCGACGATGGTGTTGCGGCCAAGGCCGAGCTCGGCGGCCAAGGCGCGGGTGGACGGGAGCTCCGAGCCGGGGGGAAGCGCGCGGCTGCGGATGATGGCGACGAGGCCGTGATAGAGCTGACGCGAAAGGTGCTCGGGGCTCGAGCGGTTGACGGCCAGCATGTCGAGCGGGAACGCCTGGGGTTTGGGGTGGGAGCGCATCGTTTATCCCCACCCATGGATGCAATGGCAATGGCGTGCCGCGACACGCTTGTGCTGCAAGGTCGAGTTCCTTCGCCCCCCTCTCTGTCCTGCCGGACATCTCCCCCTCAAGGGGGGAGATTGGCAGTTCAGGCGTCTCGCTTTTCTTTGCGACGTCGGCGATTGGCGAAAGCCGGCGCGACATCCGATCTCCCCCCTTGAGGGGGAGATGGCCGGCAGGCCAGAGAGGGGGGCCTCGCGCCGACGATCAATGATTTCGAGGTTGCCCATCTATCCATCCTGCCACACCCGCCTCTCCGCACAAACTGGTTCCTTCATTTTCCGGAAAACTGGCCCTCGCGATGGAGACAGAGCGGCGTAGACTTCGCCCAATGACGTTGGGGTAAGACGCCGACAAAACATAGGCGCGGCGCTGGGAGGGCGTCGTGCCGAACGAAACGGCAGGGTTTTCGCCCCCGCCAGCAACCGCAGCCATCTCCTCCCGAGACAGGACACCCCGCAGCCATCATGGCTGCGGGGCGGAAAGCGAGCAATGACGACAGTTCGACTTGGCATCAACCCGATCACCTGGACCAATGACGACGTGCCGGAACTGGGCGGCGACACGCCGCTCGAGACCTGCCTCAGCGAGACAGCGGAAGCCGGCTATGCCGGCACCGAGCTTGGCGGCAAGTTCCCGCGCGAGAGCCGTGCGCTGAGGCCCATCCTCGACCATTACGGGCTGGCGCTGGTCTCCGGCTGGTATGACGGGCGCATCTGCGAGAAGGAGGTGGACGAGGAATTCGAGGCGATCCGGCCGCATCTGACGCTGCTTCGCGACCTCGGCGCCAGGCGCGTCGTCTATGCCGATACCTCGCTCGGCCGGCACGGCGCCATCCACGACCCGATCTCGCAGCGGCCGAAGCTGATGGACGGGGAATGGAAGGCCTATGGCGCCAAGATCACCCGGCTCGCCGAGCGCTTTTCCGATTTCGGCGTCGGCATGGCTTTCCACCATCACATGGGCACGATCGTCGAGACCGACGCGGAAATCGACAGGCTGATGCATACAACCGGCGAGGCGGTCGGCCTGCTCTACGATACCGGGCACTGCGCCTTTTCGGGCGGCGACCCGGAGCAATTGCTGCGCCGGCATGTCGAGCGCGTCGTGCATGTCCATTGCAAGGATGTGCGGCCGGCCATCTTAAAGAAAGCGCGCGAGGCCGACATGAGCTTCATGGGCGCGGTGATGGAAGGCATCTTCACCGTGCCGGGCGACGGCGCGATCGACTATCCGACGCTCTTAAAGATCCTGGCCGACCAGGGCTATTCCGGCTGGCTGGTGGTGGAGGCCGAGCAGGACCCGGCCAAGGCGCATCCCTTGACCTACGCGACGATGGGGTATCGGAATCTGAAGAGGCTGGCCGAAGGCGCGGGCTTCTACGTCCACGAGCGCAAGGCCTGAAGAAAGCATGGGGCGCCGGGGAGGCAGATGAGTTCGGTTCTGTACCAGAAGGTGGTCAAGAGCTTCGGCGCGCTCAACGTGCTGCGATCGCTTGACCTTGCGGTGCCGGACCACAAATTCCTCGCCCTGCTCGGCCCGTCGGGCTGCGGCAAGACGACGGCGCTGCGCATTCTGGCTGGGCTCGACATGCCGACCGCCGGCAAGGTCTTTATCGGCGAACGCGACGTCACCCGGCTGCAGCCGCGCGACCGCGACATCGCCATGGTCTTCCAGAGCTACGCGCTTTATCCGCAGATGACGGTCGCCGAAAATATCGGCTATCCGCTGTGGATACGCGGCACGCCCGAAGCCGGGCGAAAGGCCAAGATCGGCGAGGTCGCCGCCGTGCTCGAGATCGGCCATCTGCTCGACCGCCGTCCGCGCCAGCTCTCGGGCGGACAACGCCAGCGCGTCGCGCTGGCCCGCGCCATCGTGCGCGACCCGGCGGCCTTCCTGATGGACGAGCCGCTGTCCAATCTCGACGCAAGACTGCGGCTCACCATGCGCGGCGAGATCAAGCGGCTCTGCCAGCGCCTCGGCGCCACCACCATCTACGTCACCCACGACCAGGTCGAAGCCCTGACGATGGCCGACTTCGTCGCCGTCATGCATGGCGGCGAGCTCCAGCAGATGGCGCCGCCCATCGAGATATACGACCGCCCGGCAAACCGCTTCGTCGCCACCTTCGTCGGCAACCCGCCGATGAACATCCTGCCGGCAACGCTTTGCGAGCAAGGCGTCATCGTGGCCGGCAAGGTCGTCCCACTGGACGCCGCGCGGCTTGCTGCCTGCCGCGCCGCCTCCGTCGCCGAAATCGGCCTCCGGCCGGAGGACTGCAGCGCTGCCGGCGTCGGCACACCCGATGCCCTGCCCGGCGAAATCTACGTCGTCGAACCGATGGGCAACGAGACGCTGGTCAATGTCCGCCTCGAAGGCGGCAACGTCTCGGTCCGGGCCGGCCGCGATTTCAGGGGCGTAGTGGGTGAAAGCATCGGCGTCGCCTTCGACCCGGCGAACGCCTGTTTCTTCAATTCGGACGGCCTGACAGCCGTCCACAGGGTCAACAACAATGGGAGAGTGACATGATGCATTCCAGCAGACTTACTCGCCGCTCCGTCATCAAGGGTGGGCTTGGCCTGGCTTTGGCGACCACCGCCCTCACCACGCTTGGCCTGCCGATGCCTGCTCGCGCCGCCGGAAAGAAGGTGATCATCGGCGCCTTCGCCGATGGCGGCCTGACGCCGTTCAAGGAAAAGATCATCCCGCTGGCCAAGGAGCAGGGCTTCGACATCCAGTTCCTCGAGGACGAATACGGGGTGACACTCGAGAAGTGGTTCGCCGACGCCCAAAGCGGCGCGGGCCAGTATGACCTCTACCTGCTCGACGACCCATGGGTGCCGCAGTTCGGCGCCGCCAACGTGCTCGAGGATCTTGGCGCCGGAGGCATCGATGGGTCGGACAAGGACTGGATCGGCGCGATGATCGACATGGGCTATTGGCCGCCGCAGAAGGGGCCGCGCGTCAAGGGCTTCGAGAACGCCAAGCCGACGTTGATCTGCGTGCCCTTCGTCGGCGACCTGCAGACGCTGACCTATCGCAACGACGTCTTCACCGGCGGTGCGCCCAAGACCTGGGACGAGGTGATCGCCAAGGGCAAGGAAGGCGTCGCGGCCGGCAAGATCAAATACCCGGTCGTCTTCCGCGGCGTTTCCGGCAACCCGATCGTCACCAGCTGGTATCCGGTCTTCCTGTCGTTCGGCGGCTCCTTCTTCGACGACAAGTGGAACCCGATCTTCAATTCGGCCGAAGGCAAGGCCTCGGCCGATTTCTTCGTCGGCACGATGAAGCAGAACGCGCCGAGCGGCGTGGTCGAGTTCGACTCCGACCAGGAGGGCGCGGCAATCCTCGGCGGGGAGGCAGGGGCGATCATCCAATATTCGGGCAACGCATTGAAGGCGGACGACCCCGCCCAGACCAAGGTGGCCGGCAAGCTCGATTTCGGCGTTGTGCCCAAGCAGGAAAAGGCGATCGCCCAGATGGGCATCTTCATCGCCGGCGTGCCGAAATCAGCGCCCAACAAGGCGAATTCGATCGAGTTCCTGAAGTGGTACGTCAGCGCCGAAACTCAGGCCAAGCTCTCGGAGGCGGGCTCGATCCCGGTCAAGCGCAGCGCCTTCGGCATCGCCAAGCCCGGCAATCGACTGATACCGGTCGCCCTGCAGCAGCTCGACGCCGGCGCGCTGCCGCGGCCGCGCACCCCCGACTGGGCGAAGGTCGAGGAACTGCTCGGCATCGAGCTCAACAAGGCTTTGCAGGCCGGCTCCGGCGGCGGTGCGGCCCTGGACACGGCGGCCAAGCAGGTCAAGGACTATCTGACCACGGCCGGGTACTACTGATGCAAACCGGCATGCAGGCACGCAAATATCGCCTGCAGGGGGCGGGGCTCGACCTCGCCCTCCCCTATCTCATGCTGGCGCCGGGCCTGACGATCGTGCTCGGCGTGCTCGTCTACCCGCTCTGGGACGGGCTGCGCGCCAGCACCAGGGCTTACCGCTACGGCTCGCCGGTCGCCCATGTCGGCTTCCGGAACTATGTGCAGCTTTGGAGCGACGCACAGTTCCTGAATTCGCTGTGGGTCACGGTCAAGTTCGTGGCGCTGTCGGTTTCGATCGAGGCAGTGCTGGGCTTCGCGCTTGCCTTGTTCTGCCTGCACGAATTCCGCGGCATTCGGCTGCTCAGGACGGTGCTGATCATTCCCATGGTGATCACGCCGGTCGTCGTCGCCATCCTGTTCAGGCTGATCTACGCCAGCGATGCCGGCATGCTGACGGCGCTCTCAGAGGCCACGGGCGGCGGTGGGGTCCAGATCCTCGGAAACCCGCTCAATGCCTTCATCGGCCTTGTCGTGCTCGACGTCTGGGAGTGGACGCCGCTGATGTTCCTGATCCTGCTCGCCGGCCTGCAGTCGCTGCCGCACGAGCCGTTCGAGGCGGCGCGCGTCGACGGCGCCGGGTCCTGGCGCGTCTTCGCCGATCTCACCTTCCCGATGATGCGGCCGGTGCTGGCGGTCGCCATCGTGCTCCGCACCATCGATGCCTTCGGCACCTTCGACCAGGTTTTCGTGCTGACCCGTGGCGGGCCGGGCGAAGCGACGAGGCTGATCTCGATCTATGGCTACGACACCGCTTTCAAATTCCAGCAGACCGGATACGCGGCGGCGTTGTTCGTGACGATCGGCCTCGTCGTGCTCGCGCTCGCCTTCAGCGCCATCAGGCTCCTGCGCAGGGTGGACGCATCATGAGCACCCGCCTGGCGCGCATCCTCACCACCATTTTCGTGCTGGCAGTGGTGCTGCTGCCGATCTACTGGCTGGTGTCCACCTCGCTCAAGTCCAACCGCGAGATCACGCAGGAAGGCACGCTCTATCCGCATGTGCCGACGCTCGACAATTACGTCAGGCTGTTCACCGAAAAGCAGTTCGGCTCCTACCTGACGAACTCGGTGGTGGTCACCTTCTTCTCGGTCGCGATAGCGCTGGTCTTCGGCGCGATGGGCGCCTACGCGATCGCGAGGTTCCGCCTGCCATTCGCCGCGGAGCGCAAGATCGGGCTCTTCCTCCTGACACTGCGCATCATCCCGCCGGTGGTGATCCTGATACCCATCTATCTCTTGATGCTGAGCCTCGGGCTGCTCGACAGCTGGCTCGGACTGATCGCCACCTACACCGCCTTCAACGTCACCTTCTGCGTCTGGATGATGGAGAGCTTCTTCCGCGAGATCCCCGTCGATCTCGAGGAGGCTGCGATGGTGGACGGCGATTCACGCTTCGGCGCCTTCCGCCGCATCACGCTGCCATTGGCGGCACCGGGGCTCGCGGCCACCGCGATCTTCGCCGTGCTGGTCACCTTCAACGAATTCCTTTTCGCGCTGGCGCTGACCGCGACGCCGCGGGCGATGACCATGCCGCGCGGCACCGCCACACTCATCGGGCGCATCGATACCGACTGGGCCTCGATGGCGGCCGCCGGCGTCATCGGCGCGTTGCCGATCGTCTTCTTCGCACTCCTGGTGCAGCGGCATCTGGTGCGCGGGCTGACCATGGGCGCGGTGAAATGATTGCCGCTCGGATACACGAACCGGCGGGCAGCGCTGGAGCGGCCTGATGAGAAAGTCGAACGCATGATGGATGTTTGTCTGTTCGGGGTGGGGCTGATCGGCCGCGTGCATGCGAGCAATCTCGCGCGCCACCCGAAGGTGCGGCTGCGCTACGTCGTCGATCCCAATCGCGAGGCGGCCGAGAAGGTCGCCGCCGTAACCGGCGCCGAGATCGTGGACACCGAGACCGTTATGAACGATCCGGCAGTGAAAATGGTGTTCATCGCCTCGGCCACGCGCACGCACGCGGAGCTTGCCATGGCCGCGGCGGCGCAAGGCAAGGCGATCTTCTGCGAGAAACCGATCGACCTCGACCTCAAGCGCACGGATGAATGCCTGGCCGCTGTCGCGAAAGCCGGCGTGCCGTTCCAGATCGGCTTCAACCGCCGCTTCGATCCGAGCTTCCGGGCGCTGAAGGAGCGCCTCGATGGAGGCGAGATCGGCGCCGTCGAGCAGGTCATCATCACCAGCCGCGATCCCGAACCGGAGACCGAGGAAGCGCTGGCCGGAGGCGGCGGCGTCTTTCGCGAGATGACCATCCACGATTTCGACATGGCGCGGAACATGCTTGGCGAAGAGCCTGTGGAGCTCTTCGCGACCGGCTCCTCGCTGGTGGCGCCGCAATACAGGAAGCTCGGCGATTACGACACGGCGATGTTCATCCTGCGAACGGCGTCCGGCCGGCAATGTCACATCAACAACAGCGTCAGGGCCGCCTACGGCTACGACCAGCGCATCGAGGTGCACGGCGCCGACGGCATGCTGCAGGCCGGCAACCGGCTGCCGACCTCTGTGGAAAGGTACGGCAGCAAAGGTATATCGCGCGACAAGCCCTACTACTTCTTCGTCGAACGCTATGCGGAATCCTACGCCGCCGAGATCGATCACTTCATCACCTGTGTCGAGACGGGCAGGAGTCCGGCGGTCACGGCCAGCGATGGGCGCAAGGCCATGATCCTCTGCGAGGCAGCGCTAGCGTCGGCCCGGTCCGGCAGGTTCGAACCCGTAGAGCTGTGAGCGGATGGTCCGAAATAAGCGGGAGTTTCCGAAATGAAGATTGGCATGATCACCGACAGCCTCGGCAACCTGTCCTTCGACGAGATGCTGCGCGCCTCGGCCGATCTCGGACTGGAGACGCTGGAGTTCGCCTGCGGCAACTGGTCGTCGGCGCCGCACATCGATCTGGCCGCCATGCTGGACAGCAAGACGACCCGAACCGAATTCGTCGCCAAGGTTCGCGACCACAGGCTGACGATCGCGGCGCTTAACTGCTCCGGCAACCCGCTGCATCCGGGACCGCAGGGCAAGCAGCATCGCCAAGTGACCGAGGACACAATCCGGCTGGCGAGCCTGATGGGCATCGACCGGGTGGTGATGATGTCCGGGCTGCCGGGCGGACCCGGCGACACCAATCCCAACTGGATCATCACCGACTGGCCGCCCGAATGCGCCGACATCCAGCGCTACCAGTGGGACGATTGCATCGTCCCGTATTGGCGCGATCTCGTCGGATTTGCGAACAATCTGGGCATCAGGAAGCTTTGCCTGGAACTGCATGGACATCAGGCCGTATACAATGTCCAGACGCTGTTCCGGCTGCGCGATGCGGTCGGCGAGACGGTCGGCGCCAACTACGATCCGAGCCATCCGATGTGGATGGGCGCCGATCCCATTGCCGCCGTGCGCAAGCTTGGCTCGGCCATCTACTATGTCCACGCCAAGGACACACGCATCGAACCGATACCGGCGGCCGTCGACGGCACGCTCGATGCGCGCCCGCCAAATCAGTTTGCCGAAAGGGCCTGGAATTACATCACGCTGGGCTACGGCCACGGCGAGACCTGGTGGCGGCAGTTCTGCACCGCGCTGAAGCAGGCCGGCTATGACGACGTGCTGTCGATCGAGCATGAGGACATGATGCTGTCGCCGATGGAAGGCATGCGCAAATCCGTGGCGCTGCTGCGCAATGTCGCCATCAACCTGGCCTGAATGCTCAGATCCGGTCCTGCATTGGTAGGTGATCACCGCCCGTTGCGGCGGCCTCGATGGCCGGCAGGCCTATCTCACATTAACCCAGCGCTGCTCCTGGAACGAACGGGCCATGGCATGCACGGTGCGCTCGATCTCCAGCCCCTCGTCGAAGTCGATGATGCGGGCCGGCTTACCAGCGATGCGCATCAGGAGCTCGCGGCATTCGATCATCTTGAGGTCGTTGAAGCCGAGGCCGTGGCCAGGCGCCGGCAGGAAGGAATCGTAGGGCTTGTGGTGCGGCGCCACCAGGATAGTGCGGTAGCCCTGCTCGGTCGGCCGGTCGGCGGTGAGGTAGAGCTGGAACTCGTTCATCCGCTCCTGGTCGTAGAGGATCGAGCCCTTCGAGCCGAAGATCTGAATGGCGATGCGGCCCTTGCGGCCCCAGGCCGAGCGGTTGACCAAAAGCGTGCCGGCGACGCCGTTCTCGAGACGCATCAAGACGCTGGCGATGTCATAGGTCTCGACCGCGCGGCGGGCGCCGGAAGCGGTCCTGCGATCGGCATAGGGTTTGACCATGTCGCACATGACGCGCGAGACGCGGCCGAACAGCGCCTTGATCAGCGACAGCGGATGCACGGCGAAATCATCGAGCGCGCCATAGCCGGACGAAGCCTCGTGTTTCCAGAAGAACAGCGCCTCCGGGTCGGCCATGAAATCCTCGTCCATCTCGATGCGCACGAGATTGACGTCGCCGATGATCTTTTCCTCGAGCAGCGCGCCGATATGGCGGATGGCGGGGTTCTGGATGTAGTTGTAGCCGAGCACGGCGACCTTGCCGGATGTCCTCGCGGCCTTCGCCATCGCCTCGGCCTCGGCGAAACTCGGCGCCATCGGCTTCTCGCACCACAGATGCTTGCCGGCTTCGAGGACGGCGATCGCCATTTCCGGGTGGAACTGGTTCGGCGTGGTCAGCGAGACGATCTCGACGTCCGGATCCTCGACCACGGCGCGCCAGTCGCCGGAGCCTTTTGCGAAGCCGAACTCGGCAGCTTTGCGTTTGGCAAGCTCGTCATTCACCTCGCCCAGATGCACCAGTTTCGGCTTGTCGACATCGGGAAAGACGGCGCCCACCGCGTTCCAGGCGATGGCGTGGCACTTGCCCATGAAGCCAGTGCCGATGAGGCCCACTCCGACCATGTCGATTGTCTCCAGGATAAAGGAAAGTATGCGTGGATGAATTAGTCTATTTTGATAAAGAATGGAATATCTAAATCATTTTTTATGGTGTTCTTGCGCGAACTCGCTATGATGAGGCAGGAGAGAGACAAACCTTATGAGCGTGGGCGGAGCGACGATGGACGAACGGGTGCCTCGCGATTTCGAAACGCTGCGCGCGACGATCCTGGACAGACGCGCGAGCCTGCCCAAGCGCATCGCGCAGATCGCCGCCTATGCGCTCGACAATCCCGACGACATCGCCTTCGGCACGGCGGCGAGCATCGCCGCCTCGGCCGGCGTGCAGCCCTCGACGCTGATCCGTTTTGCCCAGCAGCTCGGCTTCGACGGCTTCACCAGCCTGCAGCAGGTTTTCCGCGAGCGTCTGCGCGAGCGCAACTCCTCTTATGACGAGCGGCTGGCGGCGTTGCGCGCCAAGGCCGAGGAAGGCCGCGGGCATCGGGCGATCTTCGACGGCTTCGTCGCCGCCGCCAGCACCTCGCTGGGCGACATTTCGCGCTCGCTCAACGATGCCCATTTCGAGGAGGCGGTGGCGCTCCTGGCTAAGGCCGAGACGATCTATGTGCTGGCCAAGCGCCGCTCCTATCCGGTGGCGTCCTACATCGCCTATGCGCTGGGCAAGCTCAAGATCCGCAACCAACTGGTGGAATCGGCCGCGGGGCTGAACGCCGAGATGATCGGCTTCGCCACGCCGCGCGACGCCGTCATCGCCATCAGCTTCTCGCCTTACGCGCCGGCGACCATCGAGGAGACGCGCTCGATCGCCGAGCAGGGCGTGCCGATCGTGGCGATCACCGACTCGTCCTTCTCGCCGCTGGCGCAATTCGCCAAGGTCTGGTTCGAGGTCGCCGAGGCCGATTTCGGCGGCTTCCGCTCGATCTCGGCGACGATGGCGCTGGCCATGGCGCTGACTGTCGCCGTGGGCGAGAAACGCCGCGAGACCGGGCGCCGACGCAAGGGCTGAGCCTCCCAGATGAGCGCTTTTCGGCTCGGGAATGCTCATTCCATATTGACTGTAGATTGGAATTAATATTTCATATTGACGACACCACGCCGTCGCCGGCGCGCGCTGTCCAAAACGACGCTGCTCTGCAAAACAAGGCCGATGGGAGGTTCGAATGGGCGAAGCCGTGGAAGGGAAATACCCGCCGCTCGACGTCATCACCATCGGCCGCGCCTCGGTCGATCTCTATGGCCAGCAGATCGGCTCGCGGCTGGAGGACATCACCTCTTTCGCCAAATCCGTCGGCGGCTGCCCGGCCAATATTTCCGTCGGCACGGCAAGGCTCGGCCTGCGCTCGGCGCTGCTGACGCGCGTCGGCGACGAGCAGATGGGCCGCTTCATCCGTGAGCAGCTCAAGCGCGAGGGCGTCTCGGTCGACGGGCTGAAGACCGACAAGGAGAGGCTGACGGCGCTGGTGCTGCTTTCGGTCGAGAGCGAAGGCGTCTCGCCGATGATCTTTTACCGTTCCGACTGCGCCGACATGGCGCTGGCCGAGGAGGATATCGACGAGGCCTTCATCGCCTCGGCGCGCTCGGTGGTCGTCACCGGCACGCATTTCTCGCGGCCCAATTCCGATGCAGCCCAGCGCAAGGCGATCCGCCTGATGAAGGCCCGTGGTGGCAAGGTGGTGTTCGACATCGACTACCGCCCGAACCTTTGGGGCCTTGCCGGCCATGCCGAGGGCTTCGAGCGCTATGTCAAGTCGGACCGCGTCTCGGCGCAGCTGAAGACCGTGCTGCCGGATTGCGATCTCATCGTCGGCACCGAGGAAGAGATCATGATCGCTTCCGGCGCCGACGATTGCCTGAGCGCGCTGAAGACGATCCGCGCGCTGTCCTCGGCCACCATCGTGCTCAAGCGCGGCGCCAAGGGCTGCATCGTCTATGACGGCCCGATCAGCGAGGACCTCGAGGACGGCATCGTCGGCAAGGGTTTTCCGATCGAGATCTACAATGTGCTCGGAGCCGGCGACGCCTTCATGTCGGGCTTCCTGCGCGGCTGGCTCGGCGGCGAGAGCTTTGCCACCGCCGCGACCTGGGCCAATGCCTGCGGCGCCTTCGCCGTGTCGCGCCTGCTCTGCGCGCCGGAATACCCGACCTTCGAGGAGCTGCAGTTCTTTTTAAAGAACGGCAGCAAACACCTGGCGCTGCGCAAGGACGAGGCGATCAACCACGTCCACTGGGCAACGACGCGGCGGCGCGACATCCCCTCGCTGATGGCTTTGGCCTGCGATCATCGCGTCCAGTTGGAAGACGTGGCGGCCAGGGTTGGCGCCGACGTTGCGCGCATCCCCGATTTCAAGGTGCTCACCGTCAAGGCGGCGGCAAAGGTCGCCGCGGGCCGCGACGGTTATGGCATGCTGATCGACGAGAAATATGGCCGCGACGCCATGTTCGAATTCGCCCGCCATCCCTTCGCCTGGCTCGGCCGCCCGGTTGAGCTTCCGGGATCGCGGCCGCTGCGTTTCGAGTTTTCGCAGGATATCGGCTCGCAGCTCACCGAATGGCCTGTCGACCATTGCATCAAATGCCTATGCTTCTATCACCCGGACGACCCGGAAGCGCTGAAGAGCGAGCAGCAGCAGAAGCTGCGCGCGCTGTTCGAGGCGGCGCGGAAGGTCGGCCGCGAACTGCTGGTCGAGATCATCGCCGGCAAGCATGGCAAGCTCGACGACACCACCATTCCGCGCGCGCTTGAAGAGCTCTATGCGCTGGGCATCAAGCCGGACTGGTGGAAGCTCGAGCCGCAGGCTTCCGCAGGCGCCTGGGCGAAGATCGAACAGGTGATCGTCAGGAACGATCCTTGGTGCCGTGGCGTGGTGCTGCTCGGGCTGGAAGCGCCGCAGGACGAGCTGGTCGCGGCGTTTGCCGCCACCGCCAATGCGCCGATCGTCAAGGGCTTTGCCGTCGGCCGCACCATCTTCGTCAACGCCGCCGAACGATGGCTGGCCGGCAGGATGTCGGATGACGAGGCGATCGCCGACATGGCCGCGCGTTTCGAGCAGTTGACCGAGGCATGGCTTGCCGCGCGCGGCCGCAAGGCCGCATAACAAGACCGCTGAAGGACTGCGGAGGAGACACCATGAGCAAGACAATCCGCCTGACGATGGCGCAGGCGCTGACCCGCTTCCTCAGCGGGCAAATGACCGAGATCGACGGGAAGAAGGTGCCGATCTTCGGCGGCGTCTGGGCCATCTTCGGCCATGGCAATGTCGCGGGCATCGGCGAGGCGCTCTACCAGGTCCGCGACGAGCTGCCGACTTTCCGCGCCCATAACGAGCAGGCGATGGCGCATGCCGCGATTGCCTACGGCAAGGCGAACTTCCGCCGCCGCTTCATGGCCGCGACCTCTTCGATCGGCCCCGGCGCGCTGAACATGGTGACGGCGGCCGCGCTCGCGCATGTGAACCGGTTGCCCGTCCTGTTTTTGCCCGGCGATGTCTTCGCCAACCGCCTGCCCGACCCCGTGCTGCAGCAGGCCGAGGATTTCTCCGACGGCACGGCGAGCGTTAATGACTGCTTCCGGCCCGTATCGCGCTATTTCGACCGCATCACCCGGCCGGAGCAGATCATCCCGGCACTGAGTCGCGCCATGCAGGTGCTGACCGATCCGGCCGAATGCGGCCCGGTGACGCTGTCGCTCTGCCAGGACGTGCAGGCGGAGGCCTATGATTATCCCGAAAGCCTGTTCGCCGAGCGTGTCTGGACACCGCGCCGGCTGCGCCCGGACCGCAACGAGCTGGCGGCAGCCGTCGCGGCGCTGAAGGGCGCCAAGAAGCCGCTGGTGATCGCGGGCGGCGGGGTGCTGTATTCGCAGGCTTCGGACGAGCTCGCCAAGCTGGCGCAGGGCGCTGGCATTCCGGTCTGCGAGACACAGGGCGGCAAATCCTCGTTGCCCGACAACCATCCGCTCAACATGGCCGCCGTTGGCGTCACCGGCACGTCGGCCGCCAACCGGCTGGCGGAAGAGGCCGATGTCGTGCTTGCGGTCGGCACCAGGCTGCAGGATTTCACCACCGGCTCCTGGGCGCTGTTCAAGAATGCCGGCCGCACCATCATCGGCCTGAACACGCAAGGTTTCGACGCCGGCAAGCATTGGGCGCTGCCGCTGGTCGCCGACGCGGCCGAGGGCCTTGCCGAGCTGTCCGCCGCGCTGAAGGGCTGGAAGGCGCCGGCCGCGTGGACCGACAATGCATTGAAGGGCAAGACGGAGTGGCAGGCCGCCGCCGCCAAGGTGACGGCCTCGACCAACGCCGCCTATCCGTCCGATGCGCAAGTGATCGGCGCCGTGCAGCGCGCCATGGGCTCGGGCGTCACGATGCTGCATGCCGCGGGCGGTCTGCCCGGCGAATTGCACAAGCTCTGGCAGGCCGGCGCGCCGGGCTCCTACCATGCCGAATACGGCTTCTCGACCATGGGCTACGAGATCGCCGGCGGGCTCGGCGTCAAGATGGCGAAGCCCGACCAGGAGGTCGTCGTCATGGTCGGCGACGGCTCCTATCTGATGCTCAATTCCGAGATCGCCACTTCGGTGATGCTTGGCCTGAAGCTCACCATCGTTTTGCTCGACAATCGCGGCTATGGCTGCATCAACCGGCTGCAGATGGCGACCGGCGGCGCCAACTTCAACAACCTCTTGAAGGACGCCCGCCACGAGGTGATGCCTGACGTCGACTTCGCCGCGCACGCGGCAAGCTTAGGTGCCGTGGCCGAGAAGGTAGCGTCGATCGCCGAGCTGGAGACGGCACTGGCCAAGGCGAAGAAGAATGACAGGACGACGGTGCTGGTGATCGACACCGATCCGCTGGTGTCGACCGAGGCCGGCGGCCATTGGTGGGACGTCGCCGTGCCGGAAGTCTCGTCGCGACGCGAAGTCAACGCCGCGCGCAAGAAATATGAGGAAGCTGTGGGCAGCCGTAAGGGCTGAACCGGCTCGCAACGAACCGACATTGGAGTGACGACTTGAAAGCCAAACTGGGCATGTCCCCCATCGCATGGTGGAATGACGATCTCGTGGAATTGAGCGATGACGTGTCGCTGGAAGAATGCCTGCGCCAGTCGCGCTCGGCCGGCTTCACCGGTATGGAGATGGGCCGCCGCTTCCCCAATGATCCGAAGGTGATGCTGCCGATCCTGAAGGAGGCCGACGTCACGCTTTGCGGCGGCTGGTTCTCAGGCACGCTTGTCAACGAGGACATCTCCCGGAACAAGGACCGCATCCAGCCGATGATCGACCTGTTCAAGGCGGTCGATGCGCCCTGCATCGTCTATGGCGAGGTCGGCCGGTCCATCCAGGGCGACCGCTCCAAGCCTCTGGCCACCAAGCCGAAACTTTCCGCCGACGAGATGAAGGCTTATGGCCGGCGCGTCACCGAGTTCGGCGAGTGGTGCGCTGAGCAAGGCATGCCGCTCTCCTACCATCACCACATGGCGGCGGTGGTCGAGACCGAACCGGAGCTCGACGCCTTCATGCGCAACTCCGGCGAAGGCATTCCGCTGCTGCTCGATGCCGGCCATCTCGCCTTTGCCGGCGGCGACGTGCTGCGCGCCATTGACAATCACCACAAGCGCATCAACCACGTCCATGTGAAGGATGTTCGCATGGGCGTGATCGACAGGCTCGACCGCACGAAACAGTCCTTCCTCGACGCCGTGGCGCTCGGCGCCTTCACCGTGCCGGGCGACGGCTCACTCGACTTCGGGGCGATTGTCCAGCGTTTCGCCGATCATGGCTATGAAGGCTGGTTCGTGGTCGAGGCCGAGCAGGATCCGAAGAAGAACCCGCCGCTCAAGATGGCCCAGGTCGGCCACAAGGAACTTATGCGGGTGATGACGGCCGCCGGCTATACGGTCGAGACGCAGGGTTTTCCGGCCTGAGCAGTGGATTAGTCGGGGCGCCCGGTTTATCCGTTGTGCTTTGGGCAAATCCTGGATTGGCGCGATGAAAGACTATGAGCATCCCTTCTTCCGGCCGCTGTGGCGCCGTATCGCGGTCGTCGCGGTCTGCCTGGTCTGGTCGGTGATCGAATTCGCGTCCGGCACGCCGTTCTGGGGCGTCATCGCGCTGGGCTTCGCCGGCTATGCGGTGTGGCAGTTTTTCTATCTCTATAAGCCGATTGAGGAGAACAAGGCCGAACCCGGACCGAAGGAGTGACTAATTCATGGCTCAGAAGCGTCTACGGATCGGATACTGCGTGCATGGCGGATCGCATGCGTTGGCGATTAGCCGAAACGCCCCTCGCTTCGTCATCCTAGGGCGCAGCAAGGAGCGCAGCGACGTAGCGCAGACCCTAGGATCCATTCCGTGACTTCGAAGCAGCCGCTGCGGTACAGAATTCTGCTCCGCAGCGCCCTTCGATTGAGGTAACGGCATGGATTCTAGGGTCTCCGCTACGTCGCTGCGCTCCTGCTTCGCCCTAGAATGACGAAGTTTGGAGGCCTCGGCCAATCTCGAAGGTTGTGCTGGTTCTGTCAGCCGGCAAGATCTTTGATCCGCAACCAACGAAGGCCAACGGAATAGGAGAGACAAAAATGTCGAAACTGCTCGTCAAGGCCGACAAGGGCCACGGCCATGTCGCTCATGTCACGCCGCAAAGCGCCGGCTGGACCTATGTCGGTTTCGACCTGCATCGGCTTCGTCCGGGCGAGACGGTGTCCGGCAAAACCGGCGAGCGCGAGGTCTGCCTGGTGTTCGTCACCGGAAAGGGCAAGGCATCGGCCGGCGGCAAGGATCTCGGCCTGCTCGGCGAGCGCATGTCGCCCTTCGAAGGCAAGCCGTGGTCGGTCTATGTGCCGCAAGGCGCCGACTGGTCGGTGACCGCCGATACCGAGCTGGAACTCGCCGTCTGCTCGGCGCCTGGCCTCGGTGGCCGTCTGCCGGTGCGCGTCATCGGACCTGACGATCTCGGCCAGGAGGTGCGCGGCAAGGGCACCAACACGCGCTACGTCACCAACATCCTGCCCGAGGGCAAGCCGGCTGATTCGCTGCTGGTGGTCGAGGTGATCACGCCCGGCGGCCACACGTCGAGCTATCCGCCGCACAAGCACGACCAGGACAATCTGCCGGCCGAATCCTATCTCGAGGAGACCTATTATCACCGCCTCAACCCGCCGCAGGGCTTTGCCTTCCAACGCGTCTACACCGATGCCGACCGCAACGGCGTGCGCGAGCTGGACGAGGCGATGGCGATCGAGGACGGCGACGTCGTGCTGGTGCCCAAGGGCTATCATCCCTGCGCCGCCTGCCACGGCTACGATCTTTATTACCTCAACGTCATGGCCGGACCGAAGCGGACGTGGAAATTCCACAACGCGCCCGAGCATGAATGGCTGATGAAGGCCTGATCGACACGCCGGCAAAGCCGTTGGTCCAGCCCGGAAAAATCGTCGGCTAACGAGCTCCGTGCTGGACTTGCCTTCGAAAACCCACGAAAGCTTCGTCAATCCGTCATGGAAATCACCTATGGCAGCGGTTCCGGTGCATGTCGCCGCAAGCGCTCCGGCGTTTGGGCCACGACTTGCCAAGACAATGACTTGAAGCGCGTCGCATATTCCTTTGGGGCGCGCAGCGCGCTTGACGAGGAACGCCCATGCGCTACGCGATCTACTACACCCCGGGGCAGGACGAGAAGCTGGCGCGCATTGCCGCCAACTGGCTGGGCCGCGACCCGTTTGGCGCGGCGACGCGGCCGGTCGAGGCCGTAGGCGATCTGTCGGCCGCGGAAGTCGCTTTCCATACTGCCTCTGCCCGGCGCTACGGATTCCACGCGACCCTGAAAGCGCCGTTCCGGCTGGCGCCGGACGAGACGGAAGCCTCGCTGCGCGCCGCGCTCGACGCTTTCGCCGAGGCGACGCCGCCTGTGATCATCCCGCGTCTGGTCGTCGGCCAAATCGACGGCTTTTTCGCGCTGGTGCCGGAAGCGCAGTTCGCGCCGCTCAACGATTTCGCCGGCGAGGTGGTGCGCGCCTTCGATCCGTTCCGCGCGCCGCTGACCGAGGCCGAGATCGAGCGCCGCAGCCCCGATGCGCTGAAGCCGGACGAGTTTCGCAACCTTTGCCAATGGGGCTATCCTTACGTCTTTGACACGTTCCGCTTCCACATGACGCTGTCGGGGCGGGTCGGGCCACAGGAAAGCCCACGTCTTCGTGCAGCGATCGACGGCCTGTTCGCCGACGTGCTGCGGCAGCCCGTGCCGGTGGATGCGCTGACATTGTTCGTCGAAAGCGAGCCCGGCGCCCCGTTCATGGTGCTTTCCCATCATGCGCTTGGCCGCAGCCCCGCCCGCAAGACCGCATAGGACGGATCCGCGGAAACGCTGAACCGCCCTATCTTTTTGTTTACGCAATTCCGGACGGAAAACCGCAAAGCACTTTTCCTGGAATTGCTCTGAAACGACTGCTTGAGATAGGACCGCCCGAGATGACCGCCGAAACCGTTCTCACCAATGCCCGCATCGTGTTGCCCGACGAAATCGTCAAGGGCTCGCTGTTGTTGCGCGACGGCCTGATTGCCGCCGTCGAGCCCGGTGCCGTCCGCGCCGGCGAGGACATGGGCGGCGATTACATCATCCCGGGTCTCGTCGAGCTGCACACCGATCACCTCGAAGGTCATTACGCGCCGCGCCCGAAAGTGCGCTGGAACCCGATCGCCGCCGTGCTTGCCCATGACGCCCAGGTCGCGACCGCCGGCATCACCACGGTGCTCGACGCCCTGCGCGTCGGCATGGACGAGGATGCCGACCTGAAATCCGACGACGTTCGCAAGCTGGCCGACGCCATCGAGGACAGCGTGCGCCAGGATCGGCTCAGGGCCGACCATTTCATCCACCTGCGTTGCGAGGTCTCGGCGCCGGACTGCCTCGAGGCTTTCGCCAATTTCGAGACCGACGAGCGGGTTAAGCTCGCCTCGCTGATGGACCATGCGCCCGGACAGCGCCAGTTCGTCAACCTCGAGACCTATGCCTATTACTACCAGCGCAAGCTGAAGCTGACGGACCGCGACTTCCAGAAATTCTGCGAGAAGCGGATGGCCGAATCGGCCCGCAATTCCGGTCCGAACCGCGTCTTCATCTCGGCCGCCTGCCAGGAGCGCGGCATCGTGCTGGCGAGCCATGACGACGCGACCGCCGGCCATGTCGACGAGGCGATCGAGCAGGGCGTGCGCGTCGCCGAGTTCCCGACGACAGAAGAGGCGGCCAAGGCCTCGAAAGCCGCGGGCCTCGGGGTGCTGATGGGCGCGCCGAACGTCATGCGCGGCGCCTCGCATTCCGGCAATGTCTCGGCGCGCACGCTTGCCGCCGACGGCCTGCTGGACATCCTTTCATCCGACTACATCCCCTTCAGCCTGATCCAGTCGGCCTTCTTCCTCGGCGATGTCGTCGAGGGCATCTCGCTACCGCAGGCGGTCGCGATGGTCTCGAAGAACCCGGCCGAAGCGATCGGCCTCGCCGACCGCGGCGTCATCGAGCCCGGCCGCCGTGCCGACCTGGTGCGGGTGCGCGTGGACGACCATGTGCCGGTCGTTCGCACCGTGTGGCGTCAGGGCAGCCGGGTCGCATGATGGTCTCGGCCCTCATCGAGCGCGAGCTGGCCGACAGCCTGCCGATCCGCAACGGCGTCTTCGTCGCGGTGGTGGGGCCGAGCGGCGCCGGCAAGGACACGCTGATCGGCTACGCCAAGGCGCGCTTTGCCGGGGAGACGCGGCTGGAATTCGTGCGCCGTGTCATCACCAGGCCGAGCGACACGGCAAGCGAGGACCACGACACGCTGGCCGATGCCGCCTTTGCCGAGGCGGAGGCCGACGGCGCCTTCTCGCTGTGCTGGGACGCGCACGGCCTGCGCTATGGCCTGCCGGCCGATGTCGACTGGGCGGTCGCCAATGGTCATGTAGCCGTGGCGAATGTCTCCCGCGCGGTCATACCGGCGCTGCGCGAACGCTACGCCAACCTGGCCGTGGTCGAGATCACCGCCACGCCGGAGATCCTCGCCGAACGGCTCGCCGCGCGCGGCCGCGAATCGCGCGGCGAGGTGCTTGCCCGCCTGGCGCGCAGCACCAGCGTCAAGCTGACGGGACCGGACGTGACCTCGATCGACAACAGCGGCGACAAGGAAATCGCCGGCGAACGCTTCGCCGAGGTGCTGCGCAAGGCGATGGCGTTCTCGGATCTGTCGGACATGATCTAGCGCTTTCCCTTCTCCCCCTGTGGGAGAAGGTGGATCGGCGCGAAGCGCCGAGACGGATGAGGGGTGCTCCAGCTTGGCGGTGGCTTTCGCCTGGCAGCACCGTTGTGCCCAAACGCCAGCGCCTCGCTCCGTCCAGCACCCCTCATCCGGCCGCTTCGCGGCCACCTTCTCCCACAAGAAGGGCTTTGCACAGAATCGGATCGGTGATTCCATGCGGATATCCGGCGAGGAGGGATTC